>NZ_JARANU010000001.1:0-332978 GCF_029889855.1 Halopenitus sp. POP-27 | reverse complement strand
CATCGCGCTCCGTGGGCAGCCGCTGTCGCGCATAAGAGACATATGCGGGCCTGCGGGATGTGGGGTGACGGAACGTCGGCGGGGTGGACGGTCCTCGTCGGCGTCGCGATGCAGCTCCTGTTCCTCGCCGTCCTCGTTGGCGGCGGGTACCTCGTCTACAGGACGATCGCGGGACGCGACGACGACTCGGACCGGGCGATCGAGGAACTCCGGCTCGCGTACGCCCGCGGCGATCTGACCGACGACGAATACGAGCAGCGACGCGCCGCGCTCGACCGCGATTCGGAGTCGCGAGACGGGTGATCGCCGCCGGAGGGTCGATCGGTCTCGTTCCGTCTCGCCCCGTCCTTCGCCGCGTCCCGTCGACTCCGTGAGTTCCGTCGGGTCAATGCGAGTCGATCGAGACGGATCTCGTGACCCAGCAACTGGCGATCTCGATCGACGTACCGGATCGGTTTTCGGACCTGTGCCTAAAATTCTCTTTTTACATATTATATTTAAATCTGATATATTTAGCAAGTGGTGACGTTGGAAGTCAGTCTCTGATCCGGTACGGAACGCTGATCTACGACGTGATTCGATCCCGGTTCGGGTCGGACCGCAGTCGCCGAGAGTATGATCCGGTTCACCGATCAGCAGTATGCTGTATCGATCCGGCTTCAGAAACGACTGAATCTCGGCTTAAAAGGTTTAAAACGGCTATTTGTACGAATGAGGAGTCCCAGTAACGTCGTAAAAATTGACATCGGTGGGATACTGTTTCTCGTCGACGCTGATCGGATCTATAGTCACCACCGACGCGGCGTCGATTGCGGATATGAACGACACGGAAATTGCACTGTGTTATAAATATATGAGATATGTTAAAATAGTCTAATCTTATGATTATAAATATTTCATTCTGTTTATATTTTGTTAAAACGTGTCACGACTTTTCATCCGCCCGTGCTACCAAAAGATAATAAAGGCGACATATGGATCCTCAAATTATTTATTTCATTACTCATAAGCCGACGATGTGCAAGTCACCCTCATAGGGACGGGCAGTCCCATCCCGACACTCGAGCGTGCGGGAACGAGTCTGGTCGTCGAGACCGATACCGAGATGTTCCTGATAGATTGTGGTCCGAACACGGTCCATCGGTTGATGGAGAACGAGATCGACTACGGGCGGATCGAGGACCTCTTCATCACGCATCACCACCTCGATCACAACGCGGCCTTCTACAACTTCGTCTTCACGAGCTGGGCCCAGGGTGGCCGCGAATCGCTCACCGTCTACGGGCCGGACAACACGGACACGCTCGTCGAGTCGATGTACGACATCTACGCGGAGGACCTCGACTACCGAACGGACATCTATCCGTCGGCGGGGATCACCGACATCGATACCGTGCGGATCGACGACGGGTTCTCGACGACGATCGACGGACACACGATCACGGCGCTCAGCGTCGACCACTCCATCGAGACGTACGCGCTCAAAGTCACCGACGACGAGACCGGCGAGACGTTCGTCTTCTCGTCGGACACGCGCAAACTGCCGGCGTTGGTCGACTTCGCACGGGACGCCGACGTCCTCGTCCAGGACGCCTGTATCGGTCCCTACTCCGAGGACGCGGTCCCCGACGACGGCTTCGTCTGGGATCAGTACCGAGCCGATTCGCCGTACCGCAGCAACGCCGTCGAGGAGAACCACTGCTCCGCGGCTGATGCAGCCGACATCGCGAGTTCGGCCGGCGTGGAGACGCTCGTGTTGACCCACTTCCTTCCGTATCGAGACACGGACGAGATGCGTCGACGGGCGACCGAATCCTTCGACGGATCCGTCGTCATCGCCGAGGACGGCCTCGAACTCGATGTCTAACGGAACGAGACGTTCCCAGCGGTCGTGCCGTGCCATCGCGGGATCCGATCTATGAAACTCGATTACACCTACAGATCGATCGTCCTGTTGCTGTGTACGCTTGCGTTCTTCGTGACCGCGTTCGGCCGACTCGCCCTCAGTCCGCTCGTTCCGCTGATAACCGCCGATTTCGGCATTTCGAACACGGAGATCGGGATCGCCCTGTCAGGGATGTGGGCTGCCTACTCTTTCACGCAGTTCCCGAGCGGCTTCCTCGCCGATCGATATGGGGAGCGGACGGTTATTCTAGCGGCGCTCACCGGAACGGCAGTCACGAGCCTCATCGTCGCCTTCGCCCCGGTGTACGTCGTCTTTCTCCTCGGGACGATACTGCTTGGAGCAGTCGGCGGATTACATTACAGCGCCGCGACCGCGCTCCTGTCACGACTGTACGACAATACGGGGATGGCGATCGGCGTACACAACATCGGTATGCCCGCCGGTGGGTTGATAGCGCCCGCCGTCGCCTCGTGGGTCGGCATCCAGTACGGGTGGCGACCTGCCGCAGTGCTCGTGATCCTCACGGCCGTTCCGGTCTTCGTGCTGTTCGCGTGGACGGTTCGGGTGAGGGATCCTCCTCGCCCCGAGGGACGCCTTCGAGAGGCGTTCGATCACGACCAGCTCGCCGGGGTCCTGTGGGGACCGTCGATCGGTTTCACCATCTGTATCGGCATCGTTGCGATGTTCGCCGCGACCGGACTGTTCACGTTCATTCCCACGTTCCTCGTCCAATATGGTGGGTACTCGCCGACGATCGCCGGCGCCGTCTTCACGGCGTTTTTCGTCGTCTTGATCCCGCTGCAGGTCGTGGTTGGACGCGTCGCCGACGCGTACGGGGAGGACGCGACGCTCGCGAGTTGTTTCTTCGCCGGGTGGGGCGGTATTCTGCTTTTGATCCTCCGGCCGGAGGCGCTTTCACTCGTCGTTGGAACCGTGCTGATCGCGGTCGGGTCGAGCAGCGTCGCCGTCATCGATTCGCGGCTCGTCAATGGGTCCGCTACGGAGACCGTCGGAACCGAGTTCGGATTGCCGAGAACTATCTACGGCGTTTTCGGCGGTACCGGTGCGATCGTCGTCGGTGCGCTAGCGGACGTATTCACGTGGGAGCTCTCGTTCGGGTTCCTCGCGAGTATCCTGTTGGGTATGGGTTGTCTGGTCGCCAGTAACGAGCTGTTCGCGCTCGGGTATTGACTCGTGGTCGGCCATCCTGCCCGGCTGGCCGTTCCGACACGTGTGTTCGGTGGCGGAACGAATGGGCCGTGTGTGGACGTTCCCGTTTCGAGATGCCGTCTCGACGTCTCGATCCGATTCCACTGTGTTCTCATATATTCGGAACAAATGTATTCAAGAATCTCACAGGCATAGCTTTGTAATTATAATGGTTCCAACATTCACTCATGGATGGGATCTCGGAGTATGGGCCGCGATAGACTGTTATTGGGAACCCGTTCGCACGCGGATCCGCGTAGATCGGTTTCCGAAATATATGGAAGTTATCCTTCACCCCGACGGGATCGACCCGGTGGGCTACGCGACCGGTGGTGTCGCGGAGGACGTCCGCTCGAGATCCCGAGTCCGCGTGTCGTTCACAACCACTACCCTTATCAATCATTAGTGTACATATGCGTGTGTATGGCAAAGTCACAGGACTCCTCGATCGAGGACGAGGTCGTCCATAGCGTCGCTGAGAGCCTTGAAGAGGGGAAGTTCCCGCTTCAGTTCTACAACGATCCGGACGTTCACGACCTCGAGATGGACCGGATCTTCGGCAACGAGTGGATCTTCGTCGGCCACGAGTCGGAGATCCCCGAGCCCGGCGACTACGCGAGACGGTACATCGGCAACGATCCGTTCATCTTCGTTCGGGATGAGGAGGGCGAGATCAACCTTCTGTTCGACGCCTGCCGACACCACGGCGCCCAGCTGTGCCGGGCCGAGCAGGGCAACACCTCTCACTTTCGGTGTCCGTACCACGGGTGGACCTACAAGAACGACGGTGACCTCATCGGGGTCCCACAGAAGAGTGCCGGATTCAAGAACCTCGACCGGGACGAAAACGGACTGTTTCACGCCCCGCGTCTCGAGAGCTACAAGGGGCTCGTGTTCGGCTCACTCGCCGAGGACGGACCGTCACTCGAGGAACACCTCGGCGACTTCAAATGGTATCTCGACATCCAGCTCGACCTCGCCGATGGCGGGATGGAGGTGATGGGCGAACCCCACCGGTGGGAGATCGACGCGAACTGGAAGGTTCTGTCCGAGAACCTCAACGGCGACAGCTACCACACTGCGTGGGCCCATGGTTCGATCCTCGATCTCGAACTCGGCGGCGAGGAGACGGTCGGCGGCGCCGGTACCGGCGAGAGCATCGATCGGCACGTCTACGTCGACGGCCACACGCTGAGCACGCGGATGTTGGACGAGTCGGTGTATCTCACCTACCCCGAGGAGGTGCAGTCGCTCCTCACGGCTGATGGGCTCTCCGAGGAGCAGTTCGACATCGGACGACGGGCGCTCCAGTTCGTCGGCGCGATCTTCCCGAACTTCGGGTTCATCCACTTCGGCAACACGACCGACGACAGCGCGAAGGACGTCTGTCCGTTCTTCACGATCCGCAAGTGGCGACCGGTCGGTCCGGACACGATGGAGATCTGGAGCTGGGCGCTGGTTCCCAAGAACGCGTCCCAGGAGTTCAAAGAGCGGATGTACAAGATGTACTCCGGCAACTTCGGCCCAACCGGGAACTTCGAGCAGGACGACATCAGTCTGTGGGAAGGTATCACGGACTCGGCTCGGGCCCAGGTCGCACGGAAGCAGAACTACGACCTCAACTACCAGATGGGGATGGAGTGGATGACCGACGTCGACATCGACGAGGAGTGGGCCGGTCCGGGAACGGCCTACACCGAAAACCTTCAGGAAGGCGGGATGCGACAGTTCCACGAACAGTGGTACGAGACGGTGATCGACGAGGAGGACCGGCCACAATGAGCGACGCGATCGACGGCGTCGACGCGGACGAACTGCGCGAGCTCGTCCTCGAGCGTGACCTCCGGAACTTCTACACACGCGAAGCGGATCTCCTCGATAACCGCGATCTCGATGAGTGGTTCGATCTGATCGAGGAGGGCATCCAATACCGGATGCCCCGTCGATTGATGAAGGAGTACGAGCCCGCCGAATTCGACGACGAGGCACACTTCTTCGACGAGGATTACGGTTCGCTCAAGGCTCGCGTCGAGCGGTTCGACTCGAGTTACGCGTGGGCGGAACGTCCACCCGCTCGGGTTCGAAGATACGTCACCAACGTGACGCTCCAGGAGTGGACCGAGGAGACGGTCTCCGCAACGAGCAACGTCCTCCTTTATTACAGTCAGGGTGATACGACCGACTACTCGTTGCTTTCGATCCGACGGGAGGACACGCTCGGTCGAACGGAGGACGGCTTCACGATCGCACAGCGGACGATCCTTCCGGATCACACCACCCTGGGGATCAGCAAGATCTCCACGTTCCTATGACCGATCGCAACCACCGACGGCCGTACGTGAGCACGGTCGAGGAGTTCGACGTGTCGTCGACCGAGCGGACGGTAACGGTCCGAAAGATCGAGACTCCGAAGGGTGAGCGCGTCGAGTTCGAGTCGTCGGCCGAGGCACGGACGTTATCGGTCGACGCACTCGGCTTGGAGTCGTTGACCTGGCAGAGTCCGGACGTCTTCACGGTCGAGCCCGTCGACGAGAACGATGCGGAGCCGCTCGAGGAAGACGCCGACGAGGTCGATTGTGACGTCGAGTTCGAACTGATGAACGAGTATGCATACGTTCGCGTCCGGCGGCTGCAGTCCCCGGTTCGGACGACGCTCGAGATCCACGCGCCGAAAAAGCGTGAACGGATCCAGATCACACCGGCCGGACTCGAGGGGTTGGCTCGACGGGATCACACTGTCTTTTCCGAGTATCTTGAACAGCCGCACGGGCCCGAAGACCATCACTGACTCGTCCCTGCCGTCAGTTCGCCGTGTCTCCCCTCGCGTTGTCCGTTGCTCCGTCTCCACTCCTGAGGGACTAAATATATATACTGGGTCTTTGAATAACGTCATATATGGAGGTAACCATCCTCGGCAGTGGCTCGCCACTCGCACAGACGTCCCGCGGCGGCCAGAGCATCGTCGTGACGGTCGATGACGAGCCGCTGCTTTTCGACTGTGGTCCGATGTCCGTCGAGCGATTGCTCGATAACGAGTTCAAGCTCCGAAACGTGACGAACCTGTTTCTCACCCACCACCATATGGACCACAACGCGTCGTTTTTCCATTTCGCCATCCTCAGCTGGATGTACGGTCGCCGCGATCTTACGGTCTACGGCCCGGATGGAACCGATGCACTGATCGACGCACTCGGTGATATTTACGAAGCCGACATCGGCTATCGGGAGAAGTTCGGACGACCCGTCGAGGGGATCTCCGAAATCGGGTTCTCGACGATATCTGCGGACTCACGCGTGTCGACTGACGACTGGACCGTCTCCACCCACTCCGTCGATCACTCGATCGAGACCTACGCCTACCGGATCGAGAACGCCGACGGATCGACCGTCGTGTACGCCCCTGACACCAGCAAGATCGGTTCGTTGAGTGACTTCGCCGCGGACGCCGACGTTCTGATCCACGATGCGGCAGTCGGTCCGGAACGCGAGCCAACGGACGCGAATACGACGGCGGATACCGAGAGTTGGAAACAGTTCCAGGCCACGAACCCGAAACCGGAGGACACGCCGATCGTCGACGTGCACACGTCCGCGCGGGAGGCTGCAGAGATCGCCGACGCCGCGAACGTCGGGACGCTGGTCCTGACCCACTTCCTGCCGTTCCGTGATACGGCGGCGATGCGATCGACGGCCACCGACGTCTTCTCGGGAACCGTCCGGATCGCCGAGGATGGACTCACGGTTTCGGCGTAACACGCGTTCGGTGTCTCACGACGGAGAGTGTGGTCGCGGTCGGTCCATTGTTGAGCAGCGTCTCCGGATACCGCACCGGAAACCTCTTCGGACTCGAGACCGCCGTATAGGGTATGTCAGGCCCCTCGAACACGGCGGAACTCTCCACGGTGTCACGGGCATTCGAGATCATCGAGACGCTGAAGCGGGAGAACGGAGCGACGCTGACGGAAGTCGCCGAGACCCTCGATATGTCTACCAGTACGGCATACAACTACCTCACGACGATGACCCAACTCCACTATCTCGTCAACGATGCCGGGGAGTATCGGTTGGGAATGAAGTTCTACGAGCTGGGGACGTATACGCGGCGAGATCTCGGCATTCTCGAGACCATCGAACCGGTTCTCGAGGCGATCGCGGCGGAAACCGGCGAGGTCGCGTGGTTCATCATCGAGGAGCACGGCAAGGCCGTCTACGTCGCGAAGGCGGAAGGAAAACACGCAGTCCCGACCGCGACGTCGCTGGGTGAACGCGTCGACGTCCACTGTACCGCGGCCGGGAAGGCACTCATCGCACACTATCCGGACGCCCGTGTTCGGGAGATCATCGACTGCTACGGATTGCCCGAACGAACGGAAAACACGATCACCGACCGCGACGATCTGTTCGATGAGCTGGAGCGGGTACGGGACCGCGGCATCGCCTTCAACGACGAGGAATCCGTCACCAACCTGCGCGCAGTCGCTGCTCCGGTCTTCGACCGTGACGAGGTGGTCGCCGCCATCGCCATCCCGGGTCCAGCGAATCGTCTTTCGGGGGAGTACTTCCGGGAGCAACTGCCGGACGTGCTTCTCAGCGCGACCAACGAGTTGGACCTGAAATTCCGGTACTCCTGACACGCAGCCGATACCACCGGCCGGTTTATCCGTCTATTTCAACCACGTTTCGGATCCCATCCCCCTCGTGTAACGCCTCGAACGCCGCGTCGAGTTCGGAGAGCTGGTACGTATCGGTCAACAGCGCATCAAGGTCGAGTTTGTCCTCCGCGTACAGATCCGCCAGCTTCGGCAGATCGGCCCGCGGACGGATCGAACCGACGATGTTGCCGACGATACTGGTGCCCATCAGGAAGGCGCTGCCGTCGATCTCCAGCGACCCGGTATCTTTCGTCGTCGTTGCGACCGCGGTGCCGCCACGATCAAGCGCGTTGAACGCCTGTTCGATCGTCCGTGATCGACCGATACACTCGAAGCTGTAGTCGACGCCGCCGACCAGTCGGTCGATCTCCGAGACTGGATCCGTTTCGGACGCGTCGACGACGTGGGTTGCACCGATCTCGCGCATCCGATCGAGTTTGTCCGCGTCGATGTCCACGGCGATGACGTTTCGTGCACCGACGAGGTCCGCGGCCAGGATCGCGCTCGCACCGACCCCGCCACAGCCGAAGACGGCGACGTCCTCGCCGGCCCTGACCGTGGCGGTATTCAGCACTGCACCGGCGCCCGTCGGGATCCCACAGCCCAGAAGCGCGGCGATCTCGAAGGGGACGTCCTCCCGGATCGGGATCGCTGACCGTTCGGGAACGACCGCCTTCGTGGCGAACGACGATTGGGAGAAGAAATGGTCGATCGACCCCTCCTCATCGGCGAGTCGTTTCGTGCCGTCCGGCATCGTCCCACGAGTCTCGGTGTATTGTGAGCAGAGATACGGACGACCGGACGAGCAGTATTCACACTGCCCACACGACGGAATGACCCAGAGAACGACGTGATCGCCGGGCTCGACGCCGGTCACCTGCTCGCCGACCGCCTCGACGACACCTGCACCTTCGTGGCCGAGCACGACCGGACGGTTGATGTCCTGATTCGTGTACGCGTGATAATCGGTGTGACAGACGCCCGTCGCCCGGACGTCGACGAGGACTTCGGTCGCGTTCGGGTCCTCGAGGGTGACCGTTTCGTGGCTGAACTGTTCCGGCTCGCGCATCACGGCTGCTGTGATTTCGTGCATGGATGATGGTCTCGTCGTAGCTACAAGTATGTTGACCCGATCAGAACGGATACGATCGGGGCTCGGTCTGGATGGAGATCCACTTCGGGTCGGTGAATTTCTTGACGATCGCCTCGCCGTTGAACTGTCCGATCCCGGAGTCCTTCCTGCCGCCGAACGGGATCCGCGGATTACTGTTGATCGGCTGATCGTTGATATGGACCATACCCGCCTCGATCCGCCGACTCACCGATTCGGCGCGGCGGCGGTCGCCGCTATGGACCGAGGCTGCCAACCCGTATTCGGTGTCGTTTGCGATCTCGATCGCTTCCTCGTCCGAACCGAAGGGGATCACCGGCGCGATCGGTCCGAAATGCTCGTTACAGGCTGCGGCCATATCGTTGTGGACTCCCGAGAGGACCGTCGGTTCGAGGTACAGCCCCTCGGCGTCGCCGCCGGTCTCCACACGGGCGCCGGCGTCTTCGGTTCGTGAGACGTACTCGAGCAGTTCGTCCCGTTCCGTCTCGTTGATGATCGGACCGATGACGGTCTCCGCATCGCGTGGATCGCCGATCGGCAGCGTCTCGGTTCGTTCCGTGAGCTTTCGAACGTACTCGTCGTAGATCGATTCGTGAACGAGGTGGCGGTTCAGCGAGATACAGACCTGCCCCTGATGCAGGTACGTCCCGAACACTCCGGCGTCGACCGCCATATCGACGTCGGCGTCCTCAAGGACCACGTGCGGGTTGTTTCCGCCGAGCTCCATCGCCTGCGGCGTCAACTGTTCGGCGGCGAGTTTCGAGACACGTCGTCCGACGCCGGTCGATCCGGTGAAGGCGATCACGTCCGCGGTCGGGTGTGAGGCCATTCGGTCGCCGATGTCCGACCCACGACCGGTGACGACGTTGACGACGCCGGCCGGGGCCCCCGCCAACTCGAAGAGTTTGGCGATGCAGAGCCCGCTCGTGATCGGAGTCTCGGAGGACGGCTTGATCACGACCGTGTTGCCGAGCGCGATCGCCGGGGCGACCGCACGGATCGTCAACGAGAACGGAAAGTTCCACGGCGAGATCACGCCGACGACGCCCGCGGGCTCGCGCTCGATACGATTCTCCTTGTTCGGAACAGACGCCGGACCGGTGGTTCCGTGGAGTTCGTGCGGGAGCGCCGCCGCGAAGTCGATGAATCCGCGAGCGATATCGAGCTCTGCCGATCCCTTCAGCGTCACGCTTCCGGACTCCGCCGCCAGCGTGGAGACGAGCGCATCCTCGTGTTCGTCGACCCGCTCGGCGAACCGCGCAAGCACTGCAGCCCGTTCGTCTGGCGTGATCGACGCCCACTCCGACTGGGCCGCTGCAGCCGCCTCGTAGGCGGCGTCGACGTCGGCGTTGCAACCCGCCGGCACGCTCGTCAATTCGGATCCGTCGATCGGCGTCGATACCGATATCCGATCGGTCGAATCCGACGGAGTCCACTCTCCGTCGATGAATAACCCCGTACACTCGCTGGTCAGCTGTGGCAACTCGACGGCCATATCCGTTCGAACAGAACCCTCTCTAAAATAGATTGCCATCCTGCGGGTTCCCTCGGACGGGACATTTACACGCCGTTCGATCGGCTGGCACGGCTGTGGCGAACTGATCCGCCGCTCCGTATCCGGCGAGAGGACCAAAAGATATATAAATCTCTGTTCGTTGGTATACAGTTACAATGCCGTGCCAAGCGGATACATGGCATCATAACCGGATCCCGGTCGACCGAATCGGGATCAGCATCCAACAATGAGCCAAATCGAAGAAACCAAGATCGGATTCGTCGCAAGCATCGCTGCCGCGGTCGGCATCAGCGTCGGAGGCGGACTCTGGGTGACGCCCGTCGTCGCCGGTTCGATGGCCGGACCGGCGGTATTGGCCCTGGGGCTTCTGGTTGCCGTGCCGATATTCCTCGCGTTCCCGGCGTACTTCACGCTGATCAAGGCGTGGCCGCGGTCCGGCGGCCACTACTTCTACCCCTCGCGACTGTTGTTTCCGGAGAGCAAATCGCTCAGCCAACTCGCCGGCTGGTTGTCCGTCTGGTTGATGACGAGCTTGAGCGCCGTCTCGATCATTCAGTATATGTACATCCCCGGCGCGCAGATCACCAGCTCGTTCACGCCGTTGAGTACACAGCAGTTGATCCTGTCGATGATGGCGTTCTCGTTCATCGTCGTCTGGTTCGGGCTTCGGATCGCCGGCGCCGTCGAGATCGTGTTGTCGACGCTGCTTTTGCTATCCATCGTGGTCATCGTCGGTCCCGGTCTCCAGAGCATCGACCCGGCCAACTTGGCTCCCGAGACGACTCCGTCGATCGGCGGGATGGCTGCCGCCTTCGCGTTGCTGTACAGCGTCGCGGCGGCGTCGTTCTATACGATCGACTTCTCCGGCGGGGTGAAGGACGCGAAGGACAAGGTCACGAAGTCGATAGCGATCGCCTCGGTCACGAACATCTCCGCGGCAACGCTCGTCGGCTTCGTCAGCGTTGGGATCATCTCGTACACCGACCTCGCTGACCAAACGCTCGCGTTCGTTTCCCTACAGTACCTGCCGACCGAGCTCATCATGATCGTCGGATTCGGTGCGGCTCTGGCTGGTATCACCTCCGGCATCATGCTCATTATGGTGTTGAACCGGTACGTCGAGGCGACCTCCGCCGATGGACTCCTCCCGGATATACTCGCGGAAACGAACCGGTACGGCGAACCGAAGTATTTCCTGGCCCTGTTGTTCCTCGTGGCGGCGTCGACGACGTTCCTGAGCCTTCCGCTCAGCGTCCTTGCGACCGCCCTGACGCTTGCGCTCCTCTCGACGTTTAGCATCGGCCCGCTGATCGGCGTCCGGCTTTCCTCACAGTTCCCCGAAGTGTTCGAGCGTGAGGAGCTCCGGTCGACGCGGCTTCTCACGCCGACCCTCGTCCGGCGGGCGTCCATCGCTGCGGTCGCGATCAACGCTCTGTCGTTCGTGTACGTATCGCTTGCGACGCCGACGGCGTTCTTCATCTACCTCGGACTCGTCGCCACGGGCGTCGCGATCTATGCGGCACGGCGATATCAGGCCGACGTTCTTCCGAATCGCGTCGTCGACCTGAGTGCCGACTGATCGCTCATCGATTTCAGACGAGTTCGGCATACGAGACCGTCTCGCGCGCGGTATTCTCTCGTTGCTTTCATACCATACGCGATGTCCCGCCGTTTCGGGATCCGATCGGCTTCCCCTCGGAAAACGTGGCGAAGGGATCGTGATTCGACTTGCCTCGATAGTGCACCACGCGGCTGTACGGTGGTGATGCGCTGCAACCGGTTCGTTGCCACCGGTGGCAGGCGTCGATGTGGTTTTGTGCCGATCGGTACGTGGAGACCGACCTCGATCCTCCTGCCGTAGTTCCTTCCTCAGTGATCACTTCCGTCCCTCACTGAATTCCACTTATCTCGGAAATATCGCGGGAGTACAGTCCTTAATATGACTATCATATGTATGTAATTCTATCTCGATCATTCAGTTATAATCGTGATCTTTCCTTCGGTTTAGAACCGTTTTCCTGGTATCTCGGAACTCGGAATCCGGTCGATGACCACGTCGTCGGTATTCCTGGAGAGCGGCAGGAACCTCGTATCCGTGCTGGTAGCTCGTCCGCCCCGACCCACACCTGTGCGATACCGGATCGAAAACGCGTCGAACGGATCGATTGTCTCCGATGTCCCATCCAGATCCTGTCCAGTTAACTGACTGTTTATATATACGATACTTCATCGGAGCATCTCTCACCCATCGATGTGATATTTCACCGGAAAACCCCGTGAACATCGAATTCACCCGGATTTTCCTCCTGTAATGTCGCAATCTGAGGCGTTGATCTCGTTGATCCACCGCACCATCTACCGCCTCTCCGAACATATTCCCGTACCTATTTATTGTAATATGTCTCGATACCGTCCAGCCAGCGAGTATTTCTCTTGGCGGTACAGTTACCGACGGCCGAGCGCGGTGGATCGACGTCGATGGGACGCCGATCGTCGATCGTCGATCGTTCACTTACCCGCTTCAGCATCGACTACCGGTTCCCGTATGCCCTCGTTAGCTCCACCCTCCGACGGGGGCCCCGTCCCGTCTCACACCCCACGTTTCGTCGTTTCGAAGCGGCTTCCCCGACTGTTTATAAATGGTCGAGGATCTGGTCGGCCGCGCTGTCCGGCTCGCTTCCGTCGTCGGTTGCCTCGCCGTCGTCACCCGCCTCCTCCCAGGCCGTCTCCGGGCGGCTTTGCAGGATGAAGTACCGTTTGTCCTCGCCCTCTCCCTCGATGGCCCACTCGATGTCCTGTGGTTCGTCGTAGTGGTCCTCGATCGTCGTTGCCAAATCGGTCAAGCCGATCAGCTCGTCGGCCGTCACCGACGGTACGTCGCGCTTGTCGTCGTCGATGTCGACCTCCTCGGTACCGGCATCTGTCGGGACGGTCATCACGTCCTTTTCCGGGACGTTTCGGTCGACGATCTTGTACACCGGCTTGTCCACGAGGAAGCTGTCCGGCGTGACGATCCCGCTCACGACGGCTTCCCCCAGCCCCCAGTTGGATTCGATCCGGACCTTCGACCGGTCCCCGTTCGCGGGGTTGACGGTGAACATCACCCCCGACGACCGGGCCTCGACCATCTTCTGTATCCCGACGCTGATGCGCACCTCGTCGCGGTCGAACCCGTGCTTCTCCCGGTAGGTGATCGCCCGTTCGGTGAACAGGCTCGCCATGCACTCCTTGGTTCGCTGCGTGACCGTCTCGAGATCGGTCACGTTGAGGTAGGTGTCCTGCTGGCCCGCGAAACTCGCGTCGGGAAGGTCCTCGGCCGTCGCCGACGACCGGACGGCCACCTGTAGCTCCGCCGTCCGCGTTCGCTCCTGCAGTCGCTCCCACGACGACTGCAGTTCCTCGGCGAGGAACGAGGGCAGCGACGCGTTCGTGATCCGATCGCGGATCTCGCGGCTCGCGGCTGCCACCGCCTCGTCGTCGTCGATGTCCACCTCGGCGATCCGATCGGCGATGTACTCGTCCAGCGATCGTGCCTCGAGGAACGCGTCGTAGAACGCCGTCGTCACCGCGAACCCCGGCGGTACTTGCACGTTCTCGCCCGCCTCCATCAGTTCGCCGAGTGAGGCGTTCTTCCCGCCGACGAGGTCGATGTGCTCTTTGGTGCAGCGTTCGGACGCGAAGTCCACGATGTATTGTGGGTCGGTCATTGTGTACTCATTCGGTTCGTTCGCTATCAATGTTGCTCCGCCTTTTCGAGGACCTCGACCGTTCCCTCGGTCCCGTTGACGCGGATCCGATCGCCGGTCTCGAGCTGTGTCGTCGCCGTTCCAACCCCGGTGACGGCCGGGACGCCGTACTCGCGACAGACGATCGCGGTGTGGCTCGTCGCGCCGCCGTTGTCCGTGACGGCCCCCGCGATCTTCGACAGCACCGGCGTCCAATCGGGGTTCGTGAGCGGTGCGACGAGGATCTCGTCGCGCTCGACCGCCGTCAGTTCGCTTCCCGAGGTGATGACCCGCGCCGGTCCTTCGACCGTCCCGGAGGAGGACGCGAAGCCGTTCATCTCCGAGCCGTCCTCGTCCCCCGCGGTGCCGAGCCAGTTCTGGACGGTTTCGGTCGTAATGCCCCAGAGCATGATCACCATCGGATCGGTGACCTCCTCGGGCGGTTCGCCGATCGCCGGGGGCGGCGACCACTCCTCGGCCGCCTCGAGGATGCGCTTTCGATCGGCGGCATCCTCCTTCCAGTAGGCCGGGGTCTGTGCGCCGTGCCCCTGCGACCAGACGCGGGCGAGGTCCGCGAGCAACTCCGGAACTTCGGTACGACCGAACAACGTGATGTCCCTGGGCTCCTCGAGGAAGCCGTGGTTCACGAGCAGTTGGCCGAACTCATCGAGCTTCTGGAAGATGATCGTGTGGAGCCAGTTCTCTATCCAGAACTGGTGGTCCTCGGCGTGGTTGTAGACCGTCAACACGAGTTCGTGGGCCTGATCGAACCGGGCCCGCTCGCTCTCGTTCAGATAGCTCCGGTATTCGGCGACGATCTCCTCGCGTTCGTCCTGCAGCGCCTCGATGTCTCGCCCGATGTCAGTTCCCTCCTGGAGCGCGGTCACTTTCTCCTCGAGGTGGTCGAACGGCTGCTCGAGCGTATCGAGCCACGACCCGTCCGCGCTGTGGTATCCCCTGCTGACGGTGATATGGAACCACGGGTCCTTCACGTCCTCGAAGGCCTTGAGGAACTCGCGGCCGGCCTCGGTTTCCTCGAGCCGGGCCATCTTTTCGTCGGGCGTCCCCGCCGACGTGAGGATCTCCGGCACGTCCCCACCCAACTCCATCGCCTGCCGTGCGAGATCGTTGAGGACCGCGTCCGCGAGGAACAGGTCCGTCTCCAGTCCCGTAACCATCTTTCCGATGGCGTCGTCGCTGATGTCGGGGAACAGGTCATCACACGTCTCTTTGAACGAGAGATACGCCAGGTACACCAGGTTGAGGTACTCGAAGTGACGTTGCCATCCTCGAAGCGTCAGCTCCTGTAACCGGTTGTACTCGCTCTGGATGTCGACCGCTCCGGGATACAGCCCCTGTGCGTCGTAGACCACGTCCTCCGGGGCGTATTCGGGAAGTTGCTCCGGGACGTCGAGATCGCGGATCTCCTGGCCGATGTCCTTGACCGCGGGCAGCCACTCGTCCTCGTAGAGCTCCTCGAAGTTCTCGTAGACGTACTCGCTGCGCTCGCTGAAGACGGCTTTGCGCTCCTCGAGCAGCTCCGGATCCGTACAGGGAACCGGTGAGGCGTACGAGTACCCCGCGATGATCCGCAGATCGATGCCCATCGCCGGCGGGACCGCGAACACGCGGCTCTGTGCTTGTGACAACTGCATCGTGATCGACTCGACACAGAGGGTGATGTCCCACGGACGGAGCGGTTTCGGGCTGTCCTTTTGGTCCCAGAACCAGAACCGGTCCCGCTCCAGTTCCGATCGCTCGGCCCCCTGGCCGAACCGGAAGTACCGCGGATACATCTCTTCCCAACCTGCACAGTCGTCGGGGATCTCGACCTCATCCGGCCACGGGAACCGGTCGTCCGGCTCTTGATTGGCTTCATCTGTCATGGGTTCCACTGGCACTCTCTACTACGAACAGTCCCTATTGATTATTATATCTTTTGGATAGTGGCGGGCCACTGGCGGCGAGCCATCGATCGGCGCCGGTCTTTTGGCATCCGGTCGGCAACCATCGGTATGCACACGCTCGTTGCCGCAACCGTCGTGCGGACCGATGACGACGTCCTCCTGGTTGAGGAGGGGAAAGCCCCGGTCAGCGGGACGTGGAACCTGCCCGGCGGACGCGTGGAAGCCGACGAAGAACCGGCCGAAACGGCCGTTCGGGAGTTCTCGGAGGAGGTCGGCGTGGACGTGGACCTGACCGGCCTCGTCGGCGTCTATCTCGGACACGACGCCTTCGTCGACGGGCCGTTCCTCTCGATAACGTATCTGGGCTCCGTCTCCGCGGACCCACGGGTGGTCGCGACCGACAGCGTCGCCGACGTCCGATGGGTCGATCGGGAGCGGCTGGACGAACTGGAGCTCCGATCGCCGTACGTCTCGCGTGCGATCCACGACGCCGACGAGCGAACCGTCCCGATGGAGATCGTTCGGTCATTCGTCGAGTGACACGCCGTTCAGTGATCGTGCGGCCCGTGTGGTGTCTCCAGAAACTCCGAGAAGAGGCTGGTGTCACGTGCTGCGAGGGCGCCCACCATCGCGGGGGGCAACCGGATCTCGGTCCGTTTTACCGGCGCGCGAACCACGAGCGCGTCGCCGTCCGTCGTCGTCGCCTTCGCGATCTCGACGTCGGCGTACTCGTTGCTGACGGCGAACGGTCCCTCGACCTCGGTGGCGTCGGCGGCGTTCCAGTCGGCCGGCGGCTGCCGACCGAGCCGGTCGGCCAATTCCGATTCGGTCTGCCACGAGAGGCTCTCGAGACCGAGTGCGTCGACCCGGATCGTGTTCGATCCGTCCGCATCGGTCCGATCGGCCGATTCGATCTCGACGAGCTGTCCCCGGGGCGTCAACAGCTTCCGAACGGTTGCGGCGTCGTCGTCGCCGTCGTCGCCGTCGCCGATGTCGAACTCGGCCGTGACGGTGGTTCGTCGGGTCATAGGAAGACGGAGATCTTGTCGATCTCCGGAACGGCGTGGTCGAGGAACACGTGGCGCTTCGCGATGGTGAACGTCTCGCCGTTCGGGCGAAGCACGTCCTCCCGGCGCCCCGCGAGGAACGTGTACGACGAGTCGTCCCCCTGTCCGTAGTACAGCAGGAGGTAACTCTCGGCGTCGACGGCGCCGTCGTCTCGCTCGGTGGCGCGCACGTTCGTGACGAAACGACGCGTCCGGGAGGGCGGCCGCTCGGACCATGCGTACTCCGACTCGAACCGTTGGATCCGGGCCTCCAGGGAGCCGTAGTCCTCGTCGAAGTAGTACGCCGAGCGACTGAAGCTGTCGTTCACGTGCTCACGCGTGACCCGGAGCGGCGCCTTGTACTCGATGTCCTCATCAAGCAGTGCGAGCCACTCCGTCTGTTCGCGCCGGTCCAGCAGGGACGCCTCCTCATAGAGGAACCGTTCGACCCGTTGTTTCAGGAGGAATCGATCGAGCTCCGACTCCCGATCCGTGTTCGCGGCCATCCTACTCACCGCCCCCCGCCGGCTCGGATCCGTTCGCCGGGTCGTGGTCGTCCGCGTGTGCCGACCCGCAATCGTCAGTCCGCGTCGACCCGCAGCCGTCAGCCCGGGTCGATCCGCAGCCGTCCGCTTTCGCCGATCCGCAGCCGCCTCCGCAGTCTCGGGACATTGTGTCCCCGTCACGGGGCGTCGAGAGGTGGTCGAACCACTGGTCGTGGAACTTCTGCATCCCGACCTCCTCCAGGTTGATCGCGTAGACGGTGCCCGGGCCGGGCCACTCCTCGTCGTAGGCGACCTCGCTCATCTCCTCGGTCCCCATCTGGTAGTTCAGATCGACCTCGTGGTGTCTGGCGAACGTCGAGTCGGCGACGTCGGTGATGCCGTTCCAGATGGAGACGTCGTCCTGTTCGAAGTTCCCCGAGGGGCCGAAGTTGGACATGTACACCTTGTAGATGCGCTCTTTGGTCTCCTCGGAGGCCCGCTTCGGCGCGAACGCCCAGCTCCAGATCTCGGTTTTGTTCGGCCCGAGCGGCCGCCACTTTCGCACCCCGAGGAAGCCGGTGACGTCCTTGTTCGGGTCGTCGGTGATGTCCCCGAAGTTCAGGAACGCCAGGTTCGGGAACACGCTCCCCGTGAACGAAAGCGCCTCCTTTGCGGCCTCGTACTGGTCGGGTGTCACGTTGTCCGGGTTGAACAGGTCCACGATCTCATCGGGATACGTCATGAACACCTCCTCGCCCTCGACCATTCGCGTGCTGGTGGTGTGGCCGTCACAGTGGACGTGCCGGTCCTTCGTCTCCCCCGCGCCGGCGATGCCGACCGTGTCGTCGCCGCCGAGCCCGAGCTGTTTGATCGAGTGATGGGCGAAGCCGGTGTGATAACTGTCGCCGGCGAAGTTGTCCGCGCCCGTCTTCCAGTTCGTCTCTACCACCCAGCGGTGGGGCTCGCCGATGACCTCCATCCCCCCGTCGGGGAGCTTGAACTGGATGTCGAGGTACCACGTGAACTCCCCCAGGTGCTCCTCGAGGCTCTCGCCGGAGTCCGACAGCGAGGCGAAGACCAGCCCGGCGTAGCTGTCGACCCGCGGGGCGCTGTGTAGGCCGTGTTCCGACTGGTCCAGGTTCTTGAACGCGATCTCCTTCTGTGGCACTCCCACGAGGTCGCCGGTGTTCTTGTAGGTCCAGCCGTGGTAGGGGCACCGGAAGTGGGAGGTGTTGCCCTGCTCGGCGCGACACAGCTTCGCGCCGCGGTGCCGGCAACTGTCGAAGAGCACCTGCACGTCGCCGTTCATATCCCGGACGAAGATGAACGGGTCGCCGGCGATGTACCGTCTCGCGTAGTCCCCCTCCTCGGGGATCTCCGATTCGTGGCCCACGAAGATCCACTCGCGACCGAACAGTCGATCGAGTTCCAGCTGGTGGACCGTCTCGTCGTTGAACGTCTGTAGCGGAAGCTTGCCCTCGCCGAGCGACGCCTCGATCTCCGCGAGGAGATCGGCGTGCTCGTCCGGCTGCTGAGCAGTAGCTTTGCTCTCGGTCGGTGGCATACGTTCCCATACCGTTGTCTATCACTTAACTATTGTGGTGACGCACGACGCCGCGAACCGCGCCGACGAGGAGGGTCGACGAGCGGTGCCGGCGAACCACGCCAACGAACTACGCCGCCGGAGGAGGTCGCCGGAGGGGGGTCGACGACCGACGGAATCGCCCCGATCGTTCCCTCACCGGAGCGTTCCGTCGACCGTCATTCGGACGTTCTTGACCCTGGTGTAGTGGCGCAACGCGGCGGTCGCGTATTCGGACCCCATACCGCTCTGTTTGTACGCGGGGAACGGTACCTGTGGCGTCGGCGACGCGTAGTTGTTCACGGTAACCGTCCCGGCCTCGATGTGTCGTGTGATCCGGTTCGCCCGATCGAGGTCGGTCGTCCAGACGCCCGCGTACAGGCCGTACTCCGTGTCGTTGGCTCGTTCGACGACTTCCCGCTCGGAGTCGAAACGGTAGGCGGTCAGGACGGGACCGAACACCTCCTCACAGGAGACTGCCGCGTCGTCGGGCACGTCCTCGATGAGCGTCGGTTCGTAGAAGTTCCCCTCCTCGAACGGGACCCGGCCACCCGTGCGGACGGTTCCACCCGCCTCCCGGGCCGATTCGACGTATGCATCGGCCTCCGACTGTGCCGACGGCGAGATGAGCGCCGACACGTCCGTCTCGTTCGGGTCCGGATCCACCGTCATCGCCTCGATCCGTGCGACCACGCGGTCGATGAACTCGTCGTAGATCTCGTCCGCGACGAACAGCCGGGTGCCGGCGTAACAGCTCTGCCCGGCGTTGCTGAACAGCTTCACCGCTCCGTCCGCGGCCGCCTCCTGGTCCGCGTCCGCGAAGACGATGTTCGGACTCTTGCCCCCGAGCTCGAGGTTCAGCGGGATCAACCGGTCGGACACCGTCTCCCGAATGTGGAGGCCGACCGCCTTGGACCCGGTAAACGTCAGCTCCTGTACGTCGTCGTTCGTGACCAGCGCCTCGCCGGCCGTGGACCCCCGCCCCGAAACGACGTTCAGAACGCCGTCGGGCAGCCCCGCATCGGCGGCGGCGCGTCCCAACTCGAGGATCGACGTCGGCGCCAGCGTCGCGGGTTTCGCCACGACGGTGTTCCCGCACGCCAGCGCCGGCGCGATGCTTCGTGAGCCCAACAGCAGCGGCGAGTTCCACGGAATGATGTGCCCGGTCACGCCCAGCGGCTCCCGCCGCGTGTAGTCGAACTCCTCGCCCGACAGCGGGATGGTCTCGCCGGTGATGCGGTGGGTCAAGCCCGCGTAGTACTCGAAGTACTCCGCGGCGTACTCGACGCTCCGCTCGGAGTCCGCAAGCGATCGCCCGGTCTCCTCGGTGTGTCGGGTCGCGATCTCCGTCTTGCGGTCCCGAAGCGCCGCGGCGATGTCCCGTAGGTAGTCGCCGCGGGTGACGGCGTCGACCGTTCGCCACTCCTGGAAGGCGGACTCGGCCGCCGCTACCGCCGCCTCTACGTCCGATTCGTCCGCGAGTGCGATGCTGGATACCGGTTCGTTCGACGAGGGATCGGTGACCGTCATCGTCTCCGACGGTGCCGGCGTCTCCCCGCCGATACGTAACGCGTACTCGTTCATCGGTCGATCGGTGTTCGATGGCTGCCTGTATAAAACTTCTTCCCACGCAGGATCCTACGGCGACTTCGTTGCCTCGCGTCGCTTTGCCGGGGTGACGACTCACTCCTGCGTGATGACGCCCCGAATGCCCGTCCCGTCGTCCATCGCCTCGAAGGCCGCCCCCAGCTGGTCGAGCGAGTACGTCTCGCTGACGAGTTTCTCGAGGGGGAGCCGGCCGGACTTCGCGAGCCGCGCGAACCGCGGAACGTCGACCGAGGGGTGGAGCGAGCCGCCGACGTTCCCGACGATCCGCTTGCCGCTGGTGAAGGCACCCGGTGGGATCTCGAAGTCGTCGGCGGAGCTCGTCGCGGTCGAGACGACCGTTCCGCCGGGGCGTACGGCCTCGACCGCCTGTCTCACGACCGCCGGATGGCTCGTGCACTCGAACGCGTACGCGACCCCGCCGCCGGTGATCTCCCGGATCGCCGCCACGGGATCGGTCTCGCCGGAGTTGACGGTGTGTGTCGCCCCGAGCGTCTCGATGAACGAGAGCTTCTCGTCGACGACGTCGACCGCGATGAGCGGGTCGGCCCCCGCCAGCTCGGCACCCAGCACTGCACTCGCTCCGACGCCGCCACAGCCGAACACGACGACGGGATCCCCGGGTGAGACGTCCGCGGTGTTCGTCACCGCGCCCAACCCGGTCGTGGCGCCGCAGCCGAGCAGCGAGGCCTCGGGAAACGGGATGCCGTCGGGGATCCTGACCGCGGTCTGCTCGGCGACGACACAGTGGCTGGCGAACGACGACTGCCCGTAGAAGTGGTTCACTGCCTCGCCGTCGCGGGAGAGTCGCCGGGTCCCGTCCATGAGCGTGCCCCCTTTGACCGCCGATCGGCGCGCACAGAGGTGCGGATCGCCTCGCTCACAGAACTCGCACTCCCGACAGAACGGGAGGACCCAAAGCACCACGCGGTCGCCGACCGACACCGAGGTCACGTCCTCGCCGACCGCGTCGACGACGCCCGCTCCCTCGTGCCCGAGGACCACGGGATACGGCGTCTCCGAGGCGCCGACGTACCGGTGGTGGTCGGTGTGACAGACGCCGGTTGCCCGCACGTCGACCCGGACTTCCCCCGGCTTCGGGTCGGCCAACTCGAGCGACTCGATCGATAGTTCCCGTGGCTCCTCGAGCACTGCTGCAGTGATCCGTGTCATCTGTCCTCTAACGATGTCCTCGGTCACCTAGGTGATTAAACTATGGGGATGAGCGCCCGTCGTCGCGCCCATCCTCGATCGTCTCCTGGATGCCGTGCCGCTTACGCGTTCATCACGATTTCGCCGTTCTCCAGCCACAGCGTGAGCAGATCCGGGAGCGACGTCCGTCGGATCTCGTCGACGACCTCGTCGATCGGGTACGCCACGCGGTGGAGGTCGGCCCGTCTCGCGTCGACGTCGACGACGGCGTAGGCGGCACGTGGGTCCCCGTCCCGTGGCTGGCCGACGCTGCCGGGGTTCACCAGCAGCCGGCCGTCGAACCGTTCCGCGTGTTGCACGTGTGTATGCCCGTGTACGAGGATCGACTCGTCGCCGAACAGGTGGGGCCCGTACTCCTCCGGGTAGAGCCGACCATCCTGATCGCCCGGCTTTCCGTGAACCAGCTTGACGGCTCCGTCCTCGATGGTCGCCTCCTGCGGGAGGGTGGCGAGATACTCCATCTCGTCGGCGTCGAGCCGCTCGTGCGTCCAGACGCCCGCCAGCCGCGCGAGTTCTCCCGGTCGGAGGTCGGCGTCGCCGTCGATGTCGGGATCGGTTGCGGTTCCCATCGCGTCGATGTCCGTGCTGATCTTGTGATCGTGGTTTCCCTGGATGCTGTCGATCCCCTCTGTGGTGAGGGTGTTCAACACCTGCTCCGGAAACGGATTGTATCCCACCGCGTCCCCGCAGTGGTAGATCCGGTCGACGGCCGGCATGTCCTCGAGGACCGCCTCGAGTGCCGGCTGGTTCCCGTGTACGTCGCTTATCAGACCGAGTTGCATACTCCGGCTTTCACGCAGAGCTATATAAACCTTCGAGCCCCCGCGGATCCGGTCCGTCGTCCCGTCCGACTGCCGTCGCTTTCCGGAGGTGGCGGATGATTTCTCGAATCCTACGGAATTACCGAAGCAAGGGGTTATAAATGAGTCGGGACGAATATCCGTGTATGACGGACGAACCCGGCGGCTCAGCCACGATCGGAACCCTGGAGAAGGGTTTCCGGATCATCGAAACCATCGAGGAACTGGAGTCCGCGACCCTCACCGACGTCGCCGACGAGATGGGACTCGCCAGAAGCACCGTTCACGACTATCTCACGACCCTGTGTGACCTCGAGTACCTCGTCAAGACCGATGGCGAGTATCAGCTCGGGTTGACGTTCACCCGGCTTGGAACGAGCGCCACGGAGACGGTTCAGCTTTCGGACACGATCACGCCGTATCTGGAGCGATTGGCGGATGCGACCGGTGAAACGGTCTGGTTCCTCGTCGAGGAGTGTGGGCGAGCGGTGTATCTCGGACACGCGGAGGGCGATCAGGCCATCAAGACCGAACACACCATCGGCGGTCGGTCCTATCTCCATTGTCACGCGGGTGGGAAGGCGATCCTCGCACAGCTTCCCGACGAGCGCGTCGAGGAGATCATCGATATGCACGGCCTTCCGGAAATAACGGAACACACGATCACCTCACGCGAGGCCCTCTTCGAGGAGCTGGAGCGGATCCGCGACCGGAATTACGCACAAAACCACAGCGAGCAGTTGGCGGAGACGCGCGCGGTCAGCGCCGCGATCGTCGTCGACGACGAGGTTCTCGGGGCGATCAGCGTCGGCGGCCCCGCCCACCGACTCCGTGGTGACCGCTTCGAGACCGAACTGCCGAATCAAGTGATGAGCGTCGTGAACGAGATCCGGATCAACCACCGCTACTCGTAGGTCGGCGAGCCGTCGGCGGCGTTTGGAAATAACAGATGTAGTTTTGTAACGGCCTGTCGAACGGCGGCGATCCTCCCGAGTGATGCATCCAGGCCTGTGAGACCGGGATCGTCGTCTCAACCCGTGTCGGGAGCGTCGGTCGGTGGTCGGGACGGTATCTCGCTATGCACAAATCATAATTTAGTTGCTATACGGAATTTATATACTCTTATAAATATATTCTAGCAAGCGTGAGTGCTGTTTGATGAATATTTGATAGACTGTCCTATTTAAACATATACTGTGTCTAAACCCGAGTAAACCACATTTATACAAATATAAATCGGGTATATTTGGATATATTTAATAAATTCTCCTGTATCTGTCTCCTTTCGAGGTCATCTACTCAAGATAGCCATCAACGGGCGATATACGGATTATTTGACTGCTTCTGTACGTTCTGATTCTTGACGCCGCTCATCATAGTCCTTTATATATTTCTTTTCTATAATATATACATATCTGGTAGTATGGCTCGACACGCCGATTCTTCAGTCTCGACATCCCGGGACCCGGCGATCGGTTTGCGGCGATCGGTTTGCGGCGATCGAGGTGGGTCGTCCAGGATGCACCGTGGTACGGTGGGACCAGGTTCCATCTGCCCCCACCGCCGCCGACGTCGCGATCGACGCCGACGTCGCGTCGATCGGTCTCGTCCCCTCGTTCGTCGCTTTGACGGAGATCCGCGAACGTTATCGCCGTCTGCTGCGGGAGCACGACGGGAGTCGTTGCGTACGGCACGAAAACGAACCACTTTCACTCGATGGCACCAACATCTCTGCAAATGAGATACGAGTACACCGGCGACGCCCACGACGCGCTCGTCGAGTCCTATCACGCGGATGAATCGCCCTTCCCGACCGATGATACACGGGTCTATCCGCGACACGATTCACTGCGTGAGGAACCGCTGCTCCTCAAACAGCTCCTGTTTCCCAGATGCTGGAACGCGACGGAGTTGATCGGCGATCCCGAGGAAACTCGTGACCGGCTGACCAAACTCGGCAGCAGTCTGCACAAAGGGGTCACCGCGTATTCGGATCGCGATGTGGACGATCCGACCGGGATCGTCGATGGGTTGCTTGACGGGTTGCCGGCGATTCGACGCGCGCTCAAGAAGGACGTCGAGGCCGCGTACAAGGGTGATCCCGCGGCGAAGAGCTACTGTGAGATCATCCGGTCGTATCCCGGGTTTCACGCCATCCTGATCCACCGAGTGGCACACGTCCTCTATGGGGAGGGCAGCGTCGAGTACGCCCGCGAACTCGCCGAGTACTCCAAAGTCGAGACCGGCATCGACATCCACCCCGGCGCGGACATCGGCGAGTACTTTTTCGTCGATCACGGGACCGGGGTCGTCATCGGCGAGACCGCGACGGTCGGCGACTGGGTCCGCATCTACCAGAACGTCACGCTGGGCGCGCTCCACTTCGAGGAGGAGGAAGGCGAGGACCAAATGCTGGCGAAGGACTACAAGCGCCATCCAAACATCGGCGATCACGTCGTCATCGGCGCCGGAAGCAACGTGCTCGGTGCGATAGATATCGGCGACCACGTGAGCATCGGCGCGAACTCGTGGGTGACCGACGACGTCCCGGACGACACGAGCGTGTTCATCGCTGATCATCCCGAGCAGGAACGAAAATCGAACAGGTGATCGGTTACCGACGATCGAGACGGCTCCTCCGGGCATCGACCGGACGCCTCGCTCGTGCCGGCCGCTTCCTGCTTCTCCGTCGTCACTCCTCGGTCGTGCCAGTCATCGCGTACAGCAGCGCGAGCGGGATCGCGTACACGATGTGACCGATCGTCGAAACGATCGTTCCCGGGATCGCGACGTTCGGGAACGGGGGTGCGTTCGGGAATCCGATCGTGGTGAGCCAGATCGGCATCACGAGGACGGCGAACACGATCGTGGTGAGGATCCCGTATCCGATCGCGAGCACGAACGCGCTCGACGGTTCGCTGGCCGGTCGTTTGAGCGGCGGCAGCTGAACCAGTCCGACGTACACTACGCCGAGGACGACGCCGTGGAACTGGTGGACCGCCCAGCCCGCAACCAGCCCGTCCAGCCCGTACAGCGCCGGGACCACGACCTCGAGCATCGGTGGCGGCATCACGTACATCATCATCAGTCCGAACGGGATGCTCCCGATGAACCCGCCGACTGCGCCTGCTATCCATCGTTTTGAGGCGACGCCCGCGGTCGCGGACGCCGTCGTCGTGTCGGTTGCCATTGTGGTTACCTCACGTACCCATCCACGGCAACCGAAATAACTGTCAGCGAACCTGTTGGTAATTCGGTTACCGATCACACACCACGATCGAGTGGTGAAGGATCCGATGCGCTCGTCGGCGTCGATCTCGACTCGCTTTCGGGGGAGGGAGGGGGTGTGTCCGACAAGAACCGGGACTGGACGGGGGCCGCACCGTTTCACGGGAAGCAACGACGGTTTCGACCGGGGGTGGCCGATCGACGCCCCGGCCCCACCGAGCAACCCGTCAGTGCTTCGGCTCGATGTTGCCCGCAAACGTCTGGAACTCGATCGTCTCGGCGGGGATGTGGAAGGTGTCCGTGCAGAACCCATAGACGTTGTCCGGCGTCTCACCGTGCCAGAGGAGGTAGGCAAACTCGTCCTCGACGATGGTGTCGTCGACGTCGATCGTCGACCCCTCCTGCCCGAACTCGTCGAACAGATCCGCGAACAGGCCCTCGATCTCGTCCAGCCCGCGGAAGACGCCGAGGTTCGTGACGACGGTCGATCCCGCCGTGTAGTCGGCCATCACCGCCTCCAGATCCTGGGTGGCGAACGCCTCCAAGTGGTGATCGAGGACGGCTTCGGTGTCACTCATACGTGGTCTACGGTACCGTATCTCACGCGATCGATATAAATGTTGACGATCCACACGGCCCATTCACCACACCCCGTCGACCACACTACGTCCACCACACTACGTCCACCACACTACGTCCACCACACTACGTCCACCACACTACGTCCACCACACTACGTCCTCGGCGACCCCACGACGATCGACAGGCTCGTGGTCCGTCGCGTCCGAGGTCTTGCGCGCCGATCTCGTCACGTCCGTATTCGATCGTCGTCGAGGTTCTGGGCCCACCACGACCCCCTTCGGGCGGGGGGTCCCGACGTCGCGTCTTGCTGGACGCACCCCCCTCCCGGGGTGACGCACCTTCCGGATCGCTTCACGCCCACGTCCCGGACGCACCTTTCCGGACACCGCCCCGTTACTCGGACGTTCCGGACGCACCCGGGGGGTATCACCGCTTGAAACATCCCGACATCCGCCATCGAAACCCCGAAAAATCGGACGAGAATGCCTCACCCCGGCGAAAATCGGACCCGTAGGAACCGTACGGATTCCGAGTGGGCTCGGGCGGGACTAGCGCGATCCGCGCGCGTCCCCTTCCCTGCCGATTCCGGGCGTTTCCGGCCTTCTCACGGGGTTTTGTGAGACCAATGAAGACGAAACACGACGAACTCGAGCCGCTTGAGCCGAACCGCGCGCAAGAGCTGTACCTGAAGCAAAAGGAAACGGAAGCGTCCAAGAAGACGGTCCAGTCGCACAGATACCGGCTGAACGCGTTCGTTCGATGGTGTGAGGAGAACGACATCGAGAATCTGAACGAGTTAACCGGCCGTTCCCTCCAGGAGTATCGGATCTGGCGTCAGGATGACGCCGACTTGAAGAAGATCACGCTGAACCAACAGATGAGCACCATCCGCGTCTTCATCAAGTGGTGCGGGTCGATGGAAGCGGTTCCGGCGGATCTCCACGAGAAGGTGATGATTCCGAGAGTCAGCCCGGAGGAGGAGCGATCCGACGAGATGCTGGAGGCTGAAACTGCGGAGGCCATCCGTGAGCATCTACTGCGGTATCACTACGCGTCGATCGAACACGCCGTGTTTGTGCTCCTGTGGGAGACCGGTATGCGGCTGGGCGGTGCCTGCTCTCTCGATGTCGACGACTTCGACGCCGCAAACGAGCGGCTCGAACTCGTTCATCGTCCGGATACGGGGACGGAATTAAAGAACGGGGGTGCCGGTGAACGACCGGTTGCGGTTACGGAGGGACTCGCCGAGACCTTACAGGAGTACATCGAAAACAAACGGAAGGACGTCACGGACGAGTACGATCGAGAGCCGCTGTTTACGTCGACGTACGGGAGAATGTCGCGGAATCAGATCCGGAGAGTCGCGTATAAGGTTACGTCACCGTGCTTTCGAAACGAGCCTTGTCCCGGGTGCAAGGATGCACCTGGAAAGAAATGCCCCGAGGCGGTCAGTCCCCACCCGATACGTCGAGGCAGTATCACCCACTTCCTCACGAAGGACATTCCGGCCGAGGTCGTTGGTGACCGTATGAACGTGAGCCGTGACGTGCTCGATAAACACTACGACCGGCGTTCCGAAGACGTGAAACTGGAGCAACGGAGGCGATACCTCGATAACATCTAGTCGAGCCTCTCCTTCTTGTCCAAGGTGAGGGTGTCATAGAACTGTTCCCTAGTATCTTTTCGTTCTACCATTACTGTGCGTCATAGAACGGTTTTATATCTGGATTGTTACCTCAGAAATCGCTCAGTACACACAGCCTCTGTACTTATTGAGCCACGTCAGAATCTATTAGCCATTAAGGATTTCAACAAAATCAGATCACTGACTACTCGTCAAATAGAGATTGTGCATTTTCTATGCTGAATATGTCTAGTAGCTCACTAAGTGCATTTCTTGCGTTCCTAATGGTACGTGGATACAAACCCTCCTTTGAGACTGTTTCTGTGTTTGCTTCATTACCAAGCACATCACCAATAGAAGGGGTTGGTGTAAACTGGATGAACGACCCGTTCGTCACAAATGCATCAATATGGTACTGTTCTCTCTGATCTTGCCACTCAAGCGCGACTTCGCATTCGAAACAAGCGTCTACGTTGCTGTACCGGCCAGACGATTGCGCCCAGTAGTCTTCAGCCCAGACCCAAATGTGGTCTATAAATATAGACCGGGATTGTTGTAGATCTAATTTATACTCAATTATTGGCATTCCGGATTGGGTCAATGTAATATCCTCGGGGGTATGATGACACTGACCTGCTCGTGATATTAGTGACTCTAGACATACACCAGTTTCATCAGGATATCTATCTGGAGTGTCAACGACATCTGTTCGTCTACTGAGAACGTCTCCGGGTGTGAATCCCCATTTTGTGAGTTGTTCTACTGACTCATTTGAAAGTTCAACATCCGAATTGGAGTTATCGAGAGACAGCGTTTGTTCGTTTAGTTTCAAGAGGCTCAGTAGTTCCTCAACCTGTTCTTCTGCTTGTCCGGAGTAGGAATCAATAAATGACCGAAGAGCTTCTATATCTGATTCAGATATAGTTGATTCTACGCTTGAGTCGCTAAAAGTCTCTTTTAGCTGGTCGTTTGAGAGGCTCTCAAGCTTGGAGGAGTTATTCTCTGTTTCAAGTAATCCTGCTTGGTACATCCGCCATGAAAGCTCTCCGGGAATACGGTCTCCCTCTGTGTGTGGAAGCCGACCAGGTTCATAATCAAGCTTATCAAACAGTTGATTCGCAGCCGGAATTGTTTGGAGGTTGAAATAGCTGCTACTCTGTGAGTGTCCACGAAGAAAATAGCCTGTTTTCTCGTTTGATGGTGCATATGTGTAGAGGTTTACCATACGCCAACAGTAATAATCGTCATATATGTTGGTTCTGCTTTGGTTTGTAAACCGGAACCAGTGAGAGTGATCATAACATTGTCGCCTGTTCAATACGCATATCCATCTTACGGCTGATTCAGGGCCGAAAGTATCGAATTAATTGGGATTTGAGAGGACGAGAAACGTTATTCGCTCGTATCCTCGTCCAGAGGCTGCCCTCCATCCGTCATCGCATATTGAGTAAGGTTGGCTTCGAGAGCCTCACGTCGACGGCGGGATTTCCGCTCCTCCGTTCGCTGGTCGTAGTGCTTGTCGAGAACCGGCACCGACACGTCGACACGATCGCTCAACAGCTCCTTCGGTACACCCTCATCCAACTGATTCATGATCGACCACTTCCGCATCGGGTGCGTACTGAAACTCGAGGGACACGCGGCCGCGTTCGAGTTTGGCGCCGCCTCACAGTCCGCCGGTGTTCGATCGTGCGGGCATTCGTTCGAGTAGCTACACGGTCTCGTCATCTTGTAGAAATCGCGGCGAATAGTCGTCGTCGACGGTCGTCCAGCCGACGTCGTGAAGAGCGGCTGGCGACCATATTTATCGACGACCTCGTGTCGTGAGTACTCGATATAGTCCTCAAGCGATCCCCGTAGTTTCTCCGAGATGTTGATGATGCGTTCCCCATCGGATCCGTTCTTGAGCGGCGTTCCGTACTCTTCACGACCTTCCGGACGGTGACGAAGGTGAATCGTCCGATCGTCCGGATCGAAATCGTCCAGATCGATGGCACGTACGGCACCCATACGAAGACCGATCTCGGCGATCAGCTCGAACTCGACGTGCTGTCTCGACGCGTACTCGAACTGGCGCCAATAGGATCGGATCCCCGCTACTGCATCGTTCTCGGGAACGAACTCGTTGACTTCCTCGTCCGGCGGGACGTTCGGTAGCGGCACACGCTCCGAAAGGTCGGCCTGGACCGCGTCGATGTCCTCGCAGAATTGGAGGAACACCCGGAGGATGGCGAGGTTCCCGTTGAGACTGAGCGTATTGAGCCCGGTCTTGGTCTTCCGCCACGTCTTGAACTTCATCAGGGTTCGACCGCTGACGTCGTTCATATTGTCGATATCGGCGTCGTCCGTCCAGTCGACGAACGTTCCGAGTGCCGATGCGTGCTTCCGTCGAGTCGCGGTTCGCAGGTCGTCAACTCGGTGTTCGAGATACCACTCAAGGGCGTCCTGCGGCGTGAGGGGTTTCAGTTCTCTCCTGGCCATCACGCGTTCCGATTCGGCCCGAGTATAAATACGGTCCAATTAATTGGGATTGGGGATCGGCTGGATTGGTCGCTCGAAGTCGCACTAATTGGTGATGAGACGAGTGTTCGGTTCCGTTTCCCGTCGTATTCCCTCGATGTCGCGCTAGCCACGTCTCTCGCGCGCTCGCGATTCAGACATTAACGTACTTCACCGAACCGAACCTCCATCATTCCGGGAACTCCGTCGCGGTAGTGTTGAGGGGGGTCTCCCCCGTATTGCCATTGATGGAACCCCGCGAATATGGCGGTGTTATCGCTACCCCGACGTCCATCGTTACTACTCTCAGGACTTCGACGATTGGCCGACTTCCACGACTGGTCGATCGGCGCTCCCGCGATTCACGAATTGGCAATCCCGGGATTGCCCACGGTAGCAATCAGGGGTTATTTGGACGTTCGACAGCGGTCTCAGGTATGGATCGGGATCTCGAGTTGCGAATCAAGGGTCATCTATACGAAATACGGTCCGTTAACGACGAGGTACTCGATACGAGGCAAGGGCTCCCGATGGCGGAGGACGGCTATCGCAAGACCCTCGAAAGCGTGGCCGACTGTTCGGGACCCGAATTCGTCGATCGAATCGCTGCGACGATCAAAGAGCACATTCGAGACCAGGCGGAACGCCCCCAGAACCGAACCGTGCGTCGGGATGCGCGGATGCTTTTGGCCGAAGAGGGGATCGTCGCCGACGAGTACCTCAACAGGGCGTAACTCCCCCCATCTCGATAGCAGCGTCACCCCCCGACTGATCTGGGTATCGGATCGTCATCGTAGCTATCGTCATCGTAGCTATCGTCGGTACAGCCCACGTACAACGGAGATATCTGGAGAGTTCTCCGGCTCACTACCGGATACTCTTCCCCGGGGGGAGGGGGGTGCGTCCGACAAGAGGCAGCAATGACGGAGGGAACGAAAACGAGCGTTGCATACGGAGACTCTATGGAGCAGCGACCACGACACCAGCACTCTCGAATTTAGCACCGCCGGACTCGCTCTCAGTCACGGTGATGTCCCACCCGTGGGCGTCGATCCCCTGCTTGATGATCGCCATCCCCCAATCCACTGCCAAGCGCCAGCAGATGGAGCGCTACTGGTGAGCAAGTCACTGTTGGGACGATGAAAGGAGAGGGGTATTTCGAATATACCACTCGACCTCGATCCCCGTCCGTCACGAGACGCCGTTATTCGTCACCGGCCCGACTGCGAAGATCAGCAAATCCACTCGGGGAGACGACCGTCGCGTGGACCGTACCGACTGCTCCCGCACCGGTACCCATCCAATCGAAACAGTAACCCAGTTGCATACTCAACTCACAACTATGGCAACCGCAGTCAAGATGGACGAGGAAACGAAGTCCAAGATCGAGGAGTTACAGGCGGAGATCAAGCTCAAGACGGGAGAGAAGGTCACCCAGCAGGAGATCCTGGAACGTCTCGTCGACTCGGCCATTCAGTCGCGCGCGGAATTCATCGATAGCTTTCGTGACGGCACGAACGCGCTGTCCGCGGACGAAATCGACCGGTTCAATGCAGGGATGATCTCCTCGGGTGTCGAAACTGACGAAGACGACATCGACGAGATCCTCTACGGATGAGTGTCTTCGTGGATACGGGTGTGTTCTATGCCCACCACGACGTCGACGCGAGCCGGCACGATGTCGCTACGAACGCACTCACGGAAGTCCTCCGATCCGCCGAGTACGGCCACGTTATGACGAGTGATTATATCTACGACGAATCCGTGACGCTCACGTACCGCCGTACTGGTCGAATGAATGACGCGATCGAGCTCGGTCGGCGTATTCGTGGTGTTGATCCCTATCCGGCTGGCATCGACCTCCTTTATGTATCACAGTCGATCTTCAGCGAAGCAGTCGAGCTATTCGAGCAGTACGCCGAACACGGTCTCAGCTTCACGGATGTGATGACCGTTGCCGTTGTCGAGCACCACGGTATTGATGCCGTACTCAGTTTTGACGACGACTTCGACGGTCTCGTCGATCGAGTAGCTCCCGCGTCGATCCGGACATCCGAGTAGTACCATTGCTCTTTCGGGACCCGCTCCTCGAAAAATCTGGAGGAAAAAGCCGACTCCGTCGTCTTCGACGGCTCCGTCGGTGAATCCTCGCTCATAACGTTCGCTCGCGGATGCTCAAGAAGCAGGTCTCGAAGGCCGGTGATTCGTGTCTTTCCCTGAAACAACCCCGTAAGAAGAGCTCTCTGACACTCTTTTCATACCTACGCGTTTTCGTCGATCCATTCGCAGAATGCCTCGAAGTTCTCCGCACCGGCGTCGTCGGCAATATCATGGAGCGTTCCGATGCTGATCGAATCGTGAGCCGGGACAGTCACGGTACGAGGTGCGGTATTCTCGTGGCTTTCCGGCGGGTCCCATCGGAGAATCAGATGGTCCCCCGTGGTGCGGACGTGCCGAAAGCCACCAACGTTGACGAGCACCTTGTACACGTCTTCACCGGAGAAAACCCGCGTTACCATCGCTACTGCAAGACATCGGGGAGTTCATCGCTCTGAGACCGAGCGACGTCGGGATCGACGCCGAGATCACGTATCTCGTCGTCGGTTGGAGGCCGCCCACCGTTGTCTTCCACCGCCTCTACGACGGCGTCAAGATTGTCGAGTGCTACGTCCCGGCTCTCGCCCTGTGCAGTCACTCCGACACGGAGATCACGAGCTGTCCACTGGCCGTCCGGATTCTTCAACAAACGGATCTCTCGGTCAGGGAGGTCCGAATCGCCGGGGTCAGCTCGTGCCATATGTGCTGGTACTTCACCGAAACGCAAAACGCTTCGGGAGATTCACCATCCCGAACGGACTATTCGAATCTGGTTCCGATGGGAGAGTTGACGTCGACTACGACTCTCCCGGGGGGAGGGGGGTGCGTCCGACAAACGGCGTAATGAAGGAGTGCACGGACTATTCTACGCAGATCTCAAGTATCAGTCCACTTCAGACCGGTAATCTCGAACCGTGCGCCGCCGTCGGGGCCGTCAGTCACGCCAATATCCCAACCGTGAGCTTGCGCCACCTGTTTGACGATACTCAGTCCGAACCCAGTCCCGTCCTCTGTGGTAGAGTACCCCGCCTTGAACACGTCGTCACGCTCGTCTTCGGGAATCCCGGGACCGTTGTCTTCCACATAAAATCCATCGGCTACTGTTCCGAGGGTGACGGTTAGGTTCTCGCCGCCGTGTTCGACTGCGTTCCGCATAAGATTTTCAAGGAGTTGCTGGAGACGACTCCGATCTGCCTGAATGCGCCGGTCAATATCCATCACAAGTGTCGCTTCAGCGGTGGCAACGTTCGCCCAGCAGATCTCGGTGAGGCGTGCGAGATCGATCCGTTCAGTGTCACCGACTGTTTCACCTTCCCGTGCCAGTGTCAGGAGATCATCGATCAAGGCGTCCATGCGTTCGTGTGCACGGGCAATATCGTCAAGATGCTCGCTGTCGCACTCCTCGCGGGCTAACTCCAGTCGTCCTTCGGCGACATTCAACGGATTTCGGAGATCGTGGCTGACTATCGACGCAAATTGCTCCAATTGTTTCTCGCGTTGCTTGCGGTCCGAAATATCCCGACCGATACTCAGAATTGCCGTTTCTCCCTTGTAGGTAACCAGACTTGAACTGATTTCGACCGGGATCTGCTCGCCGTCTTTTGTCACCCGTTTCGTCTCGAACACCTGAATTTCATCTTCCGGCATACCCTCGATGAGGGCTGTAATGTCGTCGTTATCAAGACCACCATCAATATCGTGAGGTCGCATCGACAAGAGTTCCTCTCTCGTATAGCCGGTTCGCCTCACAGCTACGTCATTAACCGCGAGAAACTCAGTGTCGGTATTGATGACCCAGGCCGCGTCGTTCATACCGTTGAACAAGGCCTCATACTCCTCTCGGGCTTGCGTCAGCTCTTTTTCACGCTCCTTGGAGGCGGTAATATCGTGAACCGCGCCACGGAGTGTCACGACATCGCCATTTTCGATGGTTGGTTCGCCGAGAATTCGGAACTCGCGGATCTCACCATCCGGTCGCTGAAATCGTGCTTCCACATCAAAGGGCTCTCCAGCCGCAATGGCCTCATTTACGGCGTTCTCAACACGTGGTCGATCCGCTTCGAGGTACACGTCCAGTGCCTCGTCCAGCGGGGGTTCCTCGCCGTATTCCACGCCAAGCATCTCGAACAGGTGGTCGGTCCAAAACACGGCTTCCGTCTCGGGATCGATTTCCCAGCCACCGACATCAGCAATCTGTTCGGTCTGATTGAGAAGATCGACCGTCCGTTCATACTCCTGTTCACGCTCTTTCTCCACGGTCACGTCCTGCTGGAATCCGACGTAGTGAGTGACCTCGCTATCGTCACCGTACACTGGTGCAATCGAAACGCGATTCCAGAACTCGGTGCCATCTTGCCGATAGTTCCGGAGTTCGACGGTTACGGGCTCTTCGTTATCAATCGCCTCCCTCATCCGGACAACCGGCTCAGGGCTTGTGTGTTCACCCTGAAGGAAGCGACAGTTGGAGCCGAGTGCGTCTTCTTCAGTGTATCCCGTTATCTCCGTGAAGCGGTCGTTGACGTAGCTGAGTGGGTTGTCGTCTTGAGAGGGGTCACTGATGGTGATGCCGACGGGCGCAGCGTCCATCGCTCGGTCTTTGCGTTCGAGTTCGGCTTGTCGTTCCCTGCGGTCGGTGATGTCACGGGCGATACTCACGACACCCTCTATGGTGCCGTCCACCCGTAATGGCGTCAATCGATATTCCAATACTGCGTAGCCGTGACCGGGGAAGTCACCGTCGAGTTCACCCCGGATTTCACGTCTCTCACCAACCAGTAGTTCGTGATATGGATCGCCATCTGCGTGCTCACGAATCTGTGGGATGAGTGTACTTTGCTTGCCCTCAAGATCCTCTGGAGTGGCGTTGTACCACTCAGCCAGATACTCATTAACGAGTTCGAATCGGCCCTCAGAATTGTAGATACAGGCGGCTTCATGCATCGAGTTAATCATCTGCTTGTAACGCCGCAATTCTCGATTGCGCTCGGTGAGGGCCTGTTTGGAACGGAATTGCTCGACAGCATTTCTGACACGGTTCGCCAGAACGGTGTACTGGTCTGTCCCACTCCCTTTCTGAAGATAATCAGTAACCCCCGCGGAGATGGCCTCACTGGCGATTTCCTCAGAACCTTTCCCAGTGAAGAGAATAAATGGGAGATCGGGAGACTCGTTGCGGATTGCTTTGAGGAATTCGATGCCGTTCTGGCCTGGCATATCGTGATCGGAGATGATACAATCGAACGCAGTCTCGGTAAATCGATCCAGCCCGTCGCTGGCACTCGTTACGGTTTCGACGGTGAGTTGACTATCCTCCCGTTCAAGGAATGTCGCAGCCAAGCCTGCGAACTCTGGCTCGTCATCTACATGAAGGACGCGAATTCTATCAGTTGTCCGACTCAACGTCTTCCCCATACTTCGGTTCTAACGCTCACAGCGGTTAAGTATGTTAGGTAATAACATACAAATAGATATCGATAAAAACGAGTCTGCAAGATACGCGCCCTACATCCTGCACGGTTATTTCAAACGTCCGTAATCGGTCACTTTCGAGTATGAGGACTTCTGCGAACTCCTCCGAGTAGAGGAAGCTACGTTATGCAGTGTCTTGCTGGACGCACCCCCCTCCCCGGGTAACGTACTCTCGAGATCACTCCGGGTCCAAGTCTCCAAACTCTTTCTGGACGATCCCCCGTTACCAAGACAGAAAGACATCTCGGACGCGGGGGTTTTATCAATACGGTCTGTGAACGGGAGCGTATGAAGGCGTTCGGCGACGAGGAGACCATATTCGAGGATATGGACGTCCTCAATCCCAACGAGCAGACGTACCAGCCGGAGTCGCTGCCGGAGCGCGAGGTCGAACTCGACCAGATCCACTCTGCACTTCGACCGGCGACGATGGGATCGACCCCGCTCAACCTGATCGTGTACGGGCAATCCGGTCAGGGGAAAACCGTGGGTATCCGACTCAAGACCGACCAGCTCCAGGAATACGCCGACGACTCGGATATGGATCTCACCGTCGTCCACGTTCGCTGCAAGGGGATGGATGGGTCCTACCACGTCCTGACGCACCTCGTCAAACGACTTCGGGAGAAGCGCTTCGGTCCCGGCGAGGAACTCCCGAGCGGGCATCAGCGGAAGACCCTTCTCAATATGGTGCTCGAGAACCTGGAGGAGATCGGCGGGACGGTGATCGTCGTCCTCGACGAGATCGACGCCATCGGCGACGACGACTACATCCTCTACGAGCTTCCGCGGTCGAACCCGGACGGGGTTCGACTCTCGCTGATCGGCATCACGAACGACCTCCAGTTCCGGGAGAACCTCGACGCCGACGTCCGGTCAAGCCTCGGCGAGGACGAGGTTCGGTTCGAACCGTACGACGCGAATCAGCTCCGCGACATCCTCGCACGGCGTGCCGTCGGTGCCCTCCGCGACACGTCCTTTGCGGACGGGATCGAGGACCACCAGCACCTCCAAAGCGGGGTCCTTAGCGACGACACGATCCCGCTTGCCGCGGCGTTGGGTGCACAGGACACGGGCGATGCTCGCGAGGCGATCCGACTGCTGTTCCGGGCGACCCGGTTTGCCGACGACAGAGGGGAAACGACCGTCACCGAGGAGCACGTCCGCGCGGCGCGGGATTTCCTCGAGACGAAGGCCATCGAATCCGGCATTCAGACGCTCCCGAACCAGCGAATGCTCGCGCTGATGGCGGTCACGTATCACGGGATACACGGCGACACGCCCGTGGCGACGACGTCGATCTACAGTCAGTACAAGACGTTCTGCGAGTACGAGGACGTGAACGCCCTCTCGAATCGGCGATTCCGCGATCGACTCAACGATCTCGCCGACACGAACGTGCTCACCAAGCGGCAGGGGAGAGGTCGTGGCGACGAGAACCGGTACTCGCTCGCCGTCGATCTCGAGACGGCACTCGAAAACCTCCCGACGGAATCCGAACGCCTCGGGGACGTGGCGACGGTTCTCCGGGAACAGGGCGCGGTGTCGCGGTGTTAACTTAAGCATAATTCCACCAGACCGCGTGGGCTTGTAACCACGTTTCCGCGGTCGGTGGGTCGACGTGGCTGAAATAGTTTGAAAACGAAGAATTTCTCCGTTGTATTTCACGAAAGACACGTTCAACTGCGTTTCTGAAGCCGTGGATTTCGACGCGGAAGCTGAGATTTTCACGTCGAAGCGCTCCTTTGAGATTGTCGGCGTCATCGACGAGAAACAGCGCATCTTCAACGTCGTGTTTCTCAGCTACTTCGATCAGAAATTCTCGACCGATCGGAATCGTATACGTTGGAAACAGTCGAGAATGGAGTATTCTGTTGGTTTCCGGATCGACAGCAGCGTACAGCCAGTACTGTTCGGAATTGATCCGGATCGCTTTCTGATCGACAGCAACGCGATCCGGACTTTCACCGTCAGCTGGCTGTAGATCAGCCTTGTGAACCCAGTTATGAACCGCCGTTCGGCTCCGATCGACACCCAAATCCTCAAGAAGAATAACTGTATTCGAAAGTGAGAGTCCTGCAAGGTGGTGGCGAATACCCGTTTCAATGATCTCGCGGGGTGTCCGCTCTCGCTCCACAAAACCCAAGTCGATCCACTCGGTAGACTCGCTGAGGCGGTCGGTTTCGGCCATAGGAATCTGAAACTCTGACCGCCTCATCCTTAACTTAACACGACGGATTCAACAAAGCGGAACTATATCTTGTAGAATCCGCCATCAGTAACTAATCTGTTTTCGTCTCCTGGTAGAGGTGCATTCTCATCGAAGAAAGTTAGTTGCGACAAATCGTTCGGTGAATTTTCGAGCTGGTTTCTCCAAGACTGATCCTCTTGGATATCAAACTTCTCGGCAAGAAATTTGCGGTACTCAGCAAAGCTCATTGTATTACCTTCATCCAGCTTTTTGAAGAGCCAGGTGTCTTTGCTTAACTGAGCAAGATCATCTGTTTCTCTATTTTTGGTTATTTGATGAACTTTTGCGATTATCTGTCTCTTTTCGATAGATATATCGTCACTTGAAACGCCATAATTCATATATCGCTTCGTTTTGTTCCCATGTCTTCGGACAGTTTTAACTGGCAAATTCATCTCTTCGAGTATCCGTCGAACCGTATCCGAAAAACTCCCATAGAAGTAGGGTTTGAAATTTGCTTTGGTAATTCGAACCCCATAGTTTTCTATTGAGTACAGTTCAGTATAGTAGACCAGCTTTTGAATGCGGATCTCGAAGAGATACTTATACTTGCTGAGGAATTCTCTGATAACTTCCTTAAGTTCATGAACGTCTTCCTCAGACAGATTGTATTCGATGGGCATATTGATGTTCCGGGATTAGCCGATTACTCTATGTTATACTAACGTCTCTCTACTTGAAATTCAGTCCGCTCTAGTGATAAATCTGGCTCCTAATAGTTAACTCGTATTAATATTCGTAGTGGATTATTCGCGGTCGACAACCTCATTAAATTCGGCAATGAGATACTCTATATAATTCTGTTTATATGACTTTGCAGCTAAAAAGTAGAGCACTGTTGAAATTATTAATAAAAGAACAGCTGTTCCCGAGACATCACCAAGTTGTTGGAATGCAACTAATTCTAAATTGGATGTTTGTGTTAATTTTGAGCCAGAATTAACGTAGAAACCTGGTCGATACATATCAACTATAGTGTATACAATAGTAATTGCGTTCAATATCGTAAATTCAACTAGTTCAGCAATTTCTTTCCATACCATTGATGGTGTTTCTGACTCTGAAACTGAAAAAATCATACATACATATATTAATACCCATAGAAAGTTGTATATTCGAACACTAGGGATCCGATCCCAGAGGCTTTGTTGTGTCAGTTTAGCTCCGATCTTCTGTAGAATTACTGAAAATAATAACATTAGAAGTGCTGCGATCACGGTATGAGCTACTGGTGATTGCTGGATTTGTGCTATCCAGTGGGTAGTATCATTGGTTATCTCCCTATTGTTATTGTATATGAATACAGCTCCATAAAAAACAGAGAGGATTCCCAACACTACCCACATACTTCTACAAAATGAATAACGAGCTTGGAAACTGTTCGCTCGAGTAGAGTTGTCTATCTGAAGTCGAGTTGTAATTACTGTGTAAATTGATTTGTAGTCGTTAATAGTCTCTTTACTACGAACGTTCATATCATAGTTATCTTCAACAGCTTCAGCAAAACGTCGATAGTGAAAATTAGGATCTCCATAGGGTTCATATTCTGGTTTAATATTCCCTCGGAGTTTTCTAGCAAACAGATCTCGGTGCGGAACTAATCCAAGTTCCACTACGTTAATTCTCCGGATTATCCAAGAATAAATTCCAGAGGTTAGTCCTGAAGGACTCAGATTCTTTGATACATCAAGGTCCCCAGATTCTAACTCAAAGTAATTCATTAATCGGCTCCAGTATATTAAAACATAGCTAGTAGATTGTATCAGCTGCTTTTTTCTAGTATTGTAGCTGTCTGAGCTAGATATATTGTCACTATTAATTTGGCCCTCAGTAATTACTGAATCATCTTGGTCTTTTTCTTGTCTTTCTGATGTATGTGATTCCGGAGATGCGACATAATTATACATCCCTTTGAGATCTTCGATAAATTGTACAAACCGATCTTTGGTTCCGATTATGAATTCTTCGAAAAAAGCAACAAATCGTTCAATCTGTATCGCTAAACTGTGTACTGCTTCTCCAAAAATCACACCTACTGCGAGACTAGTAATTGCTAACACTGCGAAATTTCGGACGGATAGACCGTCAGAAGAAAACACAAGTGAGCTGTTAGCTGGAAACAATCCAATAATCCCAACAAATAATACAAATCCCGGTATCGCTTTCCCGAAGAAATCGTAGGCATCGAAAAGATTTGAGAGTGGGGAATTCATTATTTATGTCACAGAAGACATTCTATTTCAAACCCACGACGTCGGTAGGCTTATGCACCTTACTGAGTTGATCCATACCAATCTGATTGATCACATACCCATAGTACGTCCTCCGAACTTCCAGATTCGAACCTCAGCCGCTCCCGCTACCTGCTTCGAACCCGCCCCGCCAGTCCTGCGGCTCACCGTTCAGTTCGCCGCAGACATGGGCTTGGGCGGGTTCGAACCGCCGACCTCAGCCTTGTAAAGGCCGCGTCATAACCAGCTAGACCACAAGCCCGTACTGTTTCGATCGCTCCCGGAGCGGAAAACGGTTTCTTTCCGCGCCACGAACCCCGCCCGTGAACCGCCGTCTCATCGCCATCGTCCTGGTCCTCGTCGCCGCCGCTCTCGGACTGCTCGTCGTCGATCTCTGGCAGCCCGACGACGACTACGACCGAACCACGGTCGAGATCGAGGACGCGGAGACCGGCGATCGCCTGGCGACCGTCGACGCCCGGATCGCCGACACGTTCGACAAACGCTACACCGGGCTCTCCGAGACCGAGTCGCTCGATCCGAACGAGGGGATGCTGTTCACCTACGACGACCCCGGCAACCGGACCTACGTGATGCGGAACATGTCCTTCGCCATCGACATCGTCTTCATCGACGCCGACGGGACCATCACGACGGCCTACTCGGCCGAGCCCGAGGCGGAACCCTACACGGGGTACGACGGTCACGGCCAGTACGTCCTGGAGGTCCGGTACGGTTACCTCGAGGAGCACGGGATCGAGGTCGGCGATCGTGTCGTGATCGACGACTCGCTGTGATCGCCTCCGCCGACCGCTATGATCGCCCGGCGCGACTCGGTATACCCCTCCGAAGCGAAGCCTCTTTGCCGGGACGCCGGTAGGGTGATCCGAATGAGCGCCCCGGAGTGGGAGGACGACGATCCCTTCGAGGACCAGCGGGAGGCGGTCGAGAACCCGATGAAGCGGCTGTTTCGCGAGTACGGCTGGACTTATCGCCGGCACGCGATCGTGGGGATCCTCGCGAGCGTGGTCGCGCGGCTCGCGGACCTCCTGCCCCCGTTGATGCTCGGGATCGCCGTCGACGTCATCTTCGTCACGCCCGCCCAGCGCGAGGCGGGCGAGGTGCCGGCCTTCGCCGAGCAGATCCCGCTCGTCCTCCTGCCTGAGGCGTGGCTGCCGACCGTGCAGTTCGCACAGTTCCGGTTCATCGTCGCGGTCGTGGCCGGCGCGTTCCTCTTCGGAGCCGGGTTCCACTGGCTCCGCAATCGGGGGTTCAACGCCTTCGCCCAGCACGTGCAACACGACGTCCGGACCGACACCTACGATCGGATGCAGCGGTTGAACATGACCTTCTTCGCCGACAAGCAGACCGGCGAGATGCTGTCGGTGCTCTCGAACGACGTCAATCGCCTCGAGCGCTTCCTCAACGACGGAATGAACTCGCTGTTCCGGCTGGCGGTGATGGTGCTCGGGATCGGCGGGATCCTCCTGTGGATCAACCCGCAGCTGGCGGTCGTCGCGCTCGCGCCGGTCCCGATCATCGCCGGCTTCACCTATCTGTTCGTGCGGACGATCCAGCCGAAATACGCTGCCGTGCGGTCGACGGTCGGCAAGCTGAACTCCCGGCTCGAGAACAACCTCGGCGGCATCCAGGTGATCAAGTCCGCGACGACCGAGGGCTACGAGTCCGACCGCGTCGACGACGTCTCCGGCGAGTACTTCGACGCCAACTGGGACGCCATCGAGACGCGGATCACCTTCTTCCCGGCGCTCCGACTGATCGCCGGGATCGGCTTCGTGATCACCTTCATCGTCGGCGGCCTGTGGGTCTTTCAGGGGCCGCCGGGGCCCTTCTCGGGTGACCTTTCGCCGGGGATGTTCGTCGTCTTCATCCTCTATACGCAGCGGTTCATCTGGCCGATGGCGCAATTCGGACAGATCATCAACATGTACCAGCGCGCCCGCGCCTCCGCCGCCCGCGTCTTCGGGCTGATGGACGAGCCCTCCCGGCTCGGCGAGAACCCCGACGCCGACGAGCTCGTCGTCGAGGAGGGCCGCGTCGAGTACGACGACGTCACCTTCGGGTACGACGCGGAGCCGACCGTCTCGGACGTCGACTTCACAGTTGCGGGCGGCGAGACGCTCGCGCTCGTGGGCCCGACCGGCGCCGGGAAGTCGACCGTACTCAAGCTCCTGCTCCGGATGTACGACGTCGACGAGGGCGCCATCCGGATCGACGGCCAGGACGTTCGGGACGTCACGCTCCCGTCGCTCCGGCGGTCGATCGGCTACGTCGGCCAGTCCTCGTATCTCTTTTACGGGACGGTTCGCGAGAACATCACCTACGGCACCTTCGACGCCAGCGACGAGGCGGTCGTCGAGGCCGCGAAGGCCGCCGAGGCGCACTCATTCATCGAGAACCTGCCGGACGGCTACGACACGATGGTCGGCGAGCGCGGCGTGAAGCTCTCGGGCGGCCAGCGCCAGCGGCTCACGATCGCCCGCGCCGTCCTCGCGGACCCGGAGATCCTCGTCCTCGACGAGGCCACCTCCGACGTCGACACCGAGACGGAGATGCTGATCCAGCGCTCGCTGGACCGGCTGACGACCGACCGCACCACCTTCGCGATCGCCCACCGGCTCTCGACGATCAAGGACGCCGACACGATCCTCGTGTTGGAGGGCGGTGAGATCGTCGAGCGCGGAACCCACGAGGAGCTGCTCGAGACCGACGGGCTCTACGCGAACCTCTGGGGCGTCCAGGCCGGCGAGATCGACGACCTCCCGCAGGAGTTCATCGAACGCGCCACCGAGCGAACCGCGGCGATCGACGCCGACGAGGCGGCCGCGGCCGACGGGACGTCCGCGACCGAGACCGATGCGGAGGCCGGCAACGACGACTGACGGTTCCGGGATGCAGTCTGTGACTCCTCGCTATAGAGACTCGAGGAGACCACCTGCGGCGAATTCCCGCAAAGTGGCGGCGTCCGTGGTTGCAAACCTGACACACCCACCGTTCGGGATTCCTCTGCCTTCAGGCGGAGGAGGATGTCAATCGGAGGCTTTCATCGTCAATCCAACGGAGCGATACGCCCGATAGAGACGAATTATCCAGACCCACGCGATAACGGACAGGACTAACAGAACCGTTATTTGGACACTGGATTCCGTAACTGTGTTCGTTAGTAATTGAACGATAAGAATGGCTGGATAGAGGGCAAAAAACAGAGCAAGAACCAACCCGACCCCTTTCAGATACGTGAACAGGTTTTGTTCCACTTTTCGGGATAACTCAAGGTCGACCAAGTATCTTCGGTTGGTACTCACATACGCTGTCTTGAGCGGCTCCCAAGGACTAACTGTTCTATACCGCCCCGTTTGGTGTTCGTATTCTCGGAAATGTGTTGAATAAAGACCCCGGCCCCCCTGGATCCCGATATGCACCTCTCGGATTCGACCTGGACCGACGTCCGCGACGCGACGATCGACGCGGCGCTCGTTCCGGTCGGTAGCACCGAACAGCACGGCCCGCACGCGCCGCTTGGAACCGATGCGCTCACGGCCGCCGCCGTCGCGACCAAGACGGCGGATCGATACGCCACGGCGGAGTCTCGCTCCGGCGACCTCCTCGTGGCGCCGACGATCCCGGTCGGGATCGCCGAGGAGCACCGTGGCTTCGACGGGACGCTGTGGGTGTCACCGGACACCTTCCGCGCGTACGTCCGCGAGACGGCCGCCTCGCTGGTCCATCACGGGATCGACCGCGTCGTGTTCGTGAACGGTCACGGTGGCAACGTCGACGCCCTCGCGGAGGTTGCCCGCCGGTTCTCCCGCGATCCGGACCACGGCGGCTACGCGGTCGCGTTCACCTGGTTCGAGGCGGTCGGTGAGCACACCGGCGATATGGGCCACGGCGGTCCCCTCGAGACGGCGCTCCTCCGGGCGACCCACCCGGACCTCGTTCGTGAGGACCGGATCGCGGCCGCGGCGGCCGACGCGGCCGACCGCTGGGGCAAGTGGGTCGCCGGCGTCAACCTGGAGCACGATTCCGACGCGTTCACCGCCAACGGCGTCGTCGGCGATCCGCGGGAGGGCGACCGCGAGCGCGGCGAGCGCCTGCTCGACCTCGCGAGCGAGTCGCTCGTGGAGCTCGCGGCGGCGGTCGTCGACCGCGACCTCGACGTCGACTGATCGATATCGCCTGACCGGCGTTCCTGATCGACGCTCGTCCGACGTGCCGTCCGAGCGACCGTGGAGCGCTACTCCTCGGCTTCTTCGGCCTCGGCCGCGTCCGCCTCCTCGGCGTCGGCGTTCGCGTCCGTGTCCGCGTCCGCCTCCTCGGCGTCGGCGTTCGCGTCCGTGTCCGCGTCCGCGTCGGCCACCGAGGCTTCGTTCGCTGCCGCGTCCTGGAGCGCGTCGCGGATGGCGGGGACCGTGCCGGTGAGGTCGCCGACGTCCTCGGCGGCGTCCTCGAGGTCGGTGATCAGGTCGGCCAGGTCGTCGATCGCCGCCTCGAGATCCTCGGCGTCCTCGAAGGCGTCCGCGCGCTCGCCGAGCACGTAGGCCTTCTTCGCCTGCCGGAGATGGTCGGTTGCCTCGCCGGCGTCAAGGGCCGATTTGAGGCCGTTGAGTACGCCCAGCACGTTCTCAGCCTCCGTCTCCCAGATCGAGTCGAGGTCGGGAAGTTCGGCGCGTGCCGCCTCCAGGTGGCTCTCGACCTCCGCGCGCGTTTCGGCGGCTGCTTCGCCGAACAGGTCGTCGTCGTCGAACGTCGACTGGCTCATACGTACCGATTCACCCCGTCACCCTTTAAAGGCGACCCCGAAAGCGGAAGTGAAACGCGCGACGGGACGGAGGGTACGGCCACATCGATCGATGCCGATCACTTCGGCTTCGCTTTCGTCGTGGGCGCTGGCTCGGCCACCTCGACGACGTGATCCACGGTGACGGGATCCGATCCCGGGTCGGTCGCAAGCGTGGTGTGATCGAGGACGAACAGATACTCGCCGCGGTCGAGCTCGACGGTCACCTCGGTTTCCCGGACCCCGGTCCGGCTGTACGCCGACGCGATCGGCACGTCACGGGCGCCGTCGACGTACGCGTCGTAGGCGTCCCGCTCGAGGACGAGACAGTCGACCGGCGTCGACCCCTGGACGGTCACCTCGTAGTGGAGAACGTCCCCGCGTGCAGTCGGCGCGTTCGTGATCGCGATCGCCGTGAACTCGCCCGGCTGCAGCGTCGGCGCTCCCGTGGACCGGAACGTTCGGACTGCTCGTCGATTGTCGGCCGGGTAGTCGTCGCCGTGATCCGGAACGCCGTCACCGTCCGTATCCGGCGCGGGCGTCGGCGTCGCTCGGTCGCCGCCGGACAGACAGCCGCCGAGCACGATCGAGCCGAGGGCTCCGAGGAGGGCGCGGCGTGAGGTCCGTCTCCGCATATCTCTCGGGTTAGCTCGGTTGCTTATAAATGCGGTCCTCGCCGAGCACGCTCTCCGCCGACGAATCACGACGACGTCTCCGGACCGCAGCACGACGGATACTCGACCAACGTGGCTCCCTCACCGTGCCCGAGTTCGCTGAGCGGCCGTTCCAGTCGCCGCGAGTCGATGGTGTGCTCCGTTGAATGTGTTATAAATTGACACAACGTGTATGCTGAATACAGGTCCGAGTTTGTTACACCGGGACACACGGTATCCTGGAATTTTACACGAATCATCGAGACACATACTATGAAAGAAAACGTATTTCTGTCAGAATTCCCGACCGTAGCGCTAACTCGCAATGAGCACGTCCTCGCCGTCAGATACTGTCCAGAAGACCTTCCTCAAGTATCAGCACGTGTTTGTGTTCCTCGCCCCGCTGCTGTTCGTGGTGAGTGTGTATTTCGTGGCTCCGACGGAAGCGTCGGGACTGAGCTACTGGCTGGAGTACTGGTGGCTCTTCTTCGCCTTCCTCGTCGGCGCTACCATCGTCAATACGGTCGGTATCAGCGGATCCGCACTCTTCGTCCCGTTCCTCATCTTCCTGTTCCCGCTCATCGCCGGTGAGACACTCACGCCCGAGACGCTCGTGAAGGTCGGGCTCATCAGCGAGTCGTTCGGCCTCTCCAGTTCCGCGCTCGCGTTCATTCAGTACGGATTGGTTGACCGACGTCTCGCGCTCACACTGGTCGCGGGTGGGGTGCCCTTCGTCGTCGCCGGCGCGCTGCTCTCCTTTGTCATCCCCGCGCCGGTGTTTCACCTCATGCTCGGACTGGCGCTGATAGCTGCCTCGTATCTCCTGTTTAAGGCTGATTTGGGCCATGAGGAGCCCGGTGAGACCGACACCGGAGCAGAGCTTTCGGCTGACGGCGGTTCGATGCCAAACGACGCTGACAAACTCGGTCCGGCCGGTGTCGAGATGGACACGCACGGTACCGTCACACGGGTTGACCGCGACGGCAACGACTACAGCTACTCCCACGGGGGGTATCTCGAACGCTTCGGCAACTACAGCGTCGGCGGCGTGTTTCAGGGACTCGCTGGCTTCGGGATCGGCGAACTGGGCATCATCTCGATGCTTCGGACCGAGGTACCGGTGAGAGTCGCCATCGGCACCAACCACATCGTCGTCGCGCTGACCGCGGTGCTGGCGTCACTGGTCCACGTCTTCGGCGGTCAGTACGTCCCCGGCGGCCACAGTATGAGCCTCGCGTCAACTCCGTGGAATATGGTCGTCTGGACGGTCCCGGCGACGGTCACCGGCGGCCAGATCGCGCCGTACATTTCAGCGACGCTGGACACGAGTCTCATCAAGGAGGGCGTCGGCGTGCTCTTTGCGATCATCGCCGTCGCGCTGTTCGTGATGGCGGCCGGTGGCTTCTAGGTCGGCGAGCGTCCTTCGATCGACAATCCGTGCGGACGTCACCGGAGCCCCCGAGCATATTTATTTCGTTTAGTGACAATAGTTCTCATATGACGCACTACCCGGACGGCCACCTCGGCCACATCAGCGATATCAAACGGGCAGCACAGGAGGAGCGTGATCCGCACCGACGGGCGATGCTGTGGAACTACCTCCACCACGCCGCCCTCGAAGTGAGCGGCGACTGGGAGGCCATCTTCGATCCCGAGCTGATCGTCGACGATCCGCAGTACGAGATGCGTCTCGGTACCGAAGAACCGCTCGTGCTCGACGGCACGGAGGAGGTGAAGGCGTTCTACGAGGCCGGCGAGGAGGACGTCTTCCTGCTCTCCGACGAGGACGGCCACCAGCTGTTCGTCAACGAGTGGGGGATCGCCGACTTGGCGACGTACGTCGAGTTTCTGTCCGGCGACGATCTCATCGCCGATGGGCTCGACAAGCCGTATTATCGGAACGATGTCGCGGGAATCGATCCCGACGCGATGTATCAGCGAACCTGCCGCCAGGCGATGTTCTGGCCCTACGACGACGACGCCTGCCTCATCGGCGAACAGGTGTATCAACTCGAGCCCTTCGCAGTGGAGCGAGTCGATCCTGACGCCGTTCCCACGGTTGAGGAGATCGCCTCGATCACGGAACCGTACTATCCGGAGAACACTGCTGGACCGACGCCCGTCCGCAGCGACACGTGATCATCGTGTCAGAAGTGAGCGTCCGGGGTTCCACAACTCCTCCGTGGCCTCGTGGTCGCAGACCATCCGCCAGAAGTGATGGCTGATTCTACAGATGAACAAGGCGAGTGCCTCGGGGTCGGACGGAAATCTTCGCTTTCCGTGATGACGAGAGACTCCGTCTCTCGAACCACTTGACCCCGAGGTACTTCACACCTCTTCAGTGACCTCGTGGTCAAAGATCATCGTGTCAGAAGTGAACGTCCTGACGGAGTTCCACGCGAGCGAAGCGAGCGTGGAGCTAGTCAGGACGTGAACGAAGTGAGTGAAACGAACGAAGTGAACGTCCTGACGGAGATTTGAACTCCGGTCCCTGGCTCCGCAAGCCAAGAGGATAGTCCACTACCCTACCAGGACTCATCTTCCAGTAACCGGGAGATACTTAAGATGGTTACGGTCCGTCGGCGTGTGTGGGTTCGGGGAACACGATCGTCTCGGGGTCGCGGCACGAGCGGCGTCGACTCGTCGCCGCCTCGACCGCCGGCCGCGCCGCCAGCGCCGCGATCCGCCGTCCAGACCGAACCCACGTCGTTTATCCGGCCGGGACGCCTGTAGGGGTACAATGACCGAAGCCGACCCGACCGTGACTCGCCTGTTCGGCGGTCCGGGCAGCGGGAAGACGACCGCGCTGCTCGACCGCGTCGACGACCTCCTCCAGGACGACGACGTCGACGTTCGCGACGTGCTCGTGGTCTCGTACACCCGTGCGGCCGCCGCGGAGGTCCGCGATCGCCTCGCCGAGCGACTCGACATCTCCCCGCGCTCGCTGCAGGGGAACGTCTGCACGATGCACGCGAAGGCCTACGAGCTGCTCAACCTCTCGCGCGGCGACGTGGTCGGCGAGGACGACAAATCCGACTTCTGTGAGGAGTTCGGGATCGAGTTCGAGGACGAGTACGGCGGCGCCAACCGCCGAACCGCGCGATCGACGACGATCGGAAACAAGATCATCGCGACCTCCCAGTGGCTCCAGCGGACGAAACGCGACGTCGCCGACTGGTACGACGTGCCCTTCCAGTGGGACGTCGAGGAGGTTCGCCTGCCGCCCGAGACCGATCCGAACGCCCAGGAGGGGAACAAGTACACGCCGACGTGGTCCGCGGACGACGACCGGATCGACGTCCCCGAGACGATCCGCGCCTGGCGGGCCTACAAGGGTGAGCACGAGCTCGTCGGCTTCGCGGATATGCTCGATCGCGTCGCCCAACGCTCTCTCGTTCCGAACGTCGACTACCTCGTGATCGACGAGTTCCAGGACATCACGACCCTCCAGTACGACGTCTTCGAGGAGTGGCTCCCCCACGTCCAGAAGGCGCTCATCGCCGGCGACGACGACCAGGTCGTCTACGCCTGGCAGGGTGCCGATCCCGACCTCCTGCTTGATACCGACGTCGACGAGGACGTCGTGCTCCCCAACTCCTACCGGCTGCCCTCCCGGATCCTCAACGTCGTCAACGCGGAGATCCGCCACATCGACAAACGCCAGGAGAAGGACCTTCGGCCGCGTAAGGAGGGCGGGGACGTCGAGGCCATCGAGAGCCCCTCGATGCTCGAGCTCGTCCGCAACGTCCGGTACACGATCGATGACGACGACGGCAGCGTGATGTGTCTGTTCCGGGCGCGCTACCAGATGTTCGACTTCATCGACGAGTTCATCGACCACGGCATCCCGTTCAAGCTGCTCACCGATGGCCGGATGTGGACCGACCGGCTCACCGACTACGTCCGGGCGATCGAGAAGTACAACGACGGCGAGCCCGTCACCGGCCTCGAAGCCCGCCGGCTCGCGGATATGCTCCAGGAGTCAACGTTCGGGACGAACGAGCGCGACGACTTCTACGACTATCTCGACGACCGCGAGGAGTCGGCTGAGACCGACGACATCACCGAGATCGAGGTCGATCCCGACACGATCGCCGAGTACGCGCCGTTTATGCCCGACCGGGCAAGCGCCAGCGATATGGTCCGGAAGGTGACGAGCTTCCAGCGCAACTCGGTGGAGGCCTACTTCGACGGCGACTACCAGGACGTCGACCCGAGTCGCGTCCGGATCGGCACGATCCACTCCGCGAAGGGCCGCGAGGCGGACCACGTCTTCGTCTCCACCGACCTCACCGAGAAGGTGGTCGAACAGCTCGCCGCCTCCGTCGAGGACCCGACCGACGTCGACGGCGTCGAGGAGTTCACCAAATCCACCAGTCCGGTGCCGGTGCTCACCGACAACGAGCGCCGCGTCTTCTACGTCGGGATGTCTCGGGCCCGCGAGCGGCTCGTGATCCTCGAGAACCTCATCACCGGCGCGCCGACGCTCCCCGTGAGCGTCCTGCTGTTCAACGAGCTACGCGATGAGCCGCCCGCCGAGCTGGTCGAGGAGGTTCAGGCCGAACTGGCCGCTCCCGAACCGGAGCCGTGACCGGCGGGTCGGATCCAGCCGCGACGGCTCGACCGGACACCGGGGTCCGCGAGGACCTCGTGAGCCAGTCCGTTATCCGTGTCGTCGACGCGCTCGCGGCCGCGAACGCGGACGCGCTCGTCGTCGTCGGCGACCGCTTCGACGCGGATCTGCAGTATCTCGCCCGACTCGGATCGTTCGAGGCGCGGGCCGCGGTCGTCGTGACCGCGACCGAGGCGGTGGTGTGTCCCCCGGCCGATCCCCGCCCGGAGCAGTTCACGGCGCCCACAACCCGATTTCACGAGACCTCGAAGGCCGCTGGCATCGATCGCGGCGTGCGGCCGATCGACGCCGACGACGGGGCCCCGGTCGGCGAGCGCGCGGCCGCCGCGGTTACGTCGCTCGTCGGCTCGAACGCGGACGTGGTCGTCCCCCGAGCCGTTCCGCACGACGCGGCGGTCTACCTCGAGCGCGCCGGCCACGACGTCCGATCGACGGCCGCGGTTCGGGACGCGCGGACGGTCAAATCCCCCGCCGAGATCGACCGTCTGCAGGCGACCCAGTCCGCCGCCGTGACGGCGATGCGTGCGGTGTTCGCCATCCTGGCCGCGTGCGATGTCGCCGACGCCTCGCGAGCGCTTCGGTGGCAGGGTGATCCCCTGTCGGCCGACCGGCTCCGACGGGAGGCGAACGCGGCGCTGGCTCGTGCCGGCGTCGATCCTGCCGGGAACACGGCTGTTCGGTCGCCGTCGACCGCAGCCGGTTCGGCCGCGGCCGCGTCGGCCGACGATGACGTCCTTCGAGCCGGCGAGCCGATCGTCGTTTCGCTCGCGCCGAGCGGCCCCGCAGGCTATCACGGGACCCTGACGCGAACGGTCGTCGTCGACGGGGACGGCGGCTGGGAACGACGCGCCCACCTCGCGGTCGAGTCCGCGATCGCGGCCGGGATCGAGACCGTCGATCCCGGCGACCCGGTGTCGCTGCTGCGCGAGGAGGTCGCCGCCGAGATCGGCGCCTACGGGTTCGATCCGACCCTCACGGACCGGACCACCGGCACGACCCACGCCGGGGGCTACGGCGTCGGGCTCGCCCGCCGGGAACGGCCCGCCCCCGACTCGAGCGCGTCGCTTCGGCCAGGAACCGTGCTGGCGGTCGAGGCGAGCGTTCGCGATCCCGACCACGGTGCGATCCGGCTGCGGGACCTCGTCGTCGTTCGTGACTCGGCCGTCGAGCGCCTGTTGGAGTGCCCGACGGCCCTTGCCCCGGACCGGTATTGAGGGGCAAGGCGGGGTTACCGCGACGCAGATCCGGCCGTCCCCGCCGTACAGCCCGTCGCTTCGTCCGTCCGCCGGATCGTGCGTCGGAGACCCAGCTCCGCGATGGCGCCGCCGCGTTCGGCGGTTCGTCGGAGCCGAGACAGCACCGCCCGCAGCTCCGGCGGTGGGTCCTCGGCGGTTGCCAGCCGATGATCGAACGCGTCGATGGTCTCACGGGCTTGATCCATCCCCTCGAGCGCTTGCCGTGCCGTCTCGGCGCCGGTATCACCGACGACGACCGAGACCCCGTCGGACACGCCCGAGCGGACCGTCTCGGCGATCTCCCGGAGCTCCTCGATCCGCGACTCGGCCGGCGGGTCGTCCATTCGTGATCCGGCCTCGGCGACGTCGGCGGCGGCCTCGCGGACGCGCTCCAGCTCGCGCATCGCCGTCCACGACTCGAACAGCGCCGCCCGCGACACGCCGATCGCGTCGGCCGCCTCGAGGTCGGCCATCCCGAGTGCCACCGTTCGGTCGATCATCGCCCAGAGCCGCTCGGCGTGCTCCGCGCGCTCCGCGACCGCCGCCCGTTGGGTTGCCGTCGCGACCGACTCGATCGCCGCCTGCTGTGTCGCGTCGACGACGAACGCAAGCTGGCGGACCGACTGGGTGACCGAGACCTCCCCGGGATCGAGCAGCATTCGCACGGCGGTCCCGGGGACGTCCGTCGTCGCCGTCGACGTCCCGATCCGGCCCCTGCACACCGACTCGACGGCGTGCCGTTGCTCTGCGTCGAGCGGCTCCTCGTGGTCCACCTCCACCGTCCGTATGCCGGCCGCATAGGCCGCCCGGAGCGTGCCCTCGAGGGACGGCGGATCGAGCGCCGGCGTTCGAATGCTGGGTCCGTTTCGGGCGTTTCCCCCGGTTCGCGTGTCGGCCTCGACCCGGCCGCCGGTTCCGGCGGCGTCGGGGGTGTTAGTTCCGGCGACGTCGGGGGTGTCAGTTCCAGCGGCGTTCGTGCCGTTCGGTTTGGTCGTGCCGGCGTCGTCGGCGTTCGTGTCGTCGGGTTTGGTCGCGTCGGCGTCGGCGGCGTTGGTCGTGTCGGGGTCGCCGATCCGGCCGTGGACCCCGTTTCGGTTCCGTGCCTGGACCGCAAGGATGCCGTCGGTGTGGCGATGGAGGGTTACCGTATCGCCGGCCGCGACGCCCTCCGCCTCGGCCCACTCCTTCGGGAGGGAGACCGTGTACGTTCCGTTTCCGACCGTCTGTACCTTGCGCGTTTCCACCGTGTTGGTGTGCATGTCTCTCAGTAGATCAGTTCGGGGTCGCCGTCGACCATGTACAGCGTTCGTGCGGCGATGTTCACGGCGTGATCGGCGGCCCGTTCGAGATCGCGGATCGTCAATAGGACGCGCGAGACGTCATCGAGCAACCGCTCGATCGCCCACGGGTCGCCCTCGACGCGTCGTTCGATCAGGTCCCGGGTTACGCTCTCGCTGGCTCGCTGACACAGCGCGTCGATCCCGTCGTCGTCCGCCGCGATACGCCGACACGCCGCCGCGTCCTCGTCGCCGTAGGCAGTGAGGCTGCGGGCGAGAAGCGACCGCGCTTCCTCGCCGATCGTGTCGATGGCGACGTCAGGATCGAGGGGACGATCCCGCGTGCGTGCATACCGTGCCAGGTTGACCGCGAGGTCGCCGATCCGCTCGAGGTCGGTGATGATCTTGAACGAGGCGGCGACGAATCTGAGGTCACTTGCCACGGGTTGCTGGAGGGCGAAGAGATCGATACATGCCGACTCCAGTTCCAGATAGCGCTGATTGATCTCCTCGTCCCCTTCGATGACGCTCTTTGCGGTCTCGGTATCGGTGTGTTCGAGCGCGGAACGGCTCCGATCGAGTCGCTCCAGCACCAGTTCGCCCAGTTGTTGCACGTCCAGCCGGAGTTCATCGAGGGACTCCTGGTACTCGCGTCGTGGCATACGATCACCCGAACTTGCCGGTGATGTAGTCCTCGACGCGCTGCTCGTCGGGGTCCTCGAAGATCGTGGTGGTGTCGTCATACTCGACGAGCCGACCGCCGGTGAGGAAGACGGCGGTCCGATCGGAAATCCGGGCCGCCTGCTGCATGTTGTGGGTGACGATGACCACGGTGTACTCCGTCGCGAGATCGTCGATGAGGTCCTCGATCTTCGAGGCCGCGATGGGGTCCAACGCCGAGGTCGGCTCGTCCATTAGGATCACTTCGGGGTCCGGTGCGATCGCCCGGGCGATGCAGAGCCGCTGCTGTTGTCCTCCCGACAGGTCCAGTCCCGAGGTGTCGAGTTGGTCGTTCACCTCGTCCCACAGCGCAGCACGCTTGAGCGACTCCTCGACGCGGGCGTCGACGTCGCCGTCGTACCCCTGGATCTTCAGGCCGTAGGCGACGTTCTCGCGGATCGATTTGGGGAACGGATTCGGCTTCTGGAACACGATCCCGATCTTCCGGCGTAACGCGACGGGGTCGACGTCGTCGTCGTACACGTTCGTTCCGTTGAACACCACGTCGCCGTCTACCTGACAGACGTCGATCATATCGTTCATCCGATTGAGACACCGGAGGAACGTCGACTTCCCGCAGCCCGATGGGCCGATGAGTGCGGTTACGTGGTGCTCGGCTATATCCATCGAGACGCCGTTTAACGCCTGGTCGTCGCCGTAATGGACGTCTACGTCACGTGTCTCGATGATCGTCTCCTCCTGGCTGAGGGGTGCGTCTCGCGGCGCTTCGTCGCCGGTCTCGATCGTCGTCTGTATCTTCGGAGAGGTTTCTGACTTGCTCATCCGTTAGGTCTCACGTCCGTACTTGTTTCGGATAACGATCGCCGTCGCGTTCATCAGCAGCATCAGTATCAGCAACACCACGGCCGCCGCCGGGACGACGCCGTGTCGGAACTCCGGCTTCGCGTTCGCCGACGCGGCGAAGATCTGTAGCGGGAGCGCCGTCGCGCTGGAGAACAGTCCGCTCGGCGGACTGTACGTCGTCGTCGCGACCGCAATGATGACCAGCGGTGCGGTCTCACCGATTGCTCGCGCGAGCGCAAGGATCGTCCCGGTGAGCGTGCCGGGGATCGCCTCGGGTAGGACGACCTCGCGGAGCGTCTGCCATCGACTCGCACCCATACCGTATGACCCCTGTCGCAGGTCATCGGGGACCCCCCGCAACGCCTCCTGCGTCGAGACGATGACGATGGGGAGGATGAGCAGTCCGAGGGTTCCCGCCGCCGAGACGACGACTCCGGTCCCGAACCCGAGTGTCCGCCGGAACAGCGCGAGCCCGAGCAGTCCGTACACGACCGACGGAACGCCGGCCAGGTTCGAGATGTTGATCTCCAGGAGCGTCGCGAGTCGACCGCGGGTCCCGGTATCCGGCGCGTACTCCTCCAAGTAGATCGCCGCGCCGATTCCAACCGGAAACGCGAGGACCGCCATGAAGCCGACGATGATGATCGATCCGACGATCTGCGGATACACACCCGCGTTGCTCGCGGTCAGCCCGTCCCACGAGTTCAAAAGCAGGTTTGACGTGAGGTACGTGTCCGGGTTCTCGATCCCGAACCGTTCGACGATCGCGGCGCCGACCAGTGCACCTCCCACGAGGACGAACGGTCCTGCGATGCCGACGCGTCCCTCCGGATTCGTCCGGGTTGACCGCCGGAGGACGTAGCCGGTGGGAACGACGAACGCCGAGAAGAGGACGACCAGAAGCGACGCGTTGGCCCCGGTGACGATCGACGCCACCGCGACGGCGAGACCGCCGCCGATGACGATCCCCCCGGCGACGGCGCCGTCACGGTTACCGCGGCGGGCAGTCGTCAGTCTCGCGACGAGGAGCGCCGCGGGGACTGTGACGAGACCGAAGTACATGATCCACTCCGCGGCGATCCCGATCGGTCCGCGGACCGAGTCGTACAGCACTGTCGCGACGCCGATACCGACGATGATCGACGCGGGAATCGCCGGCCCGGTGTACGTCCGGTTGTTCGTCGTTCGATCGTACGCCAGGACGAGCGCCGGCGGAAGCGACGCGAAGAAGACGTAGGTAAACACGTCGTACGGGCTGAGCGAATCGACGACGGCGTAGATGACGACGCTGAGCAGGAGCCCGCCGAACACCGCCGCGAACGCCTTGGCGTTCGTCTCCCGCACAGCCGGCCGCCGCCGGGCATACAGTGTGAACGCGGCCGTCGGCGTCACGAGGGTTCCGAGGTAGACGAGGAACCACGCGGGCGACGCGGTCCTCGGCTGGAACGCGTCGTTCGAGATCTGCGCGAACAACACGAGCAACGAGACGATCCCGACGAGCGTGGCCGCGACGAGCGCGACCTCGAAGAGTTGTCCCTTCAGCTGTTGGAGCCGGAGTGCCGTGCTTCCGCCGAGTTGGTCGCTTGGAGCCTCTTCGGTTGCCATGTCAGTATTCCTCCCGGAACCGCCGTCTGACCAGTTCGGCGAGGACGTTCATCGTCAGCGTGATCGCGAACAGCGTGATGCCGAGCGCGAACATCGCCTCGTAGGTGGGCCCGCTGCCGAGGGAGTCCGCGTTGGCGATCTGGACCATCGCCGCCGTGATGGTCTGGCCCGACTCCGCGAGGTTGCGGAGGACGTTCGGGACGTACGGCATCTGCGGACTCATACCCATCGCCATCGTGACCGCCATCGTCTCGCCGATCGCTCGCGAGATCGCGAGCACGTACGACGCGACGATGCCGGAGGTCGCCGACGGAACGACGATCTTCGTCGAGACGTCGAACTTCGTCGACCCGAGTCCGTAGCCGCCCTGTCGGAGACTGTCCGGGACCGCGCTCAGCGCGTCCTCGCTGATCGACGACACCATCGGGATGATCATGATCCCGACGACGATACTCGCCGACAGCGCGTTGAACGTACGGAGCGACGGAAACACGCTCTTAAACAACGGCGTGATGTACACGAGCGCCATATAGCCGTAGATGACGGTCGGAACGCCGGCGAGGATTTCCAGGGACGGTTTCAGGATCGATCGAGCCTCGTCGCTCGCGTACTCGCTGAGATAGATCGCCGCCGCCAAGCCGATCGGCAGCGCGATCAGCGCCGAAACGATCGTGACGATGAGGGTTCCGCTTATCAGCGGGAGTACGCCGTAGTTCTGTGCGATGACGGGGCTCCAGCTCGTTCCGGTGAAGTACGTGATCGGCGATATCTGCGACCAGAACGAGAGGGCGCGTCCCGACAGTGCCAGGATGATTCCGACGGTCACGACGATAGTGAGGACGGCACACGCCGCGATCAGACGGCCATAAAAGCGCTCCTTGCGGACGACGAACCCGCTCCGTTGGAGCGACCCGACCCCGCTCTCCGGTTCGTTGCTCATGTGGTTAATAAAACGTGAGGTGTGTACACGGCGTTCCCCTTCGGGCGCTAGGCGCTGTACTCGTACTCGCCGGCGATCGCCTCCTCGAGGGCGGCGAGATTGTCGTCGACCATGTCCTGGCTGCTCGGGACGTAGCCGATGTCCTCGGCGATGTAGTTCTCGTCTGCCTCGTTGATGTAATACTCGAGGAACTCCTGGAGGTGGTTCTTCTCCTGTATCTTGCTCATGTTGCCGTAGAAGAATAGCGGCCGTGCGAGCGGATAGTTCCCGCTCTGTGCGCCTTCAAGACTCGGCTCGACCGGGTCACTATCCCCATCACTGAGACTGAGGGCCTTGACCGTGTCCGGGTTGTTCACGTAGTACGCGAAGGGGAGATACCCGAGGGCGTACTCGTTGCCTTGGACGCCCTGCGCGATCAGGTCGTCCTCCTCGGTTCCCTCGAAGTCCTCGCGGATCGGCTGGTCCGCGTCGGTCTCTCCGATGACTGTCTCGGTGAAGTAGTCGTAGGTGCCCGACGTGCTTGCCGGACCGTAGAGGTCGAACGGCTCGTCGGGCCAGTCGTCATTGACGTCCGACCACAAGTCGGGCGCGGTGTCCGGCGACCAGATGGTTCCGAGGTCTTCGAGCGAGATCGTGTCGATGAAGTCGGCGTCGTTGTTGACGACCACGGTGAGCGCGTCCTGCGCGACGAAGAACTCGACCGGCTCGATGCCGTTGTCGCGGCAGCGCTGGAGTTCCTCGTCCTTGATCGGTCGACTCGCGTTGTTGATGTCGCTGTCGCCGGGGATGAACACGTTCTCGAACCCGCCGCCGCTGCCGTCCCGAGTGAGGTTGAAGCTCACGTCCGGGCTCCGTTCCGCGAACGAGCGAGTGACCTCCTGTGCGACCGGGTACACCGTACTGCTCCCCGAAATTCGGATGTCACCGGACAGGCTTTCCGATCCGCCGTTGCCGTTCCCGTTGCCGCCGCCGTTTCCGTCGCCGTTGCCGCTTCCACCGTTTCCATCGCCGTTGCCGCCGCCGTTGCCGTTCCCGCTTCCGCTGCCCGACGTGCAGCCGGCGACCGCGACCGTGCCGGCCGATCCGGAGGCCAGAAGGAACTTTCGCCGCGATACGTGCTCGGACGGACGCGTTGACTGGGGCGCCATCGAGTGAACACAGCCGTCGACCGCATATTAATCATAATATGATTGATATATATGGATCGGAACCGATCGGACGGGTCCCGTGATGCGTTGAGGTGACCCAACCCGTCCATCGATCTCCGGGGACCTATATAGCGATCCGGACAGATACGTATCGGTCCCGTCACCTTCGGGGTCGTATAGCGATCTCTTATAAACGATTACAGTGGTGGCGACCGCGGGAGCGCGTATGGGATCCGAGGCGGCGGGATCGACGGCCGACGGCGTTCAAACACGACTCGCGACCCTTCGACGGACGGTGCGCGCCGAGCGCCGCCGCGTCGTCGACGAACGGCAGGCCTTCGATGTCTTTCGAAAGCGGCTCGCCGAGATCGATCCGCGGGAGACGACTCGGACCTCGGCGCCAACGCACCTCGTCGGCGATGCCGGCACGTCGGCCGCCACGCCCGGGCTGTGCGCGGTGCGTGACGCCTACGAGGAGACGGTGATGAGCGTCCCCCACTACGCCGCCGACTACGACGACACCTATCCCGAAAGCCTCGCGGCGGAGTTCGGGCGCGAACTGTCCGTCACGCTCACCACCGGGACCGCCTTCGATCCCGCGATCAAGCGGGAGCTCGGGCGCATTGCCGGCGTTCGTCGCGACCGCCGCGCGGATCTGCTCGACACGCTCGATGCGGAGGCGACCTCTCTCGACGAACTCGGAACCCGGCTCCCGGAGCTGGCCCGCGACGTCGATGACCTGGTGAACGTCGACGTCGACGGCATCGGCTTCGGCGCGCTCGAGGCATACCACGCCCGGGCGGGGACGTTGCGCGACCGGTGTGAGGCGGTCGCACAGGGACGACAGGCGGCCATCCGCCGTCAGCGCCGCGATCTTCGCGTTCCGGGCGAAACCCGGGACGTTCCACGATACCTCTACGTCGACTGCGAGGCGACCTACCCCGTGTTGGCGATGATCGCCGATCTGACCGACCGTGCCGCGTCGTTCCAGTCTCGGGTCGAGACGGCGATCGCGGAGTGGTGACTGCACCGAGTCTCCGTTACGTCGGCCATCGATCCCGTCACTCCTCGGACGACCCGTCGACGTCGGCCCGATCGACGCTTCCCGCGGCCGGCTCCTCGGGGTCGTCGCTCCCGGCCGCTCGGAGCCGGCTGGGGAGCAGCCCCGCCAGGAGCCCGCGGAGGATCCGCTCGGGATCCAGAAAGTACTGCGGGAGGACGACCATCGCGACCGCGATCCCGACCATCGCGACGCCGACGACCATCTCGCCGTCGAGGGCGCGCATCACACCGTAGTTGGCCACCGGAATCGCGAAGATAAGCGTGGTCGCGAGGCCGATCGTGTCGAGGAGGCCGAGTCGCATCGTCGATCGGTATCCCACGACGGCTTAAAAGGGACGCGACGCGACAACCACTTGACTCGCCCGTCCGAAGCGACGCTATGTTCACCGGGATCGTCGAGACCGCCGGCGAGGTGGTCGGCGTCGAGGAGACCGCGGACGGGCGCCGGCTTGCGATCGCCGCTTCCGGCCTCTCGGAGCTGTATCACGGCCAGTCGATAAGCGTCAGCGGTGTCTGCCTGACGGTCGAGGCGTACGGGGACGACGTGCGCGTTGCGGACCCCGAGACGGCGACGGACCTCGATCGCTCCGCGGACGCCGGCGCCGGCGACGACGTCGGCGTCTTCGAGGTGTTCCTCGCGAGCGAGACGGTCGCGAAGACGTACCTCGGCGCCCTCGGCGTCGGCGACGTCGTCAACGTCGAGCGCGCGATGCCGGCCGACGGGCGCTTCGACGGCCACCTCGTCCAGGGCCACGTCGACACGGTCGCGACCGTCGAGGCCATCGAGCCCGTCGGCGAGGACTGGCGGTTCACGTTCGCGCTCCCCGACGACCACGCACGATACGTGGTTCAAAAGGGCTCGGTCGCCCTCGACGGGATCTCACTCACGGTCGCGGACCGCCGTGAGGACGCCTTCGACGTGGCGATCATCCCGACCACCTACGAGCTCACGACGCTCTCGGAGAAGGACCCCGGCGACCCGGTCCACCTGGAGGTCGACGTGATCGCGAAGTACGTCGAGGGGATGATCGACGGGTACGTCTAGGACGTCCCGCGTGACGTGTTCACGTCCGCGCCAGCACGGTCTCGCCGGCCCGAACCGTCTCGCCCTCCCGGACGCACAGGTCCGACCGGTCCACCGACGGCGGAAACAACACGTCGGCGCGCGAGCCGAAGGAGACGTGGGCCACGCGTTGCCCCCGATCGATCTCGTCGCCGACGGAGACGTGGGGGTGGATCCGGCGCGCGAACCAGCCGGCGATGCAGAACAGCTCGTAGTCGCCGCAGTCGATCACGACCTGCTCGTTCCGGTCGGAGTCCTTGCTGAAGGCGGGTTTATAAGCGCCGGGTCGGTGGCGGACCGCCTCCACCGTCCCCGACAGGGGCGCGCGGTTCACGTGGACGTCGGTGACGTTCATGAAGACCCCGACGCGCAGGCGGTCGCCCTCCTCACGGACCACCGATACCGTCCCGTCAGCAGGTGAGACGGCGGTGACCGCATCCGGGTCCCTCGACCCGTTTGAGTCCGTCGCCTCACTCGGCTCGGTCACCCCATCGGGATCCGGCGGCGATCGCGGAGGGTCGCGATGGAACCACAGAACCCCGAGCGCGAGCGCGAGGAGGATGGCCCCCGCGGGCGGGACGAAGACGAGCAACGCCGCGCCGAGCAGCGCCGGCGGCCGGGCGAGTCGCCAGGCGTCGTCGACGACCGGGAACGGCAGAAGGCGGGCCAGCGGCGGCCGGGCGTCCGACCGAGGTTCCGACGGAGGGGCATCCGAACCGGCTTGTGGCGTGGTCGATCGGTCGAAGGTCACGGTGGATCGACTTACGCGCCGCATCGGTCAAAAGACCGGGGGTCGCTGCGGGTGACGGGTCGGTTTATTCGTGATATACCACACCGACTGTCGAGTGTATCGACGAAACCTACGACAACCAGGCCGATAGGGCGTCGATCAACAGCTTGTCGATCGAAGACACACACACCACCTGTCGAGTGTAACGCGGACACATACGGGTTGACGTAGACGGCTAGAGCTACCCTTGCGTTGGTCGCTGCTGCCGATATTCGAACACCACGTGTCGAGTGTATATCTGGTTTAACGGACGTTTTAATCCCTCTACCGTGTAAATACTGATTACGGATCTACCATGTCAGACCAAAGACCTGATGAGTCACACACCACCTGTCGAGTGTAACGGTAGGTACTAGTTGACGGGTGAAAAGCGTGGATCGGATTCGATCGCCGTCTGGACCACGGTCGGGTCCTCGAGGAGATAGTAACGGTTCGTGATCCCCTTGCCACGTCCCCGGCCGACTCGATCGGTGACGCCGAGAATGTCGAGGAACGCCTGTTCGTTCAACCGATCAACCATTCGGCGCTGCGAGAGTGAATCAATGTCGAGGGAGTCGGTGAGCTGTTCGTACTGTTCGTATATTTGGCGTGTTGGGAACTCCTCCTCGTTGTTCGCGTCCGCAAGCAGTGAGAGTGCGTATACTGCCGCTTTCGATTGGGTTGGCTGGTCCTGTAGGAGTTTGGAGAATCGGTCGATATCCGCCTTTTGGCGGGCGTTTCGGACGTGATTCTCCCGAACGACGTCACTCTCGTCCTCCTTGGCGAGTTCGCCGGCGTTTCGGAGAATATCGAGCGCCTTCCGCGCGTCACCGTGTTCCTGTGCGGCGAAGGCGGCCGCGAGCGGAATCACGTCATCGTTGAGGGTGTCCTCGCGAAAGGCATCCTCCCGATGTCGCATGATCTCGCGGAGTTGATTCGCATCGTACGGTGGGAAGATGAACTCGCGTTCCTGGAGGCTGCTCAAGACGCGTTCGTCCAGCGAATCCTTAAATGAGATCTTGTTGCTGATCGCGAGGATGCCGACCTTACACGTTTCGAGCTTGCCTGCTTCTCCTGCTCGAGACAGTTGCATCAACACGTTGTTCCCTTGCAATTTGTCAACCTCATCCAGAATGATGATGACGACATCGTGGAGCGTTTCGAGGATGTTCCACAGTCGGTCGTAGTACGCGTTGGTCGACAATCCGGACAAGGGGATCGTGATGTCCGTCGTCTCCGGTCGGTTGAACGATCGTGCGAGCGTGATGACGACTTGCGTTTCCGTCGTCGCCTGCGTACAGTCGATGTAGGCACGATCGAGTTTCGTGTCACGGTCACGAGCGAACTCCTCAGCACTATGTGTGACGTGCTTCGCGACGAGACTCTTTCCGGTACCCGTCTTCCCGTAGATGAGTGTGTTTCGGGGTTTTCCGCCGCGTATCGCGGGATGAATGCTGTTGGCGAGGCTGGATATTTCGTCCTCCCGGCCGATGATCCGTTCCTCGTTGGGAATGTGTTCGATATCGAGGAGTTCCTTGTTGGCGAAGATCGGATCCTCGCTTTGCCAGATAGAGTCGAGTGAACTGTGATTCTCGTTGGTCATAGATGCGATCGACTCCCAAAGGAGTCGTCTCTTGTTACACACGACGGTCGGTGTAGTATATAAATATATGTGTTTTGTAGACACCAACTGTCGAGTGTATAGTCACGTATTTACGCTCTTTAAGCTATAAAAAGAGGATATTGATATTGGATCGAATTAACCGTCGACTTGGATATAGACACACCGTGCGTCGTGTGTATTTCTGGATCGACGGGTCGATGAGTGGTGACTCTGGAAACGAAGCAAGCATCTCTGGAACTCGAGTTCATTGCTCACTGGTGTGGCCAGCAGCGAAGATCTCACGAAACAGTCCGCATACACCCCAGTATCTCACACCGTTGTATTGGCTTCCCAAACTTGTACTGGCTGCTGATACACATCCAAGCCGTATTTGATTTCGCCGCCGGCGCTGCCGGTATGGCTGTCTTGGAGGATGACTGGTACGATCGCGTTATCCAATATAGTATGAACCTTTCTATACCAGAGGTAATATCCGTTATATCACACGACTGAGTTAGTGAGTGTTCTCGAATTCTTTAGATCTCCTCAGGCTTGATCCCGAGGGTTTCGCTTGAGATCCTGTTCTCTGCCTCAACGGAGATCGGTGGTCCATGTCCCTGTTTCAGAGTTCGTGATCCGATCTTCGCACTACCTGTGGCTATCTGTATCCACTTACACTCGACACCCGGTGTGTGTCTCCTACTTCGGAATGGAAACACCGATTCTGCGCGTACGTACAACGGTCGTTTCGGCCTCAAACGGTTGAAATACTCCATATACACTCGACACCCGGTGTGTGTCTGTCTCCCCGTCGATCAACGTCGGCACCGGCGTCGACGGCGGAGTCCAGCGCGGATAGCCGACTGCGCCAGTTACGATCCCGAATGGCTGGTGAGATCGTTGAGCGCATCGATCGATATACCTCCGAGATCGCCCCCGTGCTCGGCACGAAGTCCGTGCCGGTCTTTTTGAGCGACTCACGGTGGGATGAACGGACGACGGTTCGAATAATTTGGGGGCAAATTACTTTCGTAGGTGCCGCGTACACCCGGATATGTCCCACGAGATCGAGAACGAAACGACGGTCAACGAGAGCTACTCGATCACGGTTCCGGCGGCGGTACGTCAAGCCGCCGGCGTCGAAGCGGGTGACAAACTCCGCTGGCACGTGGACGAGGACGGGACGATCTCGGTCGAACTCGTCAAACAGCGCTACGGCGCGTTTTCGCGGTTGGACCCGGTTGACATCGGTGAACCAACCGACGCCGCGGAGGACCACGATCTCATCGCTGGAGACTCGTGATGTCGACGGTCGTCGTTGATGCGAACGTCCTCATCGCTGCCCGTCTCTTACGCGACCAGAACCACGAGCGGGGGACCGCGATCGCGGGCGCGATAGATCACGGGACCCTCCCGACGGCATACGTCCTGAGCGACGTTCTCGAGGAAGTCATCAATTATCTTCAGGCGAGAGCGGGACACGACGTGGCTATCGAGACTCTTGATGCGCTCATCGAGAGCAGCGGATTCTCACTTCTGCAGACCTCGAAAGCGGATTTTAACGCCGGTCGATCGGTGTTTCGACGGTACGAATCGCTCTCGTTGACTGATGCCGTCATCGTCGCAACGATGCAGCGTGAGGGGATCGACCATCTGTACAGCTTCGACGACGGATTTGACGGGATTCCCGAACTCACTCGTCTCACCACTTCGGATAACCCGTTCGAGTGATGCTCCCTCTGTAGCACTTCTGATACGCTTTCAGGCCGCTACACCGCCCCGAACCGTCGGGCCACGAACGCCGAACGCTCAGGCCGCCGAACGGCCAACTCCTCAGGCCGCCGTGCTCGCCGACTTCTCAGGCCGCCGTGCTCGTCGCCTCCGGGTCCCGGAGATCGACCGCGATCGTCTCCCGGCCGGCCGCCCACGCGGCGAGCAGGTGCGTGAGGTGGAGCTGGTCGTCGAGCCCCTCGGCGAGCTGCAGGTCGACGTCGCCGGCAAGCGTGTGGAGGCGTGCGAGCTCCGCCCCGCCGTACGTCGATCCGGCGCGGGCCACCCGGAGGATCTCGCGGAGGAGGCCCGGGCCGTCGTACCCCTCGTCGTCAAGCAGGTCGCCGAGCGTGCTCCGGGCGTCGGCGAGGTCACCGTCCACGGCGGCCGCGAGCGCCTCGCGGATCGCCTCGTCGTGGCCGATCTCCCCGAGCGTCTCGTAGGCGGTCGACATCGTCACCTCCCCACCCTCGACCGTGGTCGCCTGCGCGGAGAGGATCGCTCGCCGGAGGTCACCACCCGCGGCGCTGGCGACGAACTCGAGGCCGTCGTCGTCGTAGTCGACGTCCTCGCGGTCGCAGATCGTCGCGAGCACGTCGATCGTCTCGTCGATCGTCGGCGCGCGCAGCCGGATCGGGAAACACCGCGATCGGATCGGCGGGATGAGCTTCGTCGGCTGGCGGGTCGTGATCACGAACTGCGTCGTCCGGTGGTGCCGTTCCATCACGCGCCGCAGCGCCTGCTGGAAGTCCTCGCGGATCGCCTCGGCGTTGTCGAGGACGATCGTCTTGTAGTCGCCACTCATCGGCGCGTAGGCGGCTGACTCCGTGAGCACGCGGTTTATCATGTCGCGCTTCGCCATCCCGCTGCGCCCCGCCAGGAACGACTCGAAACGCGGGTCGGTTCGAATCTCCTTTTTGGTCCGCCCGAAGAAGTCGGCGACGTTGATCTCGATCAGGTCGTTGTCGGGATCGGCGTGCGCCTCGCGGGCGAGTGCTCGGGTCGCGGCCGTCTTGCCGACCCCTGGCGGCCCCTGCACCACCAGGTTCATCGGCTCGCTGAGCGCGCGATCGAACCGCTCCCTGGCCTCGACCTGCCGGATCTCCGCAAGGTCGGGCGCGTGCCGGCTCGTCCACAGCGGTCCGTCCATTACCGGGTCCTCGGGGACCCGCGGTCAAGAATCGGTCGATCGGTGGGGTCGATCGGTGGCAGTGGCCCGGTCGGCCGATCGGTGGCAGTGATCCAGTCGACCGGTCGGCGGCGTCCGCCAGCCCCCCTTTCGACACCGGTTTATAAGCGCCGCCCGCACCTGACGGTATGTCCTTGCGCGTGACCTTCCTCGGGACCGGCGGCGCCGTCCCGACCACCGAACGAGCCCCAAGCGCCGTGTTCTGCAACCGCGATGGCGATCGGTTGCTCTTCGACTGCGGCGAGGGGACCCAACGCCAGATGATGCGGTTCGGCACCGGGTTCACCGTCGACCATATCTTCATCTCACACCTCCACGGTGACCACGTCCTCGGACTTCCCGGCCTGATCCAGACGATGGACTTCAACGATCGCACCGAGCCCCTGACGATCCACTGCCCGCCGAACACGACCCGACACCTCCACGACCTCGTTCACGCCGCGGGTCACGACCCCGCCTTTCAGGTGCGGTTCTCCGAGGTCGCACCCGGAACCGTCGCGCTCGACGCCGACGAGTATGCAGTCCGCGCCTTCGAGACGTCACACGGCACGCGCTCACAGGGGTACGTCCTCGAGGAGGACGACCGGCCGGGGCGGTTCGATCGACCGAAGGCCGAGGAGCTGGGTGTTCCCGTTGGGCCGAAGTTCGGCCGGCTCCACGAGGGCGAGCCCATCGAACTCGAGGACGGCACCGTGGTCCGTCCCAAGCAGGTCGTCGGTCCGCCTCGTCCCGGCCGTCGCATCGTCTACACCGCCGACACCCGTCCACAGGAGCGCACCGTCGAGGTCGCCGCGGACGCGGACCTGCTGGTCCACGACGCCACCTTTGCCGACGATATGGCGGATCGCGCGCGCAAAACTGCCCACTCGACCGGCCGTGAAGCCGCCGAGATCGCCGACCGCGCCGGCGTGGCGCGGCTCGCGCTGATACACGTCTCCTCGCGGTACGCCGGCGACGCCTCGGCGATCGAACGGGAGGCCCGCGAGGCCTTTGCCGGCGAGTGTTTCGTTCCAGGTGATGGCCGGACGATCGACGTTCCGTATCCGGACGCCGCGGACGACTGAGCCACCGATCGTCGAGATCGTCGATCACGACCCAGCAAACAGCCATTCGTCGCCGATCCGGCAAACAGCCATTCGTCGCCGATCCGGCAAACAGCCATTCGTCGCCGATCCAGCAAACAGCCATTCGTCGCCGATCCAGCAAACAGCCATTCGTCGCCGATCCATCACTCATCGAACACGGCGTACTGGAACCGGTCCGCCGACTCCCGGTCAGCGTCGATCCCCCTCGCCGTGGAGTATTTATCCGTCGATCGCCTACCGCCGGGCGTGACTGCCCGGACCGTTCGCGCCCTCGACCGTCCGGTGTTCGGAGTCGACGTCCAAAGCGGCGACGTCCGCGGGGACGCTCCCGCGTACGCGCTCGTCACCCTCACCCCGCTGTCCGCAGCCGAGGAGGACGCGGTGCCGGAGGCGGAGCGTCCCGACGTCGATGGACCGATCGCTCGGGTCGACCGCGACGTCGTCTCCCTTCGCAAGCTCCTCCGGCTGATCGACGACCGCGAGCCGGCCCGGATCGCCACCGACAACGCCTACGAGCTGGCGGCCGACACGGGCGAGCTCGTCCAGCTCCTCCGGTCGTTACCGGACGGGACCCGGCTCGTGCAGGTAACTGGCGCCGAGCGGCCCGAACCCCTCTCGCGGGTGGCCTCTCGCCACGGCATCCCCTACGACTCCGACCCGATGGCGGAGGCGGAGGCGGCCGCCCGGCTCGCGGCGGCCAACGTCGGCCACGAGGTGACGGCGTTCACGGACGAGACCACCGTGAAGGTCGCTCGCGGTCGATCGACCGGCAAGGGCGGGTGGAGCCAGGACCGGTACACCCGCCGGATCCACGGCAACGTGAAAAAGCGGAGCCGGCAGGTCGAGTCGGAGCTCCGGTCGGCGAACCTTGAGTACGACCGCGAGGTGACCGAGAAGTACGGCGGCTACGCCAACGCCGTCTTCACGGTCGACGCCCGCCCCGAGGACATCCCCGTCTCGAACTCCCGGGCGGGCGACGTCCGCGTCGAGGTCGAACGCGAGCGCCGTGACGGGATCGCCTACGAACCGCTCGTGCAGCGGCGCGACCACGTGATCGTCGGGATCGATCCCGGCACGACGACCGCGGCGGCCGTGGTCGGCCTCGACGGGACGGTCCACGACGTCTACTCCACCAGAACCGCCGACACCGCCGAAGTCATCGAGTGGGTGATCGAGCGCGGCCGCCCGGCCATCGTCGCGGCCGACGTCGAGCCGATGCCCGACACCGTCGAGTCGATCCGGCGCTCGTTCGACGCGGCCGGGTGGATCCCCGACAGCGACCTCCCGGTCGACGAGAAGCTCCACCGAACCCGGGAGTTCGAGACCGACAACGACCACGAGCGGGACGCGCTGGCGGCGGCCCTGTACGCGCTCGACGACCACGCCGACCAGTTCGACCGGATCGCCGAGAAGACCCCGCCACGGCTCGACCGGGAGGCCGTGATCGCCCGCGTCGTGTCGGGCGAGGAGTCGGTCGAGACGGTCATCGACGATCTCCGCGACGATGCGGGTAGCGGGGGCGGTGAGGGGTCTGCAGACGAGGGGGACGGAGGTGGCGGCGACGCCGACGCCGAACCCGAACGCACCGAGGAGGAACGCGAGATACGCCGGCTCCGCGACCGCGTCGAGCGACTCGAGGGGCACGTCGACGACCTGACCGACAAACTCGACGACCGCGACGACCGGATCGAGGACCTCGAGACCGAGCTCTCCGAGGCCAAACGCCAGGAGCGGATCGAGGCCCGCGAGCGGCGCGCGGTCTCCCGGCTCGAGCGCGCGGTCTCCCGGCTCGAGCGCGAGCGCGACGAGGCTCGCGAGCGCGCCGACCGCCTCGCCGAGAAGCTCGAGCGGCTCAAGGCGCTCTGGAAGCTCGACCACTCCGACTTCGCCGACGTCGCGGCGGGGCGCGACCTCGTGGCCGTCAAGGCGGTCGAGCAGTTCACCCGCGACGCGATCGAGACCGCCGACCGCGAATACGGCCTCGCCGCCGGCGACGTGGTCTACCTCCGGGATGCCTCCGGTGCGGGCCGACAGACTGCCGCGCTGCTGGCGGAGACGGAGCCCCGGATCGTCCTGAAGAAGGGGACGCTCTCGGAGGCGGCCGACGCCGTCCTCTTCGAGGAGTCGGTCCCGGTCGCGCCGGCCGACGACGTCGCCCTACAGGAGATCGACGACCTCGCGGTCGCCCGTGAGAGCGACGTCGAGGCCGCCATCGACGACTGGGAACGACGGGCACGCGAGCGGGAACGCCAGCAACAGAGCGAACTCGTCGATCAGATCATCTCCGAGCACCGGGCCGAGCGGTCGTGAGGGCGGCGGCGCCGGTCGTCGGGTCGTCAGGTCAGCGGCGACGTCGGGTCGTCAGGTCAGCGGCGACGTCGGTCGTCGGGTTGTCGGGTCGTCAGGCCGAACGGGCGATATGAACGAGCAGAAACGTGTCTGAGCGGGGTCGCCCCGCCGAGCCCCCGTGTCGTCGTGGAGCCAGCGGCGATTTTGCGCGTGGCACCACCGTCGGCTGAGACGGCGGATCGGTTGGAGCGGGGCCGGTCGGCGGGCGATCCCGGTGCAGACTGGCAGTGCGGACGTGTCTCGGGACCTCGCTGTGTGTCTGGCCATCAGGCGTCGTGGGTCGGCGGCCGGTACGTCTCGGGCGGTCGTCGGTCTTCCGTCTCTTTCGTTCGTCCCGTGGTCGATCACCTCTCCTCCATCGGTTCCCTTCGCCACTCACCAATCAAACGATTCAGTCATTTATGACTCGTAGGAGTCCTTTTGTCTCCTTTCTCACGTGAGAAAACGACACTCGGATAGTATATAAGCGTATTCCTTAAACACCCTTAATAGTAAAACCCGATCGATGCCGATTCGGGAGCAGTCCCCCGGGATCAAGCAGTCCCTCCGGGAGCAGTCCGATCCGGGAACGGTCCGGTCCGGGATCAGGCCGACCCCGAGCCGTGGTCGATCGCCCGTTCTCGAACCGACGCCGCCGTCTCGATCCGGGCGAACTCGCCCTTGAGGTGTGCCAACGCGGTCCGGTGGACGAGGTCGGCGTCGAACGACTCGCCGTCGAGGTCGCGGTCGAAGCTCGCGGTCGCGTCCCGAACGACGGTCACCGTGAAGCCGCGGTTCTCGGCCATCCGCGTCGTCGTCGAGACGCAGTGGTCGGTGGTGAGCCCGCAGACCACGAGCCGTTCGTGGCCGTGCTCGCGGAGCCACTCCTCGAGGTCGGTCCCGACGAACGCGCCGTTGACCCGCTTCGTGACGAGGTGTTCGCGTTCGTCGTCGGCGGGCTCGAAGCCCTCCTTGAACGCGAACCCGGGACGATCCCCACGGAGCGGCGAGTCCGGTTCAGTCGAGTCGTGGCGCACGTGTACGACCGGCAGATCGGCCTCGCGCCAGGCCGCAAGCAGCGTCCGCGCGTTCGCCTCGGCGTCGGGGTTGTTGCGGGCGCCCCAGCCGGGTTCGTCGAACCCGCGCTGGAAGTCGACGAGCACGAGGACGGGGGCGTCGCCGTTCCGTGGCCCGGTTTCGTGGTTCCGTGCCCCGGCTCCGTGGTCCCGTGGCCCGGTTCCGCGATCTCCGTTCGCCGCTCCCGTCGATCCCCGATCGTCGGTCATCGCTGCGCCTCCAACGGAATCGACGGGGTCACCGGATCCGCCTCGAGCAGTCGCGTCGACTTGGGATGCTCGCGGCTGATCGCGATCGGCGGCTCCGATGGAGCCTGGTCCTCGTCGGACGAGAGCATATACTGGGGCCACTCGCGGTCGCCCTCGTGGCCCCAGTCGCCCAGATCGGCGTGCGGACAGACGCCGTCGTAGTCGGCGAGCCGGTCCTGGATGATCTCGCGGGCACGGTCGCCCTTCTCGGTGTCGGCAGTGACGTCCAGCTCCTCGAAGAGGGCTCGTGGCTGGAAGGTGATCTCGAGGCCGATCGGGCAGTACCGGCTCTTGCGGTCCGCATAAAACGGTGCCCGACACGTCGGAAAGATCGGCTCGCCGGCGAAACAGAACTCCCAGTAGGGGTCGTCGGGATCGGTCGGGATCCCGTCTGGCCACGGGTCGGGGTCGTGGACGTGGAGGAACTGGAGGACGTTCCAGAGGTGCTCGTGATAGGCGGCCTCCGACAGCGGTCGGTCCGGCGGTTTGAAGAACGTCACCAGCGAGGCGTGGTCGTCGTACTCCGGATAGACGTCGAGATACGCCTGCAGCGTTCGGCCCAGATCCACCAGCGCCGCCGGATCGGTCATCGAGTCGACGGCGGTGTAGAGGGGTGCACCCGCCTCCACCGAGCGCGCGCCGAAGTAGCACGGGAACGGGGACCCGTTCCGCTCGCCGAGCAGTCCCTCACGGAACGTCCGCCAGTGGTCGGCCACCCAGTCGGGCGCGGTTCCGTCGTCGACGCGCGCCGCGATCGTCTCCTGGGTGTGTAGTCCGCCAACGATCGGGTCGGTCATACATCCCGATCCGGGACGGACGTATTTCCGTTCATCGGCGAGTCCCGGATCGGTGGACACCCGATCACGGTTTGCCGGACTGCGGTTCGTCCGACCTCGATCCTGCCCGGGCTCGAACGCGCTTTCAGAAGGCATATCCGAACGGTTCCCGACCGAGCGTGTATGGACGCCTACGAGCTGATCACCCGGAACGCCGCCGAGGTGGTCACGGAGGAGGAGATCGAGGCGCTGGCCGACGACCCCGACGGGAAGCGGGCATACGTCGGCTACGAGCCCTCGGGCGTCCTCCACATCGGGCATATGCTGACCGCGAACAAGCTGATCGACCTTCAGGAGGCCGGCTTCGAGGTCACCGTCCTCCTGGCGGACGTTCACGCCTACCTCAACGACAAGGGGTCCTTCGAGGCGATCCGCCGGACCGCCGAGCGGATGCGCGACCAGTTCATCGCCTACGGCCTCGACGCCGACAAGACGCAGTTCGTGCTCGGGTCGGACTTCCAGCTCGAGGACGACTACACCCTGGACCTGCACGCCCTGGAGCTCGAGACTACGCTCGCGCGCGCCGAGCGGGCGATGGCCGAGATCAAGTCCGGCGACTCCGTGAAGGTCTCCCAGGCCGTCTATCCCTTGATGCAGGCGCTCGACATTCCGTACCTCGGCGTCGATCTGGCGGTCGGCGGGATGGAACAGCGGAAGGTCCATATGCTCGCGCGGGACGTCCTGCCGAGCATCGACCGCACGCCGCCGACGAGCCTGCACACGCCGCTCATCGCCGATCTCGCCTCCGGGATCGGGAAGATGTCCTCGAGCACCGGCGTCACCATCTCGATGGAGGACACCACGGCGGAGATCGAGGAGAAGGTGAACAAGGCGTACTGTCCGCCCACAGCCGATCCCGACCCCGACGACGAGGGCCGCGAGCGGGAGAATCCCGTCCTCCAGATCTTCGAGTACCACGTCTTCCCCCGCTTCGACAGCGTCGTCGTCGAGCGCCCCGACGAGTACGGCGGCGACCTCGAGTACGGGGCCTACGACGCCCTCGAGGCCGACCTCGAGTCCGGTGAGCTCCACCCGGCCGACGCGAAATCCGCCCTCGCGGACGCCCTCGATCGGCTCATCGCGCCCGGCCGCGAGCAGTTGCAGGACCAGTAGGCCGTCTCCACAGCCCTCCACGTCAGCCTCCGGGCCAGCCGGCGTCCGGCGGGTTTAAACCGCGACGGATCGAACCGGGGTCCATGAGCGACGACGGCGAGGGCCGACGTGACCTCAGAATGCCCGACGAGGACGAGGTGTTCGCCGAGGTCACGAACATGCTCGGAGCGAATCGCGTCACCGTTCGCTGTGCAGACGGCACGGAGCGAACCGCCCGTATCCCCGGCCGGATGCAAAAGCGCATCTGGATCCGCGAGGGGGACATCGTCCTCGTGGAACCGTGGGACTGGCAGGACGAGAAGGCCGACATCGCCTGGCGCTACGAGAAGAGCGAGGCGGACCAGCTGCGCGAGGAAGGCCACATCCAATAGCGTCGCCGCGCTGACGGCGACGGCTCGATCGCGGTTTTTCGACGATCGCGTCCCCAGCGATGCGTCCGTGCCGGTCAGCATCCTCCTCGACAACGCATCTTCCTCGGCAACGCGTCCGCGCTCTTCAGCCACCTATCCGCGCTCTTCAGCTAGACACCCACTCACTCACGCTCGGATGGGAAACGATTAGGGCGCGTCGCCGAGTCATCACTCGTGATGCACACGAATCGGTCCGGCGTCGCTTCCACCCCCGACTCCGGTTCCGATCCCGATCCGGGAGCGACGCCAGACCGTGATCGTGGGGAGCTTGAGGTCGCGGCTGGCGTCGGCGTCGTCCTCCTCGTCGGCCTGATCGCGGTCGCCGCGATCGTCGGGGGTCCGGCGATCGCCGCTGTTCCGTCGCTGCCGGGCGGTGACGGCGGTGGCGCCGACCGACCGGCCTCGACCGCGACCGCCGAGTTCGACGCCGCCGCCGGCACGACCGTGACGGTCACCGAGGTGGTCGACGGCGACACGATGCACGTTCGGCTCCCGGACGGGACACGCGATACGATCCGACTGCTCGGTGTCGACACGCCGGAGACGGGAACCGGGTCGGTCTCACCCGACGAGTGGGAGTCGATCCCCGACGACGCCGACGGCCGGGCGTGGCTGTCCGGCTGGGCCGATCGGGCGAGCGCGTACGCGAAGGACCGCCTCGACGGCGAGGAGGTGTACATCGAGACCGACCCGAACGCGGACGCTCGCGGGAGCTACGGCCGGCTGCTGGTGTACGTCTCGCAGAACGACACGACGGAGGTCTCGTTCAACCGCCGACTGATCGACCGCGGATACGCCCGACTGTACGACACGCCGTTCACGGAGCGGTCCGCCTACCGATCCGCGGAGGCGGCTGCCCGTGATGACGGCCTCGGCGTCTGGGGATACGAGACCGGTGGCGGAACCACCACGACGGACGATGGGATCGCGGTCGCGTCGGTCACCGCGGACGCGCCCGGCAACGACCACGAGAACCGCAACGGAGAGTTCATCGTTCTCGAGAACCGCGGCGATGAGCCGGTAGCACTCGACGGGTGGACCCTCGCCGACGCGGCCGGGAACACGTACACGGTTCCCGAGGGTGTCGTCCTCGAACCGGGGGACCGGGTGACCGTTTACTCCGGCGCAGGCACGGACTCCGGGACCGAACTGTACTGGGACGCCGACTCGGCCGTCTGGAACAACGACGGCGACACCGTGATCCTCCGGGATCCGTCGGGGACGGTTCGGATCGAGTACGCGTATTGAGATCGCGTTCCGGACCGAGCAGTATCCCTCGACGACGGGCATCACCACGCTGGCGTCGACGGTCGCCACTCCTCAATGGCGACGGGCGTCACTCCTCGGCGGCGACAAGCATCACTCCTCAACGGCGACGAGCGTCATCAGCGGGTAGCCGTCCGCCATCTCCATGCGCGTTCGGACGGTCACGCCCTCGTAGTCGATCCGCATCGTGACGTCCATCAGCGATCCCGTCAGTTCGGTGTAGCCGTTCTCGTGGTCGATCGCCTCCCGGACGCGGTCGTCGTGGATCGTGACGGTCACCGCCTCGCAGAACGGCTGGTTCTCGATTGCCTCGGCCATCGCGCGCTCGAGGCTGCGCGTGCTCGCCGGACTCACGGGCGTGCCCGCGAACTGGTGGTACAGCGACCCGAACTTGATCCCGGCCTCGAAGCAGGCCTGCTGGGCGTCGGTGGGCATTACCCCGTCCCTCGTCCGCCCCGCGGTTATAAACCCTGATCCACGGGCGAGCGTGGCTGATCGCCGACGTCGGTTCCGCACGGTCGCCGACGTCGACCCGGGAGATCATCGACGCCGGTAGACGTAAACCCGATCCGACCGTTGCCCCCGATATGGCAGCGAAGCCGGCGTATCGCGACCGACCCGAGGTCGAGGTCGCGATCCTCGACGCCCTCGTCGACCGCCGAGAGGAGGGAATGACGGTGTTCGAGCTTCGGACCGCCGTCGACGCCGACATCGACCGGATCGAGGCGGCGCTCGGCGAGCTGAAGGACGACGACCTGATCACCGTCGAGCAGGCCGAGACGCGCCTGCGCGTGTATCCCCACGACCGCGTCGTCCCCGACGCGACGCCGGAACCGGACGACCCCGGCGTGCTCCAGCGGATCCGGTCGAAGCTCGGCCTGTGACCGTCCCCCCGCCCGTGGCCGCGGACGACGACGTCCCTGGCCACGACGTCCCTGGCCACGACGTCCCCGGCCACGACGTCCCCGGCCACGACGTCCCCGGCCACGACGTCTCGCGTCGCTTCGGGTCACGGGGCTTTTGACCCCGCGCCAACTTCGGATCGGTATGACGCTCGTCAGTGACGCCCACACGGACCACGGTGCCGCCTTCGTCGACCGCGGCGGTCGGGAGGTCGTCGATCACTACGGCCGCCCGGACAGCGTCGGGCGGGCGGTCCGGAACGGGGTCGGAACGATCGAGATGGGCTACGGGATCGTCGTCGTGACCGGCGAGGACCGGGTCGAGTTCGTCGACGACGCCGTCTCGAACACGGTTCCCCGGGCCAACGGCGAGGGCGTCTACGCGCTCCTGCTCGACCCCCAGGGCGGGATCGAGACGGACATGTACGTCTACAACGCCGGCGAGCGCCTGCTCGTGTTTACCCCGCCGAACCGAGCCGAACCGCTGGTCGAGCAGTGGCGGGAGAACGTCTTCATCCAGGACGTCGAGATCCGGGATGCGTCCGCCGAGTTCGGCGTCTTCGGCGTCCACGGACCGACCGCGACCGAGAAGATCGCCTCCGTGCTCAACGGCGCCGGATCGCCGGAGCCCGCGCTCTCGTTCGTCAGAGGGACGATGGTCGACGCCGGCGTCACCGTGATCGCGACCGACGCCCCGCTCGGCGAGGAGGGCTACGAGGTCGTCTGTGCGGCCGCCGACGCCCCCGAGGTCTTCGACACGCTGCTCGTCCGTGGGCTCAACTCGGCGCCGTTCGGCTACCGGACGTGGGACGCGTTGAGCCTCGAAGCCGGAACGCCGCTGTTCGAGTACGAGCTCGACGGACGGATCCCCAACGTCGCGGGGATCCGCAACGCGCTCGACTTCGAGAAGGGGTGTTACGTCGGCCAGGAGGTCGTCTCACGCGTGGAGAACCAGGGGCGGCCGAGCCGCCGACTGGTCGGGCTCGCTCTCGAGTCGGAGAGCGCTCTCGATGAGGAGGACGATCCCGCATCTCTTCCGGAAGCCGGCGCCGCGATCGTCGACGGCGACGCCGCGATCGGCGAGGTAACGCGCGCCGTCGAGAGCCCGACGCTGGACGTGCCGATCGCGTTCGGATACGTCGAGTACGGCGCCACGGAGCCGGGCGATACGGTCGCGGTCCGCGTCCACGAGGCGGACGTTCCGGCGCGTCGCGTCGAGATCCCGGTCCACGAGGGAAGCGCGGGATCGGCGCGATTACCGAGGTATTCGGACTGAGAGTTCCCACGTCGCCCCGAGGCCGAACTGGGAAATTTGGCCATTCAACGCCGAACTGGGGCCCATTTCGGTTTCCCTGACCGGGTCGTGCTCGATCCGAAGGGAGGTACATTCAATATCCTTCCCCTCGTGTTCCGATCGAATGGTTACTTTCGATCGGGTCGGCACGGGGATCGACGAGCTCGATCGAGTGCTCGCCGGCGGTCTGCGCCCTGGTCGGTCATATATGCTCCGTGGCGATCCCGGAACCGGGAAGACGATACTGGGTGCGCACTTCCTGGCGACCGGCGTCGCGGCGGGCGAGTCGACGCTGTTCGTGAACTTCGAAGAGTCGACCGAACACGTCCGCGAGAACCTCGACTCCCTCGGATTCGACCTCTCCGACGTCTCCTTTCTCGATCTCACCGCGGACGCCGCCTCCTTCACCGAGGACCGGACCTACGGCCTGTTCGGTCCCGAGGAGACGGAGGCTGGCCGGGTCGCCGACCGGATCGTCGACGCGGTCGACCGCGTCGAGCCGGACCGGGTCTTCGTCGACCCGCTCACGCAGTTTCGCCAGCTGGTCTCCGACGACACCGCCTTCCGGCGCGAGGCGACCGGCTTCATGCGCTACCTCACCGATTCCGGCGCGACCGTTCTCTTTACCACCCAGTCGACGCCCGACCGGTCGGTCGACGACCTCGAGTACCTCTGTGACGGCAGCATTCGGCTCGGTCACGGCGAGACCGGGCGGACGCTCGAGGTGACGAAGTTCCGTGGCTCCGACTTCGAGTCGGGTGCCCACACGGTTCGGATCGATGGGGACGGCCTGCGCGTGTTCCCACGGCTCACCCCCGAGATCCACTCGCGACCGTTCACCGCGGAGACGGTCTCCTCCGGAATCGATTCGCTCGATTCCCTGCTGTCGGGCGGGATCGAACGCGGCACCGTCTCGGTCATCTCCGGGCCAAGCGGCGTCGGGAAGACGACGACCGGGTCCCACTTTATGAAGGAGGCCGCCGCCCGCGGCGAGCGGTCGGCGATCTATATGTTCGAGGAATCGCGCGCGACCTTCCTCCACCGATCGACGTCGATCGGCGTGCCGGTCGAGGAGATGGTCGAGGCGGGTTCGCTTGCCGTCGAGGAGATCGAGCCGCTGTCGGTCTCGCCTGACGAGTTCGCCGCGCAGGTCCGCGAGGAGGTCGAGGAGCGGGACGCCCGCATCGTGATGCTCGACGGAATATCCGGATACCGGCTCTCGCTGCGGGGCGAGGATGACGACCTCGTCCGGGAGCTGCACGCGCTGTGTCGGTACCTCCGGAACATGGGCGTCACCGTGATCCTCGTCGATGACGTCGGCACCGTCACCGGGGAGTTCACCCCAACGAGCTCCCGGATCAGCTATCTCGCGGACAACATCCTCTTTCTGCGCTACATCGAGGTCGCCGGCGAGCTCCGGAAGGCGGCCGGCGTGTTGAAGAAACGCGCCAGCGACTTCGAGCGGACGCTTCGGGAGTTCGAGATCACGAGTGACGGGATCGTTCTCGGGGATCCGCTGACCGGACTCCGTGGGATCCTGACCGGAACGCCCGAGTTCGCCGAGGACGATTGATCCGCAACCGATGACCGACGATGACCCGAGGAACGGCTCCGCGCTCGACGGGTCCCCCGATCGACCGCCACGACGGTCGGGCGACGCCGGGATGAGCGCCGATCCGCCGCCGTTGTTCGGGCTCGCGGCCGAGCGGTCCGGCCTCGATCCGACCGACGGTGACCGTCGTCCCCGGATCGGGTGTTGTCTCAGCCGAGACGGCCACGAGCAACTGCTTGCCGAGTGGCTCGAGGAGCACGGCTACGATCCGGTTCGGGTCGACCCGGAGACGATCGACGCCGTCCGGTTCGACCTCTGTATCGTGGATCGCCGGACGCTTGGGGACGTTCGGGGCCCGATACTCGAACGGCACAGCCGGTCGCAGTCGCTGCTTCCCGTGTTGCTGCTCACGCCTGGCGACACCGGCGAGACGCTTGCCGCGCTGCCGGCACCGCTTGCCGCCGTCGTCACGGACGTGGTCTCGATCCCTCTTCGGACGCCGATCCTCAAACGCCGGCTCGAAAGCGCGCTCCGCACGCGCCGGCTCTCGCGTGATCTCGCCGGGAGCCGGGAACGATACCGACAGCTCGTCGAACACACGCCCGCGGCGGTCTTTCTCGTTCACGACGGGCGGATCACCTACGCCAACGCCGCCGCCGAGCGGCTTCTCGGCGCGGACGGCGGCCTTCGCGGCGAGCCGTTCGCGCGATTCGTCGCGTCTGCCGACCGGGATCGCGTCCTCGACCTCATCGGTGCGATGTCGCCGGGGGGATCGATCGAGTTCGTCGACGTCGACTTCCGACGAAACGACTACGCGATTCCGACCGAGCTTGCGGTGGCGCGCGTCGACGACGAGGACGCGACCTGGCCGGCGGGGATCGGCCAATTCTCGGGCCACACCGTCCAGATCGTCGCCCACGACGTCTCCAGGCGGCAGGCCCGCGAGGACCAACTCAAGCTCTACCGCCGGGCGATGGATGCCGCCACCGTCGGCATCTCCATCACCAATCCATCGTTGCCCGACAACCCGCTCATCTACGTCAACGACGAGTTCGAGCGGATCACCGGTCGCTCCCGGGATGACGTGCTCGGCCGGAACCCGCGGTTTCTCCAGACGGAGCACACCGATCCCGACACGGTCGCCCGAATTCGGGCGGCCATCGACGCCGGCGAACCGGTCTCCGTGGAGATCCGGAACGGCCGCCCGGACGGGACCGAGTGGTACAACCAGCTCGACATCACCCCCATCGAGGGCCCCGACGGCGAGGTCGAGTACTTCCTCGGGTTCCAGCGGGACGTGACCGATCGGCACGAGCGCGAACAGCGGCTCGCGGTGCTCGACCGCGTCCTGCGCCACGACCTCCGCAACCGATTGAACGTCGTGGCCGGCCACGCCGCCGAGATCGAGGCGGGGAACGGCGACGCCGCCGAGCACGCCGAGGCGATCCGGAACGCTGCGGAGAGCCTGCTCGGGCTCTCGGATGCCGCCCGCCGGTTCCGGTCGGCAATGCGTGAGGACGCCCCCCTCGAACGCGTCCGGCTCGACCGTCTCCTCGTAGATCTGCTCGAAACGGTGGCAGAGACCGATCCGGTGGTGACGATCCACCGCGAGCTCTCCTGCGTGACGGTTCGGTCCAACGGCGGGTTGCAGCTCGCGATCGAGGAGATCCTGACGAATGCGATCACCCACGCCGACCGCGACCCCGAGATCGCGATCACGATCCGTACTGAGGGGGACGAGGCCGTCCTCCGCATTGCGGACAACGGGCCCGGGATCCCCGCAACCGAACGGAACGCGCTCGAGGGAACCGCGGAGACGCCGACCGACCACGGCTCGGGGCTCGGCCTGTGGCTCGTTCGCTGGGCGGTCACCGATGTCGACGGCGAGGTCTCCTACGCCGCGAACGACCCTCGCGGTGCGGTCATCACGCTTCGGCTGCCGATCGTCGAGGAGCGGGAGCCGGATCCGGACTCCGAAACCGGCGGTTCCTGAGACCCTCCCGTCTTCACCGACGGGGCGGTCGTGGATCGCCGCTGGCCGTTCCCGACTGTCTCACGGGAGCAGCCGTCGGAGCTGCTCGCGCGAGAAGAACGACGACGGGCGGTCCATATGGACGCCGATCTCGCCCGAGAGCGCGCGGAGCCCGACGCGCTGAACCGGCTCCGGGAGCGAGTAACACGCTCGGATCAGCTTCCCCAGCCGGATCTCCGTCGACAGTTCGGCACGCCAGCCGGCCTCGTAGTCGGCCAGGGTTGCCGGGTCCGCGGGGTCGATCCGGTCGGCCGCGACGTCGGCGGCGGTCATCCCGTAGAGGATCCCGCCGCCGGTGAACGGCTTCGTCTGTGCGGCCGCGTCACCGATCAGGAACGCCCGGTCGGTCGTGACCGTCTCGGGCGGCCCGATCGGGATCGCGCCCGAACAGAAGCGGTCGGTCTCGACGCCGTAAGCGTCAGTGAGCGCGTCGAACAGCTCGGTGACGTCCTTGCCCGGCGGGGCCGCGAGGCCGTATTCCACGCCCGCCTCTCCGCGGGGGATCCGCCAGGCGAAGAAGCTCGGCGCGGTGAGGTGGACGTCGACGAAGTCGCCGTCGTCGGCCTCGTCGTCGAACGCGAGCACGCCATGGAGCGTTTCCGCCGGCTCCGGCAGATCCAGCGACCGCCGAACGCGTGAGACGGGCCCGTCACAGCCGGCCACCATCCGCGCCGCGATCGTCTCCGTGGTTGCCCCATCGTCCGCGGCGACCTCGAGGACGACTCGATCGTCGCGCTCCTCGATCCCCGTCACCGTGTGTCCCTCGCGGACGTCGGCGCCGGCTTCGCGGGCGCACTCGGCCAGCGTCCGGTCGAGCTCGACCCGGTCGATCACGTTCGAGACCGCCTCGCGCTTGTAGAACGGATAGGAACGCGAGCCCGGGCCGCCGACGTGAAACCGCGCGCCGCGGACCCGGTTCTGGCGGAGGTCGTCCGCGGCGCCGTCGGGAAGGTACTCCCAGATATCCGTGGAGACGTGGCCCGAGCAGGCCAACGGGGTGCCGATCTCGCCCTTCTCCAGGGCGATGACGTCGTGGCCGGCCGCGGCGGCCCGACGGGCGAACCGCGCACCGGCAGGGCCGACGCCGACCACGGCGAAGTCGTACATACGCCGAGGGAGGGCGGCGGCGCCCAAAGGGCTTTCTCGTCGGCGGACGCGTTCGTGTCGCCGGTACACTCACGGCCCGCGCTCGTGGCCGACCCCCCGAGACGACCCCCCCGAGACGAACCGCTGAAGTACCCCGATCGCCTATCGGCCGGTAGTGTCACAGCAGCTGGCCGACGTCGACACGCTGTTCCTCCACGAGGCGCGGAGTCACTACGTCGTGGCCGCGATCCGTGACGGGTCGCGCGTCCTCCACGGGCGACTGGAGCTCAAGGACACCGACGCGGGCCCTCGACCCGGGAAGTTCCACGCGATTCGGGGCGACGACGCCGAGCCGCGACGGCCCGAGGAGTTCGTCGACCTGGCGCGGGCCGCCTCCCGGATCCGGATCTCCCAGCAGACCTCTCCGGAGGGACGCGAACGTCTCCAGGCGGCACTCGACGGCTACCAGCTCGAGGCGGCGGTCGTCCGCACTTGCCGCCGGTGTGCAAGCGACGGTCGCTACTCACCGATCACCGCGGACACGGCGATCGTCCACAACGACGAGCACATCTGTCCGGACTGCGCCAGGCGGGAGCTCGACCGCGAGCTCTCCTTCGCCAGCGGCGTCGGGGGGACCAACGGCGGCGGGTTCACCGGCGCCGCCGAGGACCGCCTCGAGGAGCTGCTGCTTGAGGTTCAGGACCTCGACCGGATCGCGAACCTGCTGTCTGGCGGACTCGATCCCGACCTCACCAAGTACGACGAGGTCTCCGCGACCGTCGACGACGTGAGCCCGGTCCGGACCGCCGACCTCGACCTCCACCCGACACTGGCCGATCGGGTGCAGTCACGCTTCGAGGAACTGCTGCCGGTCCAGAGCCTCTCCGTGCGCAACGGCCTGCTCGAGGGCAACGACCAGCTCGTCGTGAGCGCCACCGCGACCGGCAAGACGCTCGTCGGCGAGCTGGCGGGGATCGACCGCGCCCTGAAGGGCGACGGGACGCTGCTGTTTCTCGTCCCGCTCGTCGCGCTGGCCAACCAGAAACACGAGGATTTCCAGGATCGGTACGGCGACGTCCTCGACGTCTCGATCCGGGTCGGATCCTCGCGGATCGACGACGACGGCAATCGGTTCGATCCGAACGCGGACGTGATCGTCGGGACCTACGAGGGGATCGACCACGCGCTGCGGACCGGCAAGGACCTCGGCGACGTCGGAACGGTCGTGATCGACGAGGTCCACACGCTCAAGGAGGGCGAGCGTGGCCACCGCCTCGACGGGCTCATCTCGCGGCTGAAACACTACAGCGAGCGGCGCGTTGCCGCCCGTGAGTCGTACGACGGCGCCCAGTGGATCTACCTGTCGGCGACCGTCGGGAACCCCGAGTGGCTGGCCGGCCAGCTCGGGGCGACCCTCATCGAGTTCGAGGAGCGCCCGATCCCGATCGAGCGCCACGTCACGTTTGCTGACGGCCAACAGAAGACGCGGATCGCGGACACCCTCGTCAAGCGGGCGTTCGACACGAAATCCTCGAAGGGCTATCGCGGCCAGACGATCGTCTTCACCAACTCCCGGCGTCGCTGCCACGAGATCAGCCGGAAGCTCGAGTACGATTCGGCCCCGTATCACGCCGGCCTCGACCACGGCCGGCGCAAGCAGGTCGAACGCCAGTTCCTCGACCAGGATCTGGCTGCGGTCGTGACGACCGCGGCGCTCGCGGCCGGCGTCGACTTCCCGGCCTCCCAGGTCGTCTTCGACTCGCTGGCGATGGGCATCGAGTGGCTCTCGGTCCAGGAGTTCTCCCAGATGCTCGGACGGGCGGGCCGGCCCGATTACCACGATCAGGGCACCGTCTACCTGCTCGTGGAACCCGACTGCACCTACCACAACTCGATGGAGCGCACCGAGGACGAGGTGGCGTTCACCCTGCTGAAAGGCGAAATGGAGAACGTGAACACGGTGTACGACCAGACCGCCGCCGTCGAGGAGACACTCGCGAACATCACCGTCGCCGGCGATCGGGCCAAGCGGCTCAACGACCGGATGATCGGCGACGTTCCCACGAAACACGCCGTCGGCAAGCTGTTGGAGTGGGGATTCATCGACGGCCTCGATCCGACGCCGCTTGGCAGGGCGGTCACCCGCCACTTTCTCTCGCCGGACGAGGCGTTCCGCATCCTCGACGGGGTTCGCAAGGGCACCGATCCCTACGACCTCGTCGCCGAGCTCCAGCTGCGTGAGGACGACCGGTAGGCGGTCGACACGGCCCCACGAACGAAACCCTTTAGCGCGTAATCGCTATAGATGAGGTTACGGGACCGTGGGTTAGTGGTATACTCCGGGCCTTGGGTGCCCGTGACCCCGGTTCGAATCCGGGCGGTCCCACTTTCTGCTGCGAGCAACACCGCGAGCAGCAGCAGTGGAGCGGATTCGAAGCAGGGAGCGGAACGAAGTGGAGCGACTGAGGTTCGAATCCGGGCGGTCCCACTTCTGCGCCGCGATCAATGCCGCGAGCGGCGTCTGTGTGGTGTGGACGGCGTCCGTGAACCCTTGCTCGGCGACGACGATCGCCGACTCACCGCTTTGACCTCGATCGCGATCGAGGATCGGGGTCCCTCCCGAACCGACCCTTGCGCCGGGTTTCGAAATCCTTTTGTCTCGAATCAGCTTTGGGTTGGATGTAAGCCGCCTTAGCTCAGACTGGGAGAGCACTCGACTGAAGATCGAGCTGTCCCTGGTTCAAATCCGGGAGGCGGCATCCGGTTTCTACGCGACTTAGATTCAAGAGCGGTACGCACTCGATCGAGGGTCGAGCTGTCCCCGTTCCCGCGAGCGAAGCGAGCGGGAAGTCGAGAGACGAGCGCCAGCGAGTCTCTCGGAAGTTCAAATCCGGGAGGCGGCATCCTGCTATCGGTTGAACGATGACCGCGAGCGGTGACGCCGTCCTGCGATTCGAACTTTCCTTGTGCGAAGACAACCGGTCACTGGACGTACCCCATCACGTCCGGCGTTCTGCAATAACCGAAACGTATCGGGGAAAATAGAGTCTTTCGGCCCGAAATCCTAAAATGCTGTTAGTCGGGTTCAAATGCCTTGAGAGGCGTGTTTTATTTTTTGGAGCGCGTCAAAGTCGCTCCACAGAGGTAGGCCACCCCAACTCAGGAGATTGGTCCAGATATTACCCACGCCACTGGTCTTTAATGGTTCTTAATACTCTCGTCTCAATTCGACCGCCCGATTGTCATAGTACTATATGAGAGGAGATGATGATGCAATCAGAAACGCGGAGAGTCACGTATCGAGCGAACAACAGACGAGATAACACAGGTGGTGGGTTGTAGATGACCACAACCGCTGTCGTGATGTTTGACGGAGAAACTCGACCAGATGATCCCGGTCCCTCGGCAATCGGAGACATCGTAGAGACTGACGACTGGACCGAGGAGGGGAGCAAACACATCGGGGAATCAACCAACAACCGAACCGAGTATCGCGCCCTCATCCAAGGGTTGGAACTCGCCTCCAGACAGGGATGCACCAAGGTCGAGGCAAGAGGGGATCCCGAAGTAATAGTGAAGCAAGTTCGTGGTGTGTATGGAGTGAATCAGCCAGAACTCCGTCCACTGCGTAACCGCGTGCAGGAGTTGGCTGACGAGTTCGAGAAATTCGAGATACAATATATTCCGCGAGAGGAAAACTGGGAGGCAGATGAGTTGGTGGACCAGGCCTTCTCTGAGTGAGGCTGACTTGGCCATAGACGCTATATGGGAAACACCCGATGGAGGGAATTAATCACCTCCGGCATAATTATATCCGACTAAGGGCAATCAATCATATGAACAACTATCTGACGGATAATATCTTATCTGAGTTGCGGCAGATTGACCCAGATGATTTTGAGTATTTTATTGCTGATTTGTGGAGTCGGCAGGGATGGGAAACACAAGTTACGAAAAAATCAAAAGACCGTGGGCTTGACGTTATCGCCGAAAAAGAGTCCCCCGTGTTTAGAAGGCAAGCAATACAAGCAAAATTAAATGCTAAAGACAATAAAATAACTCGCCCACAGATACAGCAGTACAATAGCCTCAAAAATCAGGAACCAGAGCCTGATGTGGTGATTATAATTACAGCGAGTAGTTTTACTTCTGACGCAAAAGCAGCAGCAGAGAATCTAAACGTAAAATTAGTTTCGGGTGAGGAACTTGTAAATATCATATCTGAAACGAATTCATCTGATTTGCTAAATAAATATACGGAATCCTCTTACAAAGACTTGACACAAAGACAAAGTAAAAGAAGTGGTTCTGATACACTCGCACATAAATTAAAAAAATTAAAAAATGAATCCGACAAGCAGTATAATACTCTCGAATATGAGTCATATAATTCTGATGTCGCCGGTATCGGTCTCAGACTTCCAGAAAAAACTAATTCTACATTTGAAACTTATATAATTACGTATACAAATTTATTTGAATCTTTAGAAGGATTGGGCCTCCGCGACCGTTTTGGTTCTTCTGACAGGCCAAAACCTGTGAAGAATATACACATTTTCGGAGGCGGTAACCACACCGATGATCTCGACGAAAGAGCAAAATTACATTCTGCAGCGGACGTGTGTGATTTCGTAGTTCTGGAAGACCGAGCAGATATGCTTGTTATCGGAGAGCCAGCAGAAAGAATACCTGATATTTCAGGAATAGTCAAACTTACTGAGAAAGTATTGTTAGGAGTATACGATATCAGCTTAGACGATGTGGATTTTACAATCGTTGAGAATTGAATAGATGTTGGCCATAGAGTGATTATCTCGCCTCAAACGAACTCGGGCAACATACTCGAAAACACTTGTCCACCAAGTGTTGGTTGCCTCTGTCCAGCGGTAGAGTTGCTTTTCGATTTTCTGTTCGCGTTCAAACCGAGAGTCAACGACGTTGTGCCGGTGAGAAATATACTGTAGAACCATCGAAACAGTAATCAGTCGGTTCCTACGCCATCTGCTGGTTTCACCAGTCACCTACCCCGTGTTCGTCCCGATACCGCTGATAGTAGGCTTTCTCAACGGTTCGAAGGTCGAACCCGCCAGGGTTCCGGTCGCGGAGTTCTTTCAGTATCTTTGGGTAGTCGGTAACACGCATACCTCGATCTTCACCGAAGAGCTCGTGAACGATATACCGGTCACCGATAGCGTAGTTTTCCGGGTCGTAGAACCGGAGGATGACCGTCGCCGTCGCCCCACCGATTCCCGGAATCGACTGTAGCGTCTTCAACCGGAGTGTGGGGTCGTCAACCAGAAACGCGGCTTCGCTGACCCGTCGGACGAACTCGTCGGGAACGGCGTTCACCTTCTCGATATTCAGATCCCGCCGGCCCTTCTGACCGTTCAGTTTCCACCGAACTACGTCTTCGAGTTGGTCACGGGTGATATAGCCCCGTTCCGGGAGGGCGTCGTTGAGGCGGTCTTCGATCTCCCGAAGGTCGCCGTCGTAGACCTCGTCGTAGCAGTCACTCCAGTATCGGATCTCGTCGGCGTCCATACACCACAGTCCCCCAGCGGCAGTATAGGTCTCCCGACACAGCCTTACCGTCACGTCCCCAATTCGCTCGTATGGCCGACCGTCCCGACGAGGACGCAAGTCCCGCTGAGATAGCGCGGTGGATGGAAGAAGACTTCGGGGAAGCCGTCGCTGAAGGTATGGAGCAAGCCGTCGAGGACGACGATAGCGACGAGTAAGCTGGTTCTTAGGTGACGGACTGTATGGGGCGGTCTGAATCCCGGTCTTCCCGGCTCGAACCCCTCATCCTCGACCGGGTCGATGACCCAAGCAGATCCGTGTCCTCTCCCAAGTTGTCGGCCACAACTGACCCATATAAAGGTCTTATAAGGGTGGCTGGTTTCAGACACGGTTCTGACTGTAGTAGCACAGTTGCCGTCGTAGTAGCACGGGTTAGAAGAGATATCGGTAGAGCCGGTGAGCCGTACTTGTCATATTCTCCGACCGGGGGTTTCGGCTTGATCTCGGAATCCTCTATGATGGTTGGGGGCCGGTAGAGAACTAAGCAGATCTGGCCGTATTTGACACCCTGTGTCCCCAATATTAACTCTCCAGCACAAAGGAACTGATTATGAGCGGTCACATATCTCGCCGTCGGGTTCTCACAACTCTCGGGACTGGCATATTCGTCGGCGGTGCAGGATGCTCCCAACTACGGGGAATAACGCAAGATAGCGGCGCAGGTCGCTCTATCGGTGAACGTGACGAACCGACGGTGGGTGGAGAACGGCGTTATCGTGGCCGGAGACGGGTCATCGGAGGCGCTCAACCGGCAGATCCCCACGATCGAACTCACCGATCGATCGGGTCCCGAGCCACCAGAAGGTCGTTCCAAGAACGGCTCCCCAGAGGACGTGCCCGACGAGCCCGAGCGTTGATAGGTTCGGGAGCGCGCTCGGCAGCCCGACCAGCGAGAGCCAGACGGGCATGATCAGTCCGGCGGCGACCAGCCAGAGGACGAGTCCCCAGAGCAGGCCGACCATCCCGACCGAGACCGGGTTCCGGGCGTGCCGCCGGAGCCGCGACCATGAGCATCCCGCAGCGAAGAGGAGTCCGAAGACGACGCTGTGGAACAGATGGGTGATCCATCCCACCACCGGACGTTCGACGCCGTAGAGCGCACCGATCACGGGGAGCAACCCGCTTGTAGCCTGAAAGAACAGCCCCATCGCCAGCCCGGCGACGAGACTCGCCACGACGGCTCGGCGGAGGTTCGGGAACGTCACGGAAACGGATTCTACGAGGGGATTCGGGAGGGAGTGTCGGGGGAACACGAGCGTGATGGTCGTTCCGTCCCCGTCGATCCCGTCCGCACTGACACGGATCTCGCCGCCGTACCGGGCGACGATCAGGTGAACGACCTGGAGGCCGAATCCCGCCGAGGGGTCGTCGTACTCCGGAAACTTTCCGGCAGTCAGCAGGTCACGCTGGTCGGTGGACAGTCCCGGTCCGTCGTCGCTGACCGACACCGCCACGGTGCCGGGTGCATCGTGGATCCCGACTGCGACGCGCTCCGTCGCCCCGTGTTCGAGGGCGTTCTCGAGCAGTTCATCGATGGCGAGGCGGATCCGATCATCGCCCACGACCTCGGTGTCCGCCCCGGCCGTCTCCAGGTCCGCCTGCACGGTCACGTCCGGATGGTCGCGTTCGAACGCCGCGAGAGTGTCCGTGACGATCGCCTCGAGGTCCATCCGCCGAGTCGTCTCGAACGGCTGTGCGACCGACGCGACCTCCTCGACCGTCGAGCGGATTCGGGCGGCTGCGGCGGCGATCGCCTGTAGCGACCGCGGTCGCGGATCGGCCGTCTCACGCAGGAGATCGGCGTGCCCGTCGACGATCGTCGCGGCGTTTATGACTTCGTGGCGGAGGAGCCGGATGACGAACAGCGCCCGGTTGGCCTGTCGTCGATTTCGCTCCCGTTCGCGTCGGTGTTTCGCCGACCGGTCCCCGACGACGACTCCGGCGACCGCGCCGCTGATGAGGACGTTCGCCACGAGGGCGGGTTCGGCCGACGGGGAGATCGCTTCCGCACCGCCGGATCCGACGAGGGTGATCGCAACGACGAGAGCCATACCGCCGGTTCCGAGCAGACACCACCGGGTGACGGCTGCGACGTAGTCACGGGAGAACACGCCGACGGCGAGTGCCACGCCGTAGACGGTCAACGAGAGCCCCGCGACGAGCGGCAGCAACCCGACGGCGAGAAAGGGGACGGAGCGGTCGACGACGAGCGCCTCGGCGACGAAGAACCGGGTGATCGCGAACCCGATCAGCGCGACGACGAAGCCTCGATACCGGATCCAGGTTGGGATAACCATATGGTCACTGTCCGCCGATGGTGTACGCAGACGCCCCGAACACTTGAATGCGCGGAGCGTGTGGGGATGCGTTCACGGGCCGTCGCGGTCAGCCGAACGGTCGTCCGTGCTCAGCCGAACAGCCGCTGGAGGATCGTTCGATCCCCGGGGCGTTCGGTCAACAGCACGGAGCAGTCGACGCGGTGGACCACGTCCATATGCAGCGAGTCGGTCAACAGCCGCGAGAGCAGCCCCTTCTCGGTCGCCCCGATGAGCAGGAGCGTGCTATCGTTCGCCTCGCGTTCGATGGCGGCCTCGACGTCGCCGGAGTCGTCGACGATCGTCTCGGCATCGGTCAGGCCGTGATCGAGAGCCCACTGGGAGAGGAACTCCTGGCCGGTCTCACGCTCGCCGGGGCCGTCAACGACGTGTAACAGCGAGACCTCGGCGTCGGCGACCGCGGCGATCATCTCCGCGACCTCCGCGCTCAACGCCGAGTTCGGACCGCCCGCGGTCGGGACGAGGATCCGCGAGACGTCGAGCCCGCGGTCCTTCACGATCAGGAAGTCGCTCGGCAGTCGGTTGGTCAACTCGGTGAGCGGGCGCTCGGCGCGCGCGTCCGTCCAGAGCCGGTCCTCGCCCCATCCCATCAACACGAGGTCGGGATCGGTCCGGCGAGCGGCGTTGAACACTTCCTCGAACGATCGGTTGGTGATGACCATCGACGTCTTCAGGCCCGCGTCGTAGTCGTCGGCGACGTCGCGGAGGGGTTCCATCAGTCGGTCCGACTCCTCCATCACGCGTTGACGCTGGCCGTAGCTCGGGTCGGCGGCGCGGCGGCCCGGCGTCTGGATCACGTGGACCGCGTGAACGATCGCCCCCTCCCGGGCGCTCGCGATGGTGCAGGCCAGCTCGATCAGCCGCGACTCGGTTCGTGGGTTCGCGATCGGCACCATAATCCGGTAGGCCCCCTCGCCCGAGAGCCCCTGCTCGGAGGGATCGAGCATCGGGACGTACGAGCGGCCGGCGAGGCGGCCGAGGAACCATTCACGCGGCGTAAGGCGGCGTTCGATCCCCTCGAAGCGGGCCGACTCGAGCCGGTCCTCGCTGGTCTGGAAGTAGTTCACGAGGGTGACGAGCGCGACGCCGCCCACGGTGTTGCCGATCAGGACCGGCAGGATGAATCCGGTGAGGCCGACGAGGATCCCGAGCTCGCCGTGGATAATGAGGTAGAACGCCTCCGCAAAGGAGACGACGACGTGGAAGAGTCCCCCGAGCGGGACCGCGAGGAAGGCCAGGTAGGTCACGACGATCCGGGAGATCGTGTCACGCGAGCTGAATCCGACCCAGACGACGCCGGCGACGATGAGCCCGGCGAAGACGGCTTTCGAGAACAGCGCCCACGCCGACGTTTCGACCCCGTGCCGACCGAGCTCCATCGCCTTCTCGGCGGCCGCGGGATCGAAGACGTCGCCGTAAACGAGCACCAGCGTTCCGATCGCGCCGCCGGTGAAGTTCCCGAGCAGGACGATGCTCCAGTGGCGAAGCAGGGCGGGGAGGCTGGCGATCCGCTCGAGGGTCAACGCCACCGGCGGCAGGGTGTTCTCGGTGTAGAGCTGGTAGCCGCCGATGATGATGTAGATGAACCCGAGCGGGTACAGCAGAACGCCGAGGACGGGATTGTCCGTCGATGCCGAAAGGGACGCGTACAACAGGAAGGTGATGCTGATCGCGAACCCGGCCGCGATCCCGCTGAAGAACAGCTCCCGGCCCGATGAGGTCACCTCCTCGTCGGCGGCGGCGACGATGCGCTGGAAGACCTCGTCGGCCGAAAACCGGTCACGAACCGCCTCGCCGACCGCGGGCGCGCCCATCCGGGATCGTTCGACGGCCTGGCGGACCGACTCGTCGAGGTCGCTCGGTGTCGGCGTGTCCTCGGCCCCGTTCTCCTCGTCCCGATCGGGCGGGTCGTCGTCGGGATGATCCGCGAGATCCGTGTGCTCCGGGTCGGCCATTACTCGATCCCTCAAGGCCCGCGGACTTGAAGGTCACCGTCTCGGCGCCGCATCCGGATCGTGGTCACGGGATGGGAAGACTTGCCCCCCAGATCGCTTCGAGCGTGACGAACGTGACGTCGACGGTGCCCTGGTGGCGATCCCATCTACAGGGGGAACAAGGCGAGTGCCTCGGGGCTTGACCCCGAGGCGGTTCACCGGACGTCCCGGTCACGGTCGGCCGTGGACCGATCGGTCGGACGGTCGCGGTCGGCGTCGTCGGTCGCGGTCGTCCCGGCCCCGGCGTCGGCGTCGACGGCCGCACTCGAACCGATCCGGTAGGCGAGGTAGATCCCGACGAGCGGACCGATCGCCAGCAGTGGCGAGGGCTGCAGCTCGTAGAAGGGCGGCATCCACCAGTCGAGAAGCTGGAATCCGACGACGATCGAGGCCACCGCCAGGGCGGCAGCGACGAGGCCGCTCGGACGACCGGCCCGGTCGCCGACGCCGACTGCGACCCCGGCCCCGGCCGCGAGGGCGGGAAGAATCACGAGGAGCCCGTAGACGGTCTGCGTCTGCACCGACACCCACGCGAAGACGACGGCGCCCAGAACGCCGAGGACCGCCCCCAGACCGATGCCGGCGAGGAGCCCGCCGCCGACGATCTCCTCGATCGACGTCTCGGCAGCCCGCGTGTCAACGGCCCCCGCGTCGGATCGGTCGGCGTCGGCCGTCGTCCCCTGGGCTGCAGCACTGACCGCTTCCGGTTGCGGAACCCCGGCGGTGGCGGTCCAGCCGAGGTAGACGCCGGCGGCGGTCGCGAGGATCGCGATCGCGCCGAGGCTGGTCGTCAGCAGCGAGAGCCCGCTGAGGGTGAGCAGGGCCCAGCCGACGATCCCCGCAAGCCACGCCTCGGTGGCCGCATAGGTCCGAACGCCGTACCAGGCGAGCCCGAACCAGGCGACCGCCACGAGCAGGGTGGTCGTCCCGCCGAGCGCCGTCGTGGCGAAGACGAGGAACCTGATGCCGATCCCGAGCTACGCCTCATCCAACGTGTCGGCCAGCTCGTGCAGCGACTCCACGATCAGGTCCGGATCGCTTCCGAACGGCTCCCACGGCGATCCCTTCCGGTCGACCCAGACGCCCTGCATCCCGGCGTGTTTGGCTCCCTGGACGTCGAACCAGCCGGCGGTCACGTGGGCGATCGCGTCGATCGGCGTCCCCGTTCGTGCCGCCGCGTGACGGTAGATCTCGGCGGCGGGTTTGAACGTCCGGACCTCGTCGGCGCTGATCGTGTCGGCCACGAGGTCCCCGATGTCGGCGTGGTCGATCATCGACGCGAGCATCTCGGGGTTCCCGTTAGAGACGACGTAGCAGTCGTACCCGGCCTCGCGCAGTCGCTCGATCCCCGACCGCACGTCCGCGAAGACGTCGAGCTCGTGGTAGACCGCGAGGATCTCGTCGCGCTCCTCCCGCGAGAGGTCGACGCCGTGGGCGTCGAGGGCGTACTGGAGTGCGTCCCGGTTCATCTCGTAGAAGGGCTGGTAGGCGTCGAGGTGGTTCGCGACGAAGGTGTACTCGATAGACCGCGCGCGCCAGAGCTTCGAGACCGGCTCCGGGTTGGACACGCGGTCGGCAAGCGCGGACTCGGCCGCGTCCACGTCGACGAGCGTGCTGTACGAATCGAAGGTTACCGTTCGAACGCGGTCGGGATCGAAGCTCATCACTGTTCCCACGAGCCCCGCAGCCATAACCCTCGGGCTTTCCCTTCCCCGATTTCCTCTCACTCACCTTGTGTCTCTATACGGCTTGCACTCGTATCGCGACCATGGTCTCGAATACGCGCCTGTACGGCGCCGCGATCGCCGTTACGTCCGGTCTGTACTCTGTGGGTAGCGCCACGACGGGGTCGAGAATGGGTGTCGGTGGCTGGATGATGCTTCTCCTCGGCGTCGTCGTGATCGTCCACGGCGTCGCGTTGCTCACCGACGTTGCCGACCGCCTCGACGACGTCGGCGGACCGTTGATGATCGGCTATGCGGTCGTGATGCTCCTCCTCCAAGTGCTGTACGGGGCCGGCTTGCTGGTCGGCGGGGGCGGAAGCGGACTGTCCGGCGGGATGACCGGGGGTATGGCCGGTGGCGAAATGGTCGACGGGACCGGGATGAGTGTGACCGCCGGTATGGGGTGGAATGCGGGGATGGTCGCCCTGGCCCTGTTGATGCTTGTCAGCGGGCTCGTTATGATTCGGGATCAGCCGACGGAACCGGGACGGAAGATGTGAACACAACACGGGCGGCGGCGGACACGATCAGCAGCACTCGTCTTGCCCGCCTCGGTTGAACCGCTCACCCCGGTCGGCCTGCTGCCAAACCGGCCCGGTATCCCAACCGAGCTACTCGACGTCGGGGAGCCTGCCGTTCAGCACCTTTGCCGCGACCAGAACCGGGTCCCACACGGGGCTGAACGGCGGCGCGTACGCGAGATCCAGCCGTTCGAGTTCCGGCACGGTCAGGTCGGACTCGAGCGCCGTCGCGAGCGTGTCGATCCGGATCGCGGCGCGGTCGGTGCCCACGATGCTGCCGCCCAGCAGCCGCCCGGTTTCTCGGTCGGCGGTGAGCGTCACCGTCGTCTCGGCGGCACCGGGGTAGTACCCTGATCGCGATCCGGCCGTGACGGTCTCGGAAACTGGATCGAACCCGGCCTCGCGGGCCCGGTCGTGATCGAGGATTCCCGTTCGTCCGCACTCCTGGTCGAACGCCTTCACGGCCGCGGTGCCCGCGATCTCCCCGACCGGCGTGGGATCCCCGGCGACCGTGCTCCCGATCGCCCGCCCGGCGCGGTTGGCGGTCAGTCCGAGCGGCACCTAGGCGGGCTCGCCCGTCACTGTGTGTCGCATCTCGGCGCAGTCGCCCGCGGCGAACACCCGGTCCACCGTCGTTCGGCCGTACTCGTCGGTCGCGATCGCCCCCGAGGCGCCGCGGTCGATCGGCGTGTCCGCGACGAACTCCGCGTTCGGTCGCACGCCGATCCCGATCAGCGCGAGATCGACCGGGATTCGATCCTCGGCAGTCACGACGGCGTCGACCCGACCGGTTCCGGCCAGCCGCTCGACTTCGGTCCCGGTCCGGACGTCGACCCCGTGATCGACGAGCGACGCCTCGACCGTCTCGCCGACCGCTTCGCCGAACTCCGGCAGCAGCCGATCGGGCCGCTGGAAGAGATGGACGTCGAGGTCGTGTGCGCTGAACGCCTCGGCCATCTCGACGCCGACGTACCCGCCGCCGACGATCGCGGCGCTCGTGGGCGGCTCCATCGCGGCGTACCGCTCGACGCGTTCGGCGTCGACGTATTCGAGGTCCGGGGCCACACCACCCTTTTCGCCATCGGTGCCGACGTCATTCGGCGGCGTCACAAACGCTCGCAGCGCCGCGGCTGCGTCCATACTGTGCATCGTGAACGCGCCCGTCAGTCCGGATCCCGCGATGGGGTCCGCGACCGCGCGTGCGCCCGACGCCACCAGGAGGTCGCCGTACGACCGTTCGATCCGCCCGGAGTCCGTCGCGACCGTCACGGTTCGATCCGTCGTGTTCACCGCCACGACCTCGTGGTGCCGCCGGAGGTCGATCCCCCGGTCGGCGACCGCCTCGGGAGTCAATGAGAGGAGATCACACAGGGACTCGACCTCGCCTTTCACGTAGTAGGGCATTCCGCACTGTGCGTAGGACACCCACGACCCCTTCTCGAAGACGATCACGTCTCGGTCCGGCCGTTCCCGCTTCAGCTTGCTCGCGGCGCTTAGCCCCGCGGCGTCGCCGCCGATGACGACGAATGGGTCGGTCATACTCGATCCCTCTGCACGGAACGATATAAGTGACCGAGTGAGCTCGGGGTAGCCCGGCCGCGCCCGGGACGCGCCGCTCAAGCCGAGTCGATGCTTCGAACTCGGGCTCAGTCTCGGTCCGTCCCCGATCCGGTTTCACGCCGGTCGAACAGCAACAACGGCCGCATTCCCAACACGGGGTCATCGTCGCCGTGGACCGTCGTGTCGACCTCGACCAGTCCGGTTTGCGGGGAGCGCTCCTCGGTCCGGGAGACCCGCGTTTCGACCGACACCGTCTCGCCGGGCCGCACCGGTGCGGGCCACCGGAGCTCGTCGATCCCCATCGCGCCGACGAACGCGGCGTCGGCTGTGAGGTGTTCGGTCATCAGTCGGGTCGTCACCGCGAAGGTGTGCAGGCCGCTCGCGATGAGTCCGCCGTAACGTGACTCACGCGCCCGCTCCGCGTCGGTGTGGAACGGCTGTGGGTCGTACTCCTCGGCGAACGCAACGATCTCGGCGCGGGTCATCGTGACCGATCCGAAGCGGTCGGTTTCCCCGACGGTGAAGTCCTCGAAGTGGCGCATCGACGATGGCGATCGATCCGCGTGCCCACCCCATACGTGTTCCGCCGCCGGTTTTATTACGTTCGAATTTTGGTGTATTCTATCGGTGGATTGATGATCGCTGGCGGTCGACTTCCGAGAGAGGCTGGGATCACGATGTCGACCACGACGCAGGACTCCTCGACGACCGGACACGCCGAGCACCGCTGTCAACGCTGTAGGGACGGGACGGAACCGGAGAGCGCCGACGGCACCGCCGGTCCGTCAGCACCCTCGAGAACCTACGCACCCGACGACGCGTCCCACGTCGTCTTCGAGGTCGACGGGTTCGACTGTCTCGACTGTCCCGACCGGATCGAGGCGGCGCTTGAACGACTCGCGGGCGTCCACGGCGCGACCGCGAGCTACGGCACGGAGACGGTGGGCGTGTACTACGATCCGGACGTTCGAACGCCCGCGGATCTCGTCGATCGACTGACCGATATCGGCCGGACGGTCGAGAGCCGCGACGACGCCTTCCGGAACCGCCGGGCGCAACAGTGGGCCGACGCACGGTTCGCCGCCGGCGTGTTGGCGGGATTGATGGCGCTCGTTCCGTACGCGAGCGTGGTCTACCCGATGCGGTTCGAGTGGCTGCTCGGGCCCGAGATCGCCGCGCTCCTGCGGTCGGGACTGGCGACGACCGGTGGCTTCAACTTCTACCTGAACGTCGCCGTCCTCTCGGGGATCGTGCTCCGGTTCGCCGGCAAGCCGATGCTCGACCGGGCTCGGGCGGCACTGTCCGCCGGCGACGTCACCCCGTCGCTCGTCGCCGCCGCGGTCGCGGTGCCGACCTATCTCTATAGCGTCGCCGTCGTCCTCGTCGGGATCACCGCCGCCGTCGATCTCTCCACGACGCAGGTCCACTTCGACGTCGTCGTTCTGACCGTCCTCGGCTGGCTTACGGTCCAACACGGGCTCGGTCTGGAGGCGTCCACCGCCAGCCCCGATTCGACGCCGTCGTCGTCGACCGCGGGACGCGTTTCCGATGCGGGCGTCGACGATACGTCCACGCCGACCGCCACGTCAGCCCGCACGTCGACTGCAACGTCCACCGTCGCCACGTCGACCGACGAGTAGCACAGCGCGCGACGCCCTCACGGCGTACCCAGGGTCTCGTGTCGCCGGTAGAGGTAGACCACTCCCGCGACGATCCCCACGAACCAGATCGCGAGTCCGATGACCCACAGCACCGCGTTCGGGTCCCAGTCGCTGTTGGCGCTCACGTACTGGATGTCGAAGTACGCCGAGACCGGCAGTCCGATCCACGCAACAAGCAGCAACAGGCCGCCGATCGCACCGAGGTTGCCGCCGGCACCGGACGCGATCAGCAGCAGCACCCACAGCGCGGTCGCCCCCGCGACGCCGTACCACCACGTGTCGGACACGGTGGTCCCGTCCGTGGTGGCCGGTCCGGTCCCTGACGCCGCCGTCCCGGCCGAGGCCGTGGCGCCGCCGGCGGGACGACCGCCGGCTGCACCCCCCGACCCTCGTCGGCCGCCCCCCGCCGCGTCGTTGCGGACGCCGCAGTTGGGGCACAGCTCGGCCTCCCGTTTGATCGGTTCACCACAGCTCGTACAGTACACCTCGTCAGCTCGTACCGACCGATCGGGTGATCCCCGATCCGAACGTTTCGACATACTCGATCCTTGCGAGTCTCGCGACATAAACGTGACCGCCGGATGTCGCCCGCGTCGGGGGCTGTGGAATCGCTGGACGTAGCCGGACGTCGTCGATCCGTTAGAAGTGGTCGGCGGCGTCGGTCTCGTGTTGCAGCTCCCCGCCTCGGCCGCCCTCGACGGTCGAGGCGCCCTGGTCCCCCGAGGAGGGCACGCGAACCGTCACGTCGGTGACCGCCTCGAAGTCCGCGAGCAGGTCACGTTTGATGTTCGTCGCCGTCACGTTCGAGATCCCACAGCCCGAACAGGTGCCGCCGAGCTCGACGACGACCTCGCCGGTCTCGGGGTCCGCCTCACGGACGACGCTCGTGCCGCCGTGCATCTGGATGATCGGCATCTGTCCGACCATCCACGTCTCGATCCGGTCCGCCAGGGACTCGCTCATCACCCGCCCTTCGGGCCCAAGCCTTGGGAACCTTGCGGTCGATCCGGTCGCGTCTCGATCGGCCTCCCGGGTGCGGCGTCGATCGTTACCGCGTGTCCTCGCGCACGAACGTCACGGGGCACGGCGAGGAGAGCATCACCGTTTGGGCGGTGCTCCCGAAGACGGCCTTCCCGGTCGGCGACCGCTTTCGCCCGCCGACGACCACGCGGTCGGCCGTTTCCTCCTCGGCCAGGTCCGCGATCGCCTGACCGTGGTCGCCGACCGCGCCGCGCACGCGGTACTCGACGTCGGACTCCTCCATCGCGTCGGCCAGATCGCGGATCGTGGCGTGTCGCTTCGCGACGCCGTCGGGCGTCGCCGCCTCGCTGCCCGGATCGATGTTCAACCGCTCCCGGCTCTCCTCCAGCGCCTCCTCGGTGAAGACGTGTGCCAACACGACCTCGGCCTCACACGGGCCGGCGACGTCGACGGTCTCCTCGGCAAGCCGTCGGACCTGTTCGTCGCCGTCCGTTCCCACGCCCAGCAGGATCGTCTCGATGCTCATAGGACCTATTATCCCCTAACCCTCCTAAAATCGATCGACTCCCCGTTCCGGGCCGTCCGTGGGCGGTCGACCGTAATCGACGAGCCAGTCACGGCCCCGCCATCGACCGACGTTTTCGGGCTTCAACTCGTCGAAATGCACCCGATCGGCGTACGGGTTCAGCGCCTCACGAACCGCCCGTAGCGCCGGCTCGGTTTCCGGATCGTCGGCCGTTCGAACGCGCACGCGGGGCATCAGTATCCAGTCGCCGTCGGGGTCCGCATCGATGACCGGCAGGAACGGGTGCGCGGCGATCGTTTCCCACAGCGCTTGCTCCCGTCGGTTCTGTCGGCGTCCGTCGCCCATCTCCGCGCTCGGGCCGTATCGCGCCAGCTTGATCACCCGGTCGGCCTCCGCCGGGGTCGATTCGCCTCCGTCGGGGGTGGTGATCGATCCGCTCGTCGCGGCGGCATCGATCGACTCGTTCCCGACGGGAACGGCGAGGGCGACGCGCCCCGTCCCCACCCCGACCCGGGTGAGACCGAACCGGGCCTCCAACGCCGAGAGTACCTCGTCCTCGCCGTCACACAGCTCGAAGAAATACGGCAGCTCCTCCCCACCCGGCCAGTACCACGTCCGGCCGTCGTACTTCCACCGTTTCCGGTCGGACGGATGCGTTTCGAGCGCCTCGCGTCTCTCCGCGCGCATCTCCGTGACGGCGTCGGTGATCGCCTCCTGCAGCGCCGCCGACGTCACGTCCTCGAGCGCCATCGTTCGACGCGGGATACGTCGCCCGCGGCAATACACGTCGTGGTTCGCGTGCGGTAGCCGAACCGTACAGGACGGGAAACCCCTTTAGCCACCGTTCATCAAGGTCGTCCGTGTCCGAGATCCTGTTGGTCCGCCACGGTGAAACCTCCTGGAACGCCGCGGGTCGCGTGCAGGGTTGGGCGCCGGTGGGACTGAACGCCGCCGGCCGCCGCCAGGCTCGCCGCCTCGCCCGTCATCTCACGGCCGAGCACGAGGACGGCAACGTCACGCTCGTCACCTCCGACCTCGCCCGGGCTCGCGAGACGGCCGCCCCGATCGCCGCGGCGTTCGACGTCGAGCCGACGACCGACTCGCGCCTCCGTGAGCGGGACTTCGGCCGCTATCAGGGGCTCGATTCCACGGATCTCTTCGATCGGTTTCCGGAGCTCGACCTCCTCGCCGAGGGATCCGATGCCGCCACCTATACCCCGGATAGCGGCGAGAGCTGGATCAGCGTCCGTGACCGGGTTCTCGCCGCCGTCGCCGACCTCAGGGAGCGTGCGCGGTCTGACGACTGCACCGTCATCGCCGTGACGCATCACAACCCGATCCGGCTCGCCTTCGGTCGACTTCGGGATCTGGACCTCACGACCGCGCTCACCCGTCACTCGTTCGAGAACGGATCGATAACCCGGATCCGAGACGGCCGGATCGATCTCGCCGGGCACGTGCCGTCCCCGTCCGACTCCGGCTGATCCGTCCGTTCCCCGGGTCCACACTCGATCTCGGGTCCACACTCGGCCCCAGATCGATAGTCGATCCCGAACTCACACACCGTCCCGGACCCACACTCAGTCGTCCGCAAGCGACGACACCGGAACCGGATCGCGATTGCGATACCGAACGAGATCGAACCGGTCGTACTCGATCGTCTCCGTCACATCCCATCCTGCTCCGAGGTACGGGAAGGACACGTTGCCGCCGCTTCGCTCGGGGATCTCCGAGACGTACGCGCCGGTCGCATACGGGACGTAGATCCGGTAGATGGCCTCGCCGCCGTTGACGAAGACGCGGTCCGCCCCCGTCGCGGCGGCATCGTCGATCGCCGCGGCCGGGTCGGTGACGAAGCGGACGCCGGGATCCGTCGACTCGCGCGAGGGGTCCCGCGTCAACACGATCACCGGATCGCCCGGCGGGTCGCTCATCTGATCGAACGTCCGTCTCCCCATGATCGTCGGGGCGTCGCCGAGCCGGTCGCGGTACTGTGTGATGTCCTCGGGGTACTCCCAGGGAACGTCCTCGCCGGTCCCGATCGCGCCGTCGCGGTCGACCGCCGCCATGAGGTCGATCTCCATACCTACGGCTAGCCGTTCGAGCGTGGAATAGTCGTCGCCGATGGCACGGTCACGCGTGGCGGCGTGGCCCCGCCATCCGTCTCAGTCTCACGTCAACTGGATGTCGTCGACGTCGACGTGCCGCTTCGCGAGCCGCCGCGCGGTCTCGATCGTCTCCCCCTCCTCGCCGATGGCCACTCCGCGGTCGGCCTCGGCGACCTCGACGTAGGCGACGCGGTCGTTCTGCTCGGAGATGGTCACCGCTCGGACCGCCGCCGGCGCGAGCGCACTCGCGACGAACGCCTCCGGGGTATCGGCGTCCTCGACGAGCTCGATCGACCGGTCGAGCCGCTCTTCAGCACGCCGGACGGTCTCGCCGCCCTGTCCGATCGCCGCCGCCATCTCCCCCGCAGGGATCACGAACACCAGCCGGTCACCCTCCACGAGGCAGTCCGTCGGCGTCACGCCGGTCACCTCGTCGAACCGGGCGATGAACCGGCGCGCCTCGTCGGAGAGCTCGACGCGCATCAGTCGTCGGCCGGCCCGGAGCTGCCGCTCGCTCCCGATCCCATCCGGAGGTTGACGTCGCCGGTACCGATGGAGACGGGCTTGCCGGCGATGACGTTCTCGATGACGCCGTCGAGCTCGTCGTACTCGCCGTGGACTGCCGCGTCCAGCAGGTGGTTGACCGTCACCTCGAAGGCCGCCCGCGCGAGCACCGAGTCCTTCGAGCCGGAGATGCCGTGGCGGCCGATCGACTCGATCTCGCCGTTGTTCGTCATGATGTCGGCGACCAGCATCAGGTGCCGGATGTTCACGTCGTCGAGTCCCTGCTCTTCGAGCGTGTTCATCGTCTCGTCGATGATCGCCTCGCGGGCCGCCTCGGCGCCGAGGTTGCGATAGATCTCGTGGATGTTGTTACACGTCGTTCGGGTGTCGTCGACGCCCTCGATCGGGAGCACGTCGCCGAAGGCGGACCCCTCGGTGTAGAGGACGAACTCCTCGCCGTCATCCAGTTGCTCCTTCCGGATGACGACGCGTTCGACCTCCTCGATGCCCTTGAAAACGACCTCGCGGAGCTGCTCGACGAGCTGGAGCAGCTCGCGGTAGCTCGGCTGGTTCGGGCCGAACTCGATGACGGTGCCGGCCTGTCGGGTGTCGACGCCGAGCGCGTCCTCGATCGTCTCGGCGATGATCCCGGCGACCTCGGTCGCGTCCGAGTGGGTCGGCCACCGCTCCAACAGCGTCTCGTCGTTCAGGTCGATCCGGACGAGCATGTCCGCCACGTTCGTCGAGACGTCCCCGAGCGCGAGGATCTTCGTCGACTCGATCGACCAGACGACCTCGTGGGCCTTCTCGCGGTCGGTCGCGTACTCGCCCTCGAGGTGGACCGTCATCATCGGCGTGTCCGGCGTCTTCCGGGCGTCCACCAGCTCGATGAGCCGGGGGAGCCCCTGCGTGACATCGATCTCGGCGACGCCCGCGTAGTGGAAGGTGTTCATCGTGTTGTGTGTCACGACGCCTTCCGCGGTGGTGAACGTCTCGAGCCCTTCGACCGAGAAGTCGTAGACGTACTCGTGGTCGCTTTCCACGGTCTCGATGGATTCGATACGGTCCCAGACCACATCACCGTCGACGGCATTCCGAAGCTCGTCGACCGCCTCGATATCGACGTCCTCCTCGTCGGCTGTCTCGAGGAGTCCTTCGAGACGTGTTCGACCGATTCGCTGTCGGTTTGATGCGGCGTTTATCTGTCGACTCGGAATTCCTGCTTCGGAGGCGATCTCCCGGAGTGCATCCCCGAAGTTCGGTATCTGATCGGTTGCGTCGGGACCACCCACATCGATATCCGCTGCGAGTGAGCGAAGCTCTTCGCCTCGTTCCCCGACCATCCCGATCTCGTCCGTGAATCGAACGACGTGTTTCTTCGGAATACGAAGCGTTCTGGATTCGTCCTGTTCTCCGAACGTCGTATTGATACCCACGCGTGCGAGCAGGAGTCCGATCCCTGCCGTTAGACGGTGACTTACCGAGCTGGACCGGATCGAGTTCCGCCCGACGTTTCCATCGCCACTGAAGTACCCACGGAGCAGTCCGTCGACGAACGTCCTCGTCGCGCCGAACGCAAATCCGGGAACGACCTTCTCTTCGTCCTCCGTACAGGCCTCACGAAGGAAATCAGCAAGGATCGTTCCGCTCACGCGAATGTCGTAGCTCTTTGCGAACCCGCTCGTGTTCTCGTATTCGTTCGTCGTCAGATCGAACCGGTTCGCGAACGCTCGTATTCGGTCTTGGAACTCCGGATCGACGTTTGAAACCGAAACGTAGTGATCCGTCAGGGATCCCTCCGCGAGCCACGCACCAACGAAGAATCCGGTTTCCTCGTCGAGTGGGAAGCGTTCCGGTAGTGAAACCGTCCCACCAACCGGGTAGATCGATTCGTCATCGATCGTTCCTTCTTCCAGGGCAGTCCGTTTATTTCGAAGTTGATCGGCTCCGCCAGGTACTGATTCAACACCGCCGTCAGTCACTGCGGAGGTGTGCCAATACTCGTCATTCGGGAGTATCTTTCGGAGATCGATCGAGTCGACCTCGCCCGAACCGAATCGGCTCACTGTCGGGAGCCAGTCACCTTCCGACAGATCGTCACCGGCGATCGGGACAATATCGTTATCGCGTCGAGTTACGAAGGAGTGTGCCTTCGTCGCTCGGATCGTTCGTCCGGATTCGAGCTCGAAGCGGAGGAGTTCATCGGGCGTCTCGTGTCGACTGATCTCCTCAACCGGCTTCCAGGAGACCGTCTCGTCGGTCTCCAGGCTCAACGTTTCGAGACCCTCCGGTGCGAGCGCGACCTCATGCCCGTCGACCTCGCGTGTCTCGTGTGTGTCGATGAGGTCGTCGACGAGCGATCCGATCTCGACGACGTCCGTCCGTCCGTTTCGACGAACGATGACGCGCTCGTCGTAGGGAACGCTCATCTGGGTACCGGGCTCACCGATCGACTGCGCCGAGACGGTCCCGACGGGGTCGAGCGGCTCGATCCGGGTGTCGAGATACCGGCTCTCGACGCCGGTGATGATGTCGGCGGCCTGCTCGGTCGTGATCCCGCCGTATTCGGCGGCCTTCTCGTCGATCGTCTCGTAGACGTCCTCCTTGAGCCGCCGCGAGAGATCGGTGTCCTCGATCAGCGCCGCGATGTCGTCGGTGACGTGGTCGTAGTCGTCTGTCTCAGTCATCGGATTCCACCTCCAGTCCCTGTGCCTTGTTCAGGCCGGGACCGGCGTGTTCGGAGATGTTCGTCGGGCGCTGCTTGCGGCCGAGGAACTCCTTCTTCTCGGCCTCGTCCTCGAACTCCGACGAGAGGACGCGGTCGGCGATCCGGTCGACCTCGATGTCGTTGTCCTCCGAGGAGGAGACCTTGATCGGCGAGGTACCGTCCTCGCCGAACTCGAACTGAACGACCGTCCCGGAGGTGTCCCGGACCGAGCCGTCGTACTGCGCCTCGAGCTCGGAGAGCGCGTTGATCAGCCGGCGCTGGAGGTAGCCGGACTTGGAGGTCCGGACCGCCGTGTCGACGAGCCCCTCGCGGCCGCCCATCGCGTGGAAGAAGAACTCACGCGGCGTCAAGCCGGCGCGGTAGGAGTTCTCCACGAAGCCGTGGGCCTCCGCCGAGAGGTCGTTCGGCTGGTAGTGTGACAGCGTTCGGTCCTCGTAGCCGCGGTTGATCCGCTCGCCACGAACCGCCTGCTGGCCGACACACCCGGCCATCTGCGTGAGGTTCAGCATCGACCCACGCGCGCCCGAGCGGGCCATCACGACCGCCGGGTTGTCGTCGCCGAAGTGCTGGTCGGCGATCTCGCCGGCCGAGTCCCGGGCCTTCCCGAGCGTCTGCATGATCTTCATCTCGAGGGTCTCGTCGACCGTCCGGCCGGGCAGGCTCTCGAGCTCGCCCGCCTCGTAGGTCTCGATCAGCTCCTCGATGCGGTCGTAGGCGTTGTCGATCGCCTCGTCGACCTGATCTTCGGCCTCGGGCGGGATGGACTCGTCGTCGATCCCGATCGAGAAGCCGAAGTGCATGATCGCCCGCATCGCCAGTGCCGCGACCTCGTTGATGAACACGCGGGCGCGCGTCTCACTGTAGACCTTGGTGATCGTGTCGACGACGTCGCCGCCGAAGGCTCCGACCGCGTCCTCGTCGATCGTCCCCTCCACGAGCTGGCCGTTCTCGATGACGACGTCGTCGCCCGTCGAGGACGTGAACTCGAGCTCGAGGTCGTCGGGCAGCAGCTCCGAGAACAGCGAGCGGCCGGTCCAGTACTCCTCGCCGTCATCGTTGACGCCGTCGGCCTCGGGCAGCTCGTCCACCCGCGTCGCGCGCAGCAGGTCGAGCGCCTGCGTCTCGGTGAACTCGGGGTTGGTGTGGGTGAGCAGGTAGGTCCCCGAGATGTGATCCTGAATGGCGCCGATGATGTTCTCCCCGAACCGCGGCGAGAGGATCTGCTCCTGGACGCGCATCAGCACGCGCGCCTCCGCCCGCGCCTCCTCGTTCTGGAGGGCGTGCATGTTCATCTCGTCGCCGTCGAAGTCGGCGTTGTAGGGCGGACAGACCGTCGTGTTCAGCCGGAACGTCTTGTACGGCATCACCACGACCTCGTGGGCCATGATCGACATCCGGTGCAGCGACGGCTGCCGGTTGAAGATCACGATGTCGCCGTCGATCAGGTGGCGGTTGACCTCCCAGCCCTCCTCGACCTTCTCGGCGAGCTCCTCGCAGTTCTTCTCGGTCACCTTGAGCCGGCGGCCGTCCGGACGGCGCACGTAGTTCGCGCCCGGATGGGCTTCCGGTCCGTTGTGGACGTACTGACGCGCCTCCTCGACGTTTCGCTCGGTCACGTTCAGCGTCTGGGTCATCTCGGTGGCAACCCGATCGGGGACGCCGACCTCGTTGAGCGAGAGGGTCGGGTCCGGCGAGATGACGGTCCGGGCCGAGAAGTTCACGCGCTTGCCGGACAGCGACCCGCGGAAGCGCCCCTCCTTACCCTTCAGCCGCTGTGAGAGCGTCTTCAGCGGGCGGCCGGAGCGGTGCCGCGCCGGCGGCGTCCCGGAGATCTCGTTGTCCACGAACGTCGTGACGTGGTACTGCAACAGCTCCCAGAGGTCCTCGATGATGAGCTGTGGCGCGCCCGCCTCGCGGTTCTCCATGAACCGCTGGTTGATCCGGATGATGTCGACCAGCTTGTGCGTGAGGTCGTCCTCCGACCGCTGGCCGTTGTCGAGGGTGATCGACGGACGGGTGGTCACCGGCGGAACCGGCAACACCGTCAGGATCATCCACTCGGGTCGGGAGTTCTCGGCGTCGATGCCGAGCACCTCCAGGTCCCCGTCCGGGATGTCCTCGAACCAGTCGCGCACGTCCGAGGGCATGAGCTTGTTCATGTCCTCCTCGGTCAGATCGACGTCGAGCGCGCGCTCGATCGCCCGCCGGTCCTCGTCACGAGGCCGGAACTCGCCCGCGAGGATGTCGTTGACTCGGTCGAGCGCGATCCCGGTCTCGTCCGCGAGTTCGGAGGGCGCGGTTCCCGTGTCGTCCTCCTCGTCGGGGTCGGGCTGCATCGCCTCGGCGATGCGTTCGGAGTATTCCCCCGAGAGGACGTCCTGAACCTCGTAGTAGGTCGTCGGCTTCTCGTGTTTGATGTCCGCCTGCGGCTCCCCACAGAACGGACACGTCGAGGCCTTCCGAGCCTGTCGAACGGCCGCCTTCAGCACGTCCGTTTGGTCGTCGCCGAGCTCCCGCGCCCGCTCGTAGCGGTCGCTGAACTCCTCGCGTTCGTGTTCCTCGAGCGCGAGCCGACCGCACTCACGACACGTCGATCGGAGCAGCCGCCGGATGAGCTTCGTGAAGCCGACGTGGATGACCGGCGCCGCCAGCTCGATGTGGCCGAAGTGGCCGTTACACGACCCCGAGTGGGAGCCGCAGGTCCGACACTCAAGCCCCGGATCGATGACGCCGAGCCGGGGATCCATCAGCCCCATATCGATCGGATAGCCGTCGTCGTCGTAGGTGTCCGCCGTGATGACCTTCGTGGCGGACATGTCCCGATACGTCTCCGGGTCCATCAGCCCGAAGGAGATACCGCCGAGTTGTTTCGGTGTTTGCATTGACATTGTGTGGGTTAGACCGCGTCCTCCAGTTCGAGCTTCGGGCGAATGCCCAGCGCGATCATCTCATCGAGCAGGAGCTTGAACGCGTAGCTGACCTCCAGCTCGTGGATGTCGTCCTCATCGCCGGTGACCGGGTCGTACACCCGACGCTGTTCGCGGTCCTCGACCGCGACCAGTCCCGTCTCCGCGGAGATGTACACCTGCTCGGCGTCCGAGGACTCCAGCAGCCGCTCGTTGAGCACCATCGCGGCGCCGTGACCGATGACGGTGTCACGCTCCATCTCGCCGACACGGAGGCCGCCCTCGCGGGCACGCCCCTCGGTCGGCTGGCGGGTGAGCACCTGCACCGGCCCGCGGGAGCGGGCGTGCAGCTTGTTCGACACCATGTGGTAGAGCTTGTGGTAGAAGATGGTGCCGACGAAGATCTCCGCCTCGATCTTCTCGCCGGTGACGCCCGAGTACATGACCTCCTTGCCCGAGGACTTGAATCCGTTCTCCTCCAGCGATCCGCGGAGCTCGTCCTCGTCCTCCCCCTGGAACGGCGTCCCGTCGACGCGCTCGCCGCGTAGCGATCCGACCTTGCCGCCGAGCATCTCCAGCACGTGGCCGACGGTCATCCGCGAGGGGAGCGCGTGCGGGTTCAACACGAGGTCCGGAACGAGTCCCTCCTCGGTGAAGGGCATGTCCTCCTGGGGCGCCAGGTGTCCCACGACGCCCTTCTGACCGTGTCGGGACGCGAACTTGTCGCCCAGTTCCGGGATCCGCTGGTCGCGGACCTTTACCTTCGAGAGCTTGGAGCCGTCCTCGCCCTCCATCAGCGTGACCGTGTCGACGACGCCGTCCTCGCCCGAGCGCATCGTGACCGACGTCTCACGCCGCTTTTGCGGGGAGAGGCCGCCCATGTCGTCCGGCTCCTCGAGGAACCGGGGCGGGCTCGTCTTGCCGAGCAGGACCGAGGACTCATCGACCTTGGTCTCGGGGTTGACGAGGCCGTCCTCGTCGAGGTGGGTGTAGGCGTCCTCGCCGCGCGCGCCGCGAACGTCCTGGCTCGGGATCTCGAAGCGGTCCTCCTGGCCGCCGGGGTAGCGGCGCTCCTCGCCCTCGTAGGTTCGGAAGAAGTGCGATCGTGCGAGCGCACGATCGACCGAGCCCTGGTTCATCACGAGCGCGTCCTCGATGTTGAACCCCTCATAGGACATCACGGCCACGACGAAGTTCTGTGCGGCCGGCCGGTCGTCGAAGTTGATCTGCTCGGTGGTCTGCGTTTTCACCATCGACAGCTGCGGGTAATGCATCAGGTGCTGTCGGGTGTCCGGACGGATCCGGTAGTTCGCAGAGGGCAGCCCGAGCGACTGCTTCATCATCCCTGCGCCCATCGTGATCCGGGGGCTGGCGTTGTGTTCCGGGTACGGGATCATCCCCGCACCGATCCCGAAGATGAGCTGCGGATCGATCTCGAGGTGGGTGTGTTCCGCCGAGACTTCGTCCTCGTCGACGGCGACGTAGACGTCCTCCTCCTCCTCGGCGTCGATGAACTCGACGTAGCCGCGGTCGACGAGGTCCTCGAACTCGAGGTCCTCATCCTCGAGCGCATCGATGTCCTCGTCCGACAGCAGGGGTTCGCCGTCCTCGACGACGATCAACGGTCGGCGGGCCCGGCCCGCGTCCGCGTTCACGATCACTTCCTTGGTGCGGTCCTTCACCGAGACGTTGACCATCTCGGAGACGTCGCCGCGTCGCCGTGCCTCTCGAATCTGCTCGGCGAGCTCGTTCGGGTCCGGATGCGTCCCGACGAGGCTCCCGTTGACGTAGACTTTCGCTTCGCGTTCTGATGATGCCATATCAATCGTCCGCCGTGGTTCGGTCGACGCCCTCGATGCCGGGGATCCCCTCGACACCCATCGACGCCAGTTCGCGTTTGAGTCCCTGTTCGTCCTCGATGTCCTGTGACAGCTCCATCGCCTGCGCGAAGTTCTTCACGAGCCCACAGTTCGGGCCCTCCGGCGTCTCGGAGGGACAGATGCGACCCCACTGGGTCGCGTGCAGGTCCCGCGCCTCGAAGTGCGGCTGCGAGCGCGACAGCGGCGATCGGAGCCGACGCAGGTGTGAGAGCACGCCCATGTAGTCCGTCCGATCGACGAGCTGGGAGACGCCCGACCGGCCGCCGACCCAGTTGCCCGTCGCGATCGGGTGTTCGAGTCGCTCGGTCAACACGTCCGAGCGGACGACCGTGTTGACGGTGAGATCGCGGTTCCGCATGTTGGCGCGCTCGAGCTGGTACTTCACGTCCCGCGCCAGCTTGTTGAGCGCCGTCCGGAACAGGTCCTTCATCAGGTCGCCGGAGACCTTGAGCCGCTTGTTCGCGTAGTGGTCCTTGTCGTCGGACTCCCGGCGTCCCAGCGCCAGCTCGAAACACGCCTCCGCCATCCGGCAGAGGTAGTAGGCCTTGTTGATCCGCACGTCCTCCTCCTCGACACCCTCCTCGTGGAGGTGCGGCAGGAGGTAGCGGTCGATCACGTAGTTCGCCCGCTTCAGCTGGTAGTTCTTGCCCTGTCCGCTGGCGACGCGCTTGCCCAGCTCCTCGATGGCCTCCTCTTCGGTCTGAACGGACGCCTCCTCGAGGTTCTCGAGCATGTACTTCACGATCTCCGGGTCGTCGGAGACGCGGTGGACGATCTCCTCGTCCGACTCGAGACCGAGCGCGCGCACGAGCGTGACGAAGTCGATCGATCCCGAGACGGACGGGAACGAGACCTCGAGCAGTCCCTCGCGGTTGCGCTCACACAGCACCAGCGCGCGGTAGCCACGTCGCTGAGAGAACGTCTTGGCGACCTGGATCTCGTCGCCGTACTTCGAGTCGTACTCCGCGAGGATCTTGTTCGGCGCGAGGTCCTCGGAGGTCATCAGGACGCGCTCGGAGCCGTTGACGATGAAGTAGCCGCCGGGATCGACGGGGTCCTCGCCGATGTCGATCAGTTCCTCGTCGGAGAAGCCGGCCATGTTGCACTTCTCGGAGCCGACCATGATCGGCATCCGACCGACCTTCGTCTCCGTGGTGTCGACGACCGTTTCCGGCTCATCCTCGCCGCCACGGACGATGGACATCTCCATGAAGACCGGCGCGGAGTAGGTGATGTTCCGCAGACGGGCCTCCTGGGGATACAGCAGTTCCTCTGACCCGTCGGCCTCGCGGACCCGCGGGGTGACCATTCGAACGTCGCCGAGTTCGACGTAGACGGGCTCCTGGCCCTCCTTGTCGCCGATGTCGGTTTCGATCGTCTCCTTCTCGTCGACGACGTCCTGCATCCCGCGGTTCAGGAAGTTGTTGAACGAGCGGAAGTGGTGTTCTGCGAGCCGTTCATCCGAGAAGTATTCGCGTGAAACGACGCGTCGGTCTTCCCTATTCATGAGATCACGAGTCGATAGACGATCGCCTGGTCGGTCGTTCGGGACTCCCGGGTGATCTTGACGACGTCTCCGGGTTCGGCGTCGTCGGGTAGCGCCGGGTCAGTGCGTTTGATACGCGGCAGGTCTGTTTTCGATATGTTGTACTCCGTGAGCACCTCCTCGACCCGCTCCGGGTCGTCGAGGAGCTCGTGGTCGGGAACGAGTTCGTGGTCAGTTACGTTTACCATGGGTGATGGGGAAAGAAGCTATCACGAGATACTACAGGTCGCTATTGGCCCCACGCTCATAAGAGTTGCCAACCGAGGCGCGAAGCGCGGCTGCCGGCTGGCGGGCGAGTGATATCCGAACACACGGTCGGTCAATATAAAAGGGTGACGCCGCCGCCGGGGCCGCTCGCCGCGCTGTGGCGGATCGGTGGAGTCGGCCAGCTCCTCTCCGTGGTCCCAAACCGATCGAATGGGGCCAGCCGATCGGATGTGACCGATCGACACGCCTGCCCCGGATGACAAGCCTTATTTATACTACTCGGCTATCCGAGAGTGCAGCAGGCCCGGATGGTGTAGTGGCCCATCATACGACCCTGTCACGGTCGTGACGCGGGTTCAAATCCCGCTCCGGGCGCTCTTGCTGCGACCGACCGCGATCCACCGGCTGCCCGGATGGTGTAGTGGCCCATCATACGACCCTGTCACGGTCGTGACGCGGGTTCAAATCCCGCTCCGGGCGTTTTTGAGGAACAACACGGCGAGCGGAGCGAGCCGTTCGTCGAAACCGCATACGACGGGAATTTCTGCCGTCGCAACAACGAGTGAGGAGCCACGCGAGTCGATCGCGACTCAACCGTGAGCGAGGTGCATTTTTCCCTCGAGGGGATTCACTCCTCCTCGAGGAGGCCCAGGTCGCGCGCGACCAGGTCCGCAAGCCGGTCGGCGATTCCCGGCGCGACCTCGGCGATCTCCTCGCCGTCGTGACGGGTTCGGTTGTGGCGGTCGATCGCGTCCGCCAGCGACGACAGCGGGACGCGCGTCGTCGTCTCACAGGCCGAACACCGGATCGGGACGGTCGGCTCGTCCTCGTCCGTGGCCGTCACCGGTTCGGTGCCGTCGGCGGCGTCGTCCGTCTCGCTGGTGTCGCTCATTGACGATGAGGTGGTTCCGCGGCCGACATAAACACGTTGAACCGGACGCCCCTGGGCGGCGATGAATGGGAATCCTTATCGCTCCGATCCACGATATCGTTGCACGATGCATACGGCACGCTTTCGCGATCCGGCTGGTACCGTTCGAACCGGCGAGTTGACCGACGACGGCCTTCACGCCGCGGGCGAGGTCTACGACGTCGACGCGGTCGACGTCCTTCCGCCCGTCTCCCCGAGCAAGATCGTCTGCGTCGGGTTGAACTACGTCGACCACGCCGCCGAGTCCGGGAAGGACGTCCCCGATCGGCCGCTGTTGTTCCTGAAGCCGCCGAACACGCTGTCCGGCCACGGCGACACGGTCACGCTCCCGGCGGGACCGGACCGGATCGACCACGAGGCCGAACTGGGCGTCGTGATCGGTCAGCAGTGCCGCAACGTCGACGCGGCCGACGCCGAGGACGTGATCGCGGGCTACACCTGCGTGAACGACCTCTCGAACCGCGACGACCAGCGCCAGGAGCAGAACTGGGTCCGCGGGAAGGCGTTCGATAACGCCGCCCCGATCGGCCCGGTCGTGGCCGACCCCGCGGACGTCCCCGACGACGCCGCCATCGAGTGCCGCGTGAACGGCGAGACACGGCAGTCATCCAGCATCGACGCCCTCAGCTTCTCGCCCGCGGATCTGATCGCCGAGATCACCGACTTCATCACCCTCGAACCCGGCGACGTCATCGCGACCGGGACGCCGGCCGGTGTCAGTCCGCTTGCCGACGGCGACGAGGTCGTCGTCGAGGTCGAGGGTATCGGCGCGCTCGAGACGACCGTTCGGCGGTGAAGCCGGATCTCCGAGGACGGATCCCTCGTCGGATCGCTGACGCCTGACGCCGGTCGTCCCTGCTCGAGCAACCACACCGCTTATTCGCCGCCCCGTCCAACCCCGGTCACGATGGACCCGCTGTACGCGCGGTATCCGTTCTTCGAGGCGGCCCGCGAGGCGGTCGCCGGCGCCGACGTCTCGCTGCCCGCGCTCGTCGCGTCTGACGCGCCGGCGGTCGAGCGCGGTCGCGAACGCGTCGAGCGCGCGCTCCGTTCGGGAACGACCGCGAGCGAGACGCCGGATGCCTACGACGTGACGGCGGAACTGCTCTCGTATCCGATCGCCCGGATCCTCGTCTCCCTACTGGAGTCGACCGCCGCCGTTGAGAAGTACGCGAGCGCGGAAGCCGCCACCGCCGCCGACCGGATCCGCGAGGACCTCGAGCGCGAGGACGCCCTCCGCTCGACCGACGCCGTCTCGCTCGACCTGTCCGAGGTCCTCCGGGAGTTCGACCTCGATGACGCGGTCCAACCCGCGGTCCGTGGGACGAACGGTGGGGCCGGATCGGCGGGTCAGGCCGTTGAGTCCCGCGTGCGTGGCGGCTCGTCGGGACGCCCGTCCACACGCGATCCGGAGTGGTTTCGGATCGACGTGGGGCCGTATCTCCAGTTGTTCGACCCGGAGTGGGGCGATCGGTGGCGTCTCGTCAACCGCGAGCTCCGGGACGGCGCGGTTTGGATCGACCGGGCCGACCTCGACCGATGTCTCGAGCGGGCGATCCGCTCACGGGTGCTCGAGGGGCTTCCCTTCGAGTTCGCGGACGACGACGGGATCAGCAGCGACCTCGAGACACACGTCGCGGACCTTCGCCGGCTGCTCGACGAGCGGGCGACCGTCGGCAGCTTCGACGTCGTCGTCCCCGAGCTGTTCCCGCCGTGTATGCACAACCTGATCGACAAGGCTGAGCGGGAGGCGGCGCTGTCGCCCCCCGAGAGCCTCGCGTTGATGGCGTTTCTGACGGCCATCGGGATGTCGCCCGACGAGATCGTCGCCTTCTGTGCCGACACCAGCCTCGACGCCGAGGGCATTCGCTACCAGACCGAATACCTCCGCGACGAGGCCGGGGCCCAGTACCCGCCGCCGACCTGTGAGACGCTCTCGGCGTACGGGATCTGTCACAACGAGGACGATCACTGGCAGGTCGCCGGCGATCCGCTGGCCTACTACGAGGCGCGGTTGGAGGCGGCCGAGGACGTCGTCGACTGGCGGGACCGGAACGACGTCGCCGAGCCGGCGTGAGTCGTCGGCGTCTCAGACCGCTCCGTCGGTCCCGTTCGCCCGCATCAGGTAGACGCCCACGAGCGCCATCAGCAGGACGAATCCCCCGAGCAGACCCACGAGCGCGAGCCCGCCCGTCGGCGCCAGCGAGATCCCGTCCGTGGAACCGCTTCCGGTTCCGTACAGACTTCCGACCCCAATGAGGCCGACCACGAAGACGAGGACCGCGGCGAGGGAGACGACGATCTGGCGACGAAGCTCCGCGTCGATTTCCATACGTTCGGCTCCGGCCGGCCGGGCCAAAAGCATATCGAACCGGCGAGCAGCAGTCGCGGTCGGCGGCCGCCGCCTCAGATGTCGTCGAGGGTCATCCGTTCGGAGTCGCCGACGAACTCCGCGAAGTCGGTTCCGTCGGCGAGCGCGGTCTCCTTTTTCACCCGGTAGTTGCCGCCGTCGGTCGTGTAGAGGTCGCCCGGGTGGAAGAAGTACCAGTCCTCGCGGTCGAACCGGACGGCGATGCGGGCCTTCGCGCCGAAGTTTTGCGAGAAGAACAACAGCGCCTCGACCTCCTCGCCGTCGAGGTAGATCGGGTCGCCGGCGCTGGATTTGGCCTCGATCGCGTAGAACCGCTCCCCGTTGCCCGCGAGCACGTCCGGGAGTTCGCGTTCGGTCGCGCTCCCGCTCGCGGGTGCGCGCATCACCGCGAACCCGGCCTCGTCGAGGGCGTTGACGAGCTCGCGCTCGCGGCGGTCACCCTTCCGGTTAGCGGACATCGATCGGCCTCCGGACGGCGGGTCGGTCGCAGTCGCGTGCGTCGGTCATATCGGTCGTTTCGTGCACCCGGGTAAAAACGCGACGCCCGACGTCGGTTCGGTCTCGCTGCGGCGTTTCGCGTCGTCTCCAGGCGACGCCGCCCGGTTCGGCTCTATGTTCCGTGTTCCCAGCTGTCCATATACTCACGCTGTGTCTCCGACAGCGAGTCGTACTCGACGCCCTCGGCGGCGAGCTTGATCTCGGCGACCTCACGGTCGAGCTCGTCGGGGACGTCGTGGACGCCCGCCGCGTAGTCGTCGCCGTTCTCAACGAGCTCGCGCACGCAGACCGCCTGGATCCCGAAGCTCTGGTCCATCACCTCGACCGGATGGCCGAGCGCGATGGGCGCGGCGAGGTTGACGAGCCGCCCCTCGGCGATCACGTTCAGCTCGCGGCCGTCGGGCATTTCGTAGGCCTCGACGCCGTCGCGGGCCTCGAACCGGTCCACCGCGAGCTCGTCGAGGTCCGCGAGGTTCACCTCGACGTCGAAGTGGCCGGCGTTCGCCAGCAGGACGCCGTCCTGCATAACCTCGAAGTGTTCCTTCGTGATCACGTCGCGGTTGCCGGTGGTCGTGATGAAGACGTCGCCCGTCGCGGCGGCTTCCTCCATCGGCAACACGTCGTAGCCCTCCATGTGCGCCTCCAGAGCGCGCCGGGGCTCGACCTCGGTCACGATGACGTTCGCGTTCTGGCCGGCCGCCTTCTTCGCGACGCCCTTCCCGCAGTAGCCGTAGCCGCCGACGACGACGTTCTTGCCCGCGAACGAGAGGTTCGTCGTCATCGCGATGGTCGCCAGCGAGGACTCGCCCGTGCCGTGAACGTTGTCGAACAGGCGCTTCATCGGCGTGTCGTTGACTGCGAAGACCGGGTACCGAAGCTCTCCGTCGGCGTCCATCGCCCGCAGGCGGTGGACTCCCGTCGTCGTCTCCTCGGCCCCGCCGACGATCGAGTCGATCAGCTCGGGATACTCATCGTGGACGAGCTTCACCATATCCATCCCGTCGTCGACGGTGATCGTCGGGTCGTGGGCGACGACCGCGTGCATCGCGTCGTAGTAGTCCTCGTCGTCGACGCCGCGGACGGCGTAGGAGGTGATGTTCTCGTGTGCGTCCAGCGCGGCGGAGACGTCGTCGTGGGTCGACAGTGGGTTACACCCGGTGATCGCGACCTCGGCGCCGCCGTCGGCCAGCAGCTCGACGAGGTTCGCCGTCTTTGCCTCCACGTGCATCGCCATCGCGATGACCTCGCCCGCAAGCGGCTGGTCCGCGACGAACGACTCGCGCAGCTCCGTGAGGATCGGCATATGCTGGAGGGCCCAATCCATCTTCCGGCGTCCCTCCTCGCGGGCCGTCTCCGGCTCCGCGAGATGCTCGACGACCGGTGAGTAGTGGTCGCTCATAGCCGATACTGGTCGAGCCCGCTAGAAAACCCTACCGACACGCCTCGCTATCGGGTGGTGGATCGACGCGGACGACGACGGTTGGTGGTGTGGGTGAGGCGGTGGTGAGTGGTGGTGGGTGATGGTGTGGGGGTCCCACGGTGAAGTGGTGAGTGTGTGTGGTGAGTGGTGTGGGTGCCCATCCGGACGGATGGGTCGTGGGAAACCCCCCATCGTGTGCCTCTCCCCGCGTCGCCCGCACTCGAAGACACGGTGGTGGTATCAATAAATCCCCCTCGCCGTTCGAACCGTGGAAACCGTTTAGAACCGTTTATACCGCCGATTTTCCCGTAAACGGTCGAAACTATCCGGATCGACCGCACGGTGGGACCGTTCGGTTCGGTCGATTCGATCGCGGGGTGACTGGGGCTGATGCCGCGGCGTGCTCCGCGATCACTCGGCGCGTGCCACGAGGTCGGCCGCGTGTTCTGCCGCCCGGTCCATCACGGCCGCCGCGTCGAGGGTGGTGACCTCCCGATCGCGCATCAGAACCGTCCCGTCACAGACGGTGTGGCGGACGTCGGAGCCGCGGACCGCGTACGCGAGGTGTGACACGACGTCGTGAGCCGGCGTCAAATGCGGCGCCTCGAGGTCGACGACGATCAGGTCGGCGGCGGCGCCCGTCTCGATCCGGCCGCCGGGGAGGCCGATCGCGTCCGCCCCCTCGCTCGTCGCCATCTCCACGACCGCCGGGGCCGGCACCGCCGACGCGTCGTCGGCACCGATCTTACCCACCATCGCCGCGTCGCGCATCTCGTCGAAGAGGTCGAGGTCGTTGTTCGAGGCCGCGCCGTCGGTGCCGATCCCGACGGTCACGCCGGCCTCCCGCAGCCGCTGGACCGGGGCGATTCCGGAGGCGAGCTTCATGTTCGAGGCCGGACAGTGGACCACCGCGGTGTCCGTCTCCGCGAGCAGTTCGATCTCGGTGTCGTCGACGTGTACGCCGTGAGCGAGGAACCGGTCCGGGCCGAGCGCGCCCCGGTCGGCCGCGTACTCCAGTGGGCGAACGCCGTGGTCCTCGACGATCGGCTCCACCTCGTCCGTCGTCTCGTTGGCGTGGAGATGGACCCACAGGTCGTCCTCGTCCGCCGACTCGATCCCCTCCGCGAGCAGGTCCTCCGGCACCGTCGTCAGCGAGTGAGGCATAAACGCGGTCCGGATCCGGCCGTCGGCGGCGCCGCCGTAGGTTCGCGCGAACTCGAGGCTCCCCTCGAGGTCCGCGCGTGCATCGGCCTCGTCCTTGCCGACGGCGACGACCCCCCGGCCGAGCCGCGCGCGGACCCCGGCCCGGTCGACCACGTCCGCGACGCGGTCCATCGAGAAGTACATGTCCGCGAACGCGGTCGTCCCCGATCGGATCAGCTCAAGGACGCCCAACTCCGCGCCGACCTCGATGTCGTCGTCGGTGAGCTCGGCCTCGACGGGCCAGATGTCCTCCCGCAGCCACGACTCCAGCGGCTTGTCGTCGGCGTGGCCGCGCAACAGCGTCATCGAGACGTGGGTGTGGCCGTTGACGAGTCCCGGCATCACGAGTCCACCCTCGGCGTCGAGCGTCCGGGCGATCTCCCAGCCTGCGGTGACGTCCTCGCCGACCGCCTCGATCCGGCCCGCGTCCGCGTCGATCAGTACGTCCGCCTCGCTCACCCGGCCGTCGGGATGGAGGACCCGACCGCCGGTCACGGCAAGCGCGTTCATACGCGACCGTTCGCTCGCGGCGGCGTAACTCCACCGGAAGCGGTCGGGCTGTGACCGGTCCTACCGCTCCGCGCAGTACTCCACGAAGTTCCGCAGGATCCGCAGGCCGGTCTCCCCGCTCTTTTCGGGGTGGAACTGCGTGCCGAACACGTTGCCGGTCTCGTTGGCGACGATCGCCGGGAACTCGACGCCGTGCCGGCTCGTGGCGACCACCGCGTCCGGATCCTCGGGCTCCGCGTAGTAGGAGTGGACGAAGTAGGCGTACTCCCCGTCGACGCCCGCGGCGACGGGATGATCGCGATCGACGGACAGGTCGTTCCAGCCCATGTGCGGCACCTTCTCGTCGACGTCGAACCGGACGTTCGTCCCCGGGATCAGGTCCAGCCCGCGAACCTCTCCCTGGCCGGCGTGGTCGGCCTCCTCACTCGAGGTGAGCAGCATCTGCATCCCGAGACAGATGCCGAACAGCGGGCGGCCCGCCTCGGCGTGCTCGACGAGCGCGTCGCGGTACGGGCCCGCGTTCTCCATCCCCTCGCGGAACGCGCCCACGCCCGGGAGGACGACGCCGTCGGCGGCGGCGAACGTCTCGGGGTCGTCGGTGATCGTCACGGACGCGCCGGCGCGCTCGAGCCCGCGCGTGGCCGACCGCAGGTTTCCGAGGCCGTAATCGACGATCGCGACCTCGGCCAGCGCCTCGTCCGGGGGCTCCGGTATGCTCATACGTACCCTCGGCGGGCCGTCGTCAAGTCGGTTTCCCTCGGGGCCGGAAGTCTCGGAACCCGACCGCTCAGAACTCGCCGAGCCGGGACTGGCCGCCGCCGTTCCCGCCACCGCTCGGACCGCCGTTGCTCCCGCCGTCGGCGTCCGCTTCCGTATCGTCCGCGATCCCGATCCCCGCGATCCGGGCGGCTTCGGCGATCGACTCGAAGAACCCCTCGCGCTGGCTCCGGTCGTACAGCGTCGCGGCCGGATGCACCGACAGGAGCACGCGCCGGGACGACTCGCCGATACGCGCGTCGACGACCGATCCGGCCTCCGCGGTGATCGCGACGTCCCGATCGAGAACGTGTTGGCTCGGGACCTTCCCGAGGGTCACGAGCAGCTCCGGGTCGACTCGGTCCAGCTCCGCCGCCAGATAGCCGCGACAGTTCGACAGCTCCGCCGTGGTCGGATCGCGGTTGTCCGGCGGCCGACACCGGACGCAGTTCGTGATCCGGACGTCCGACCGGACCAGTCCGGCCGCTTGAAGCGCCTCGTCGAGCACGTCACCCGACCGACCGACGAACGGCTCCCCCTGCTCGTCCTCGTTCTGTCCCGGTGCCTCACCCAGAAACACCAGACCGGCGTCCGTCGGTCCGACCCCGTTCACGATCCGGGACCGGGACTCGACCAGCGCCGGACAGCGCTCACAGCCGGTCACCCGGAGGTCGTCATCGAGCGTCGCGGTCGTCTCTCCCGATCCGTCGTCGCCGTGCATACCGATCGGGTGTCCGGGAGGGGCCAAAAACCCGATCGGGTTCGACCGCGTCCCGCCCTACTGCTGCTCGGCCGCGAACCGCCGGAACGCCCGCGCGGCCCGTTTGGCGACGCGGACCGGCTCCGGACGATCGTCGTCGTCCACCGTTACCTCGCGGACGACGTCGGCCGCCCGGTCGGGATCGAGGCCGACCGCGCGCACGAACGGCGCCGTCGTGCCCCGTCGATCCGGCAGCGACCGATACGTCGCAAGCCGGGCCGCGAGCGCGTCGCCATCGAACTGCTCCCGGAGAGCCGGCTCCAGACCCGGGCTCGCCTCGAAGGAAACCGAAATCACCGGCCGGTCGACCGCCCGATGGATCGCCTCGATGTCGACCAGATTGAACCAGGCGGGCGCGACCCCGGCGATCACGAGCCGGCGTGCGTCCTCGCGGTCGAGTCGCTCGACGAGGTCGATGACCGATGCGGTCGCGTCGGTGCCGCCAACCGTGCACGTGCCGCCGATCAGGTCGTCAACGCGTCCGTTCGTCCGGACGAGCGCGCCCGCGATCCAGCTCCGATCGTCCCCGTCGGAGAAGGCGATCCCGAGCGAGCGGCTCCCGGATTTCACGCGTGGTCGTTACTCGCCCTGTGTTTTGATGTCCTGGAGCCGGTCCAACAGCTCGTCGCTGGAGGCGCCGATCTCGTATTCCACCCGTCCCTGGTGGTCGTTCTCGGCGGTGCGGACCCCGTCCTCCTCGAAGTCGGCGTCCAGATCCTGATTCTCCTGTTCGGACTCGTCGTAGCTTCCGAAACCCATACACGTGGATGTTGGTGATCAACCGGCAAAAAACCACTGCCGCCGTGAATCCCGTCCGTTCCGACCGGACCTGACCCGACGACGCGTCAGTTCCCAGCGCTGATCGAGACGAACTCGAAATCGGGCGATCGGTCCTCGAAGCGGTCGAGTTCGAAGGGATCCCGTGGAAACGGCGGGTCCGATCCCTCGAGGAGACACCGAACGAGCGTCGCGGCGATCGGCGAGGTCATGATCCCGCGGCCGTGGAAGCCGGTCGCGACGATCAGCCCGTCGGGGGCGTCCGCCGGCGCATCGATGATCGGTCGCGTGTCGGGTGTCGCGCCGTCGACGCCCGCCCAGCCGTCGACGAGCCGCATCGCCCCCGGAGAGTCGACGAACCGCGGAACGAGGTCGGCGACGTGGTCGCGGAACGCCTCGTCGGCCGACCGGCTCGCGCCGTCGGGGTCGTTCTCGGCGAACGACCAGCCGCCGACGAGCAGGTCGCCGTTCGCCTCCGGCCGGAAGTAGACGTGTTCGCCGGGGATCCATCCCATCGGGAACGATGCCGGCAGGTCCTCGGGCGGCCGCAGGACGATACACTGCGTCCGGTAGGGCCGCACCGGCAGCTGCAGGTGGGGAGCAAGCAGGTCCCGGGTCCGCCACCCCGCCGCGGCGACGACGTGGTCGCACGCGATGAACCCCTGGTCGGTTTCGACGCCGGTCACCTCGTCACCGTCCGCCGCGACCGCCACCTTGGTGACGGACACGTCCGTTTCGAAGCGCGCGCCCGCCTCGGCCGCCTCCGACTGGACGGTCGTCGCCAGCGTGTACGGGTCGACGTGCCCGGTCCCGTGATATCGCGCGACGCCGACGAACTCGTCCATATCGATCCCCGGCCACTGCTCCCGGGCGTCGTCGGCCTCGATGAACGCGACGTCGGCGCCGTTCCCCCGCTGTCGCTCGACACGGGCACGCACGGTCTCCTCGCGTTCGGGCGTCACGAGCTCCACGCTCGGGATCTCCGCGAACTCGAAGGCGCCGGTCCCGTCGTAGGACCGGAAAAAGTCGAGCCCGTGGGTCGCGATCGACGGGTAATCGGGGTAGGAGGGGATCATCGTGATCTCGCCGGCCGCCCGGGCGGTCGCGCCCTGTGCGATCCCGTCCCGTTCGAGGACGAGCACGCGATGCGTGTCCGCGAGCTCCCGGGCGACCATACAGCCGATGATGCCGCCGCCGATGACGACCACGCGGGGCTCACCGCTCCCCGTGTGGTCCTCGCTTTCCGCTCCGTCGCCGCCGAACCCGATCGACGCGGTCGTCCCGTCGTGTCCGGCTCCCATCGTTAGGACGCCCCCTTCGCTCGTGCCATTCTTAGTTGGCTCCCATCGTTCGTGTCATCGTTAGTACTCGTGATCGACCGCGCGGAAGGCGTCCTCGGCGACCTCGAGCGCGTCGTCGACCTGCTCGTCGGTGTGACTGTAGGTGGTGAAGAACCGCTCGCCCTGCATCGGGTTGCCGAAGAGGACGCCGTCGGCGGCCGCCTCGAGCCACCAGTCGGCGAACCGGTCCTCGTTCGCGTGCCAGGTGTCGCGGTAGGACGCGATCTCGTGGTCGGTCATGTACACCTGCCCCATCGATCCGATGTGCTGGACGTTTACGGGCAGACCGACGTCGTCGGCCACCTCCTGGAGCCCGGTGAACAACCGGTCGCCGAGCCGGTCGATGTGCTCGTAGACGTCCCGGTCGTCCAGGATCTCGAGCGTCTTGAGGCCCGCCGCGGCCGCGACCGGGTGCCCGTTGTACGTGCCGCCGTGGAACGCCGAGCTGTTCCACTTCGAGGCCTCCTCCTTGCGCGGCGGGACGATCTCCTCCATGATGTCGGCCCGCCCGCCGAACCCGGCGACCTGGTAGCCCGCGCCGGCGGCCTTCGCGAACGTCGTCATGTCGGGGGTGATCCCGAATCGACCCTGTGCCGATCCCGGCCCGAGGCGGAATCCGGTCATCACCTCGTCCCAAATCAGGACGATCCCGAGCTCCTCGGTGAGATCCCGGAGGAACTCGTGGTAGCCGTCACGGGGTTTCAGACAGCCACACGAGAACATCACCGGCTCGATGATCACGGCCGCCATGTCGTCGGCGTGTTTCCGGAGGATCCGCTCGGTCGCCTCCTTGTCGTTGAACGGAATGGCGACCATCGTCTCGCTGACTGCGTCCGGGATCCCGGTCCCGTAGGAGACGGTGTTCGGCTCCTCGGCCGGCCCGAGCGCCTCCTCGCTCGCGTAGACGCTCTGGAGCGCGTAGTCGTGGGCACCCGCGTAGCCACCCTCTGGTTTCGCGATCTTCTCCTTCCCGGTGTACGAACGCGCGACGCGCATCGCGTGCATCGTGGCCTCGGTGCCGCTGTTGGCCATCCGGACGCGCTCGATCGACGGGGTCATCTCCACCACCTTCTCCATGAACTCGATCGCGATGGGCTGTGGCGTCGCCGTCAGGTCGCTCGTGTCGACCTGCGCTTTGACCGCTTCCCGGACCTCGGGGTGGCCGTGACCGAGAATGATCGGGCCGAGCGCGAGCAGGAAGTCGAGGTATTCGTTCTCGTCCATATCGGTGACGTAGGAGCCGTCCGTCTCCTCGATGTAGAACGGATACGGGTCGAACGATCGGACGTTCGACTCGACGCCGAGCGGCGTCACCGACGACGCGCGTTCGTGAAACGACCGGCTGTTCGACGTCCGTTCCTGCAATCGCTTTGCGTGATCATGCTCGTTGTCTCCGAGACTCATTGTCACCATCGATGGCAGGAGAGGAAATAAATCTTTGCCAAAACGTGTGTTCTACCGAAATTCGTACGACAATATGCTTCGGAGATCGTCAACAGTTCGACGGTGGTCGAGCCACGGTCCGGACGCCGACTCACTCCTCGACGGACGCCCGCTCCAGGGGGAGGACCAGCCCCTTCGGGCCGCCCCCGGCCTTCCGGATCTCCTGTGCCGTCAGTTCGACGACCTCGAACCCGCGTCCTTCCAGGGCCGCACGCACCTCGTGGTTCCCGGAGGGGAGCAGGATCGTCCCCGGCTCGACGACGATCGTGCTCGTCGCGCGGTTTCGTTGTTCGCGCATCGGGACCGGGATCGTCTCGATCCCGCGGTCGTGGAGCGTGTCGAGGAACTCCGGCGGCACCGCCTCCGAGTAGACCAGCGCCAGATCCGGCGCGACCATACTGAACACCAGCGCGAGGTGCGTCTGGCCGGTGCTTTCGGTGCTGCCGAAGATCGGCACCTCGATGATGTCGACCCCGTAGGTCTCGAGCACCGTCCGCACCTGTCGAATCCCGGCCGCGTTCGTCGTCTGCGACCGCCCGATCGCGACCGTCCCCTCGTCGATCCACACCATGTTGCCGGCCTCGAACCCGCCGTCGCCGTGGACGCTGTGGTAGATCGGCGCCCCCAACTCGATCACGCGCTCGGAGAGGCGCCGCTCCTCGCCGTGACGCGTCTCCTCGACCATGTTTCCGACGACGATCCCGCCCTCGATGGCGAAGCCGACGTCCCGGACGAACAGCGACTCCGCCAGGGTGTCTGCGGCGTCGGTCAGCTGGTGAACGATGACGTCCCGGGACTCGAGCGCCTCCACGAGTCCCCGGTGTTCCTTGGCCGCCCGCTCCTGTCGGGGTAGCCCGTCCCAGTTCCACGCGTCCGGATCGACGACCGTGTTGAACTCCGCGCCCGGCTCGTGAACCAGCACACGTTCGAGCCGGCCGTACTCCGATCGAACGGACGGTTCGAGGTCCCAGACGTCGCTCATTCGTGATCGATCCGCAGCGTGTGTTCTTCCTTCACGCTGCGCAACGCGACGTCGGTCGCGGTGTCCTCGACGCCGTCGTACTGGCCGACCTCCCGCAGCAACTCGGTGAGTTCCCGGCGATCGGCCACGCGAACCTTCAACAGGAGGTCGGCGTCGCCGGTGAGTTCGTGGATCTCCTGGATAGCGGTGACCTCGACCAGACGTTCGGCGACCTCCGAAGAGCGGCCGGCGGTCGTGTTCACCCGCACGAACCCGACCTCGTTGCGGCCCAGCAGATCGGGATCGAGCACCGCGCGGTACTCGCGGATGTAGCCCTCCTCCTCCAGCGCGTTCGTCCGTTCGTGGATCGTCGCCGTCCCCATGTCCAGCCGTCGGGCGATCTCCGAGAGCGCGGCGCGCCCGTCCGCCTGCAGGATGGCGAGGATCTTTCGGTCGACCTCGTCGAGGTCCATATGGACCGGTGCAGTCGCGTCCCCCCTAGGTGTTTTGTTTGGCGACACGGTGTTCACGCCGATCGACGAGGTGTAAGAACATAATATTTCCTCAAACGCCTATGTTCTCATAGAATCGTCTGCTATTTGGCCACTATACAAAACATATTTCACCCTCTGCGCTATACACCCACGGGATAATGGGACGTGATACCAAGCGGTCGGCGTCGGGGATCGACGCCGCACTCGTCCGGCGGCTTCGCCGGAACCAGTACACTGGCGCGGTCGTCAACCTGGCGCCGAGCGCCTTCTGGCTCGGCGTGTTCTTTCTCGCCCCGCTGGCGGTGATGTTCCTCTTCAGCTTCGGCCAGCGTGGCGCGTTCGGTGAGGTGTTGCTCGCGCCCGAGAACCTCGGGCTCCAACAGTATCGGGAGTTCTTCATCCCCGACGATCGGTCGCTGCTCGGCGGGCTCTGGGTCACGATCGCCTGGGCGATCGAGGCGATCGTGCCGTTCGAACTGTCGCTGACGAGCGGCCAGGCGACGCCGTACGTCAGGTTGCTGTTCAAGAGCATCGGCTACGGCGTCGTGGCCACGGTCGTCTCGCTCGTCGTGGGCTACCCGATGGCGTACTACCTCGGTCATCTCGCGCCCGAACGCTACCAGAACCTGCTCGTCGTCCTCGTCATCCTCCCGTTCTGGGCGTCCTTTTTGGTTCGGATCTACGCGATCCAGCTGCTGTTGTCGGCGAACAGCGTTCTGATGAACGCGCTCGCGGTCCTGCCGGGGATCGGGGCCGACCTCTCGTTGATGAACTCCCGGTTCGCCGTCCTGCTCGGGCTGGTCTACATCTGGATCCCCTTCATGATCCTGCCGGTGTACGCGAGCATCGAGGAGATCGACTTCACCTACCGTGAGGCGGCAATGGATCTCGGTGCCGACCGGCTTGAGGCGTTCGTCCACGTCGTCTTCCCCCTCTCAAAACCTGGCGTGATGGCCGGCAGCGTGCTCGTGTTCATCCCGAGCGCCGGCGCGTACGTGATCCCGGAGCTGCTCGGCGGGACCGACAGTCAGATGATCGGTAACCTGATCGCCGACCAGTTCGGATCGGCCGGCAACTGGCCGCTCGGGGCGGCGGCGTCGTTCGTGTTGATGGGCGTGATGCTGCTGAGCATCGCCGCCTACCAGCGCGGCGGGGGTGAGCTCGCGTGAGCGGTCTCTTCGGTCGGGTCCGGTCCGGCCTCTTCAAACGGGGGACCGGGATCCTGCTCGGACAGACGGCGCTCGTCTACCTGTTCTTATACATCCCCATCGTCGTCCTCGTCACGCTCTCGTTCAACGACTCGCGATACGCGATCGTCTGGCAGGGGTTCACGACCGAGTGGTACGCGGCGCTGTTGAGCGGTGAGACGGTCGCCCGGGTGGATCCGGACGCCGCCTGGGCCGCGCTCAGCAACTCCGTCGAGATCGCCGCGGCGAGCGTGATCATCAGTACGGTCTTCGGGACGATGCTCGCGTTCGCGCTCGACCGCTATGAGTTCCCCGGCAAGCGGCTGTTCACCGGCGTGGTGTTCATGCCGATCATCATCCCGAGCATCGTGATGGGGATCTCGCTGCTGTTGTTCTTCAACATCGTCGGGATGCAACTCGGAATCCGGACCGCGGTCATCGGCCACGTGGCCTTCGGCATCAGCTTCGTCGCCGTCGTCGTCGCGGCGCGGCTCCAGAACTTCGATCGAACCCTCGAGGAGGCGGCGATGGACCTCGGGGCCAACGAGCTCGAGACGTTCCGCTACGTCACGCTGCCGGTGATCAAACCGGGCGTCCTCGCGGGCGCGCTGTTGGCGTTCGCGATGAGCTTCGACGACTACGTCGTGACGTTCTTCATCATCGGCCAGGAGAACACGCTCCCGATCTACTTCTTCGGGATGGTGCGACAGGGGATCTCCCCCGGCGTCAACGTCATCGCCGCGCTGATCGTGGTCACGACGATGGTTCTCGTCGGGATCGCCCAGTGGTTCCAGGGCCCGACGTGGTGAGACGGCTGCCGTTCCACATTCGACAAAACTTAGTCGATCATATGGCCTCTCTGACGAAATATTTATGACTCTCGGCGGCAATTTAGAAAAAAGAGACGGTGATAACTGATGACACGACACCAACAAAGCGATCGACGGACGTTCCTCCGAACGACCGGCGCCCTTTCGGCCGGCGCGCTCGCCGGGCTTGCGGGTTGTTCCGGCAACGGCGGCGGGAACGGCAACGGGAGCGGGAACGGTAACGACGGCGGGAACGGTAACGGGAGCGGGAACGGTGGCGGCAATGGAAACGGCGGTGGCGAGATCGAGGACGAACTCGCCGTCTTCCAGTGGACCGACTACTGGCACGACGGGTTCATAAGCGGTTTCGAGGAGGAGTACGACGTCTCGGTCTCGGTCTCGAACTACGGCTCCAACGAGGAGATGTTCAACGCCCTCCAGGCCGGCGGGACCGGCCAGTACGACGTCATCTTCCCGAGCGACTACATGGTCAACGTCCTCCACGATCAGGAGATGATCCAGCCACTCGATCTGGATGCCCTCTCCAACTTCGAGAACCTCTCCGATCAGTTCCGGAACGCACCGTATGACCCCGGCGAGCAGCGGTTCTCCGCACCCTACCAGTGGGGAACCTCCGGGATCGCCTACAACGAGAACATGGTCGGAGACGTCGACGTCTCCTCCTGGGAGACGATGTGGAACGAGGAGTTCGCCGGCCAGATGTCGATGCTCGACGACGTCCGCGAGACGATGGGCGCGGCCCTGAAACACCTCGGCTACTCACTCAACACGACCGACGAAAGCGAGATCGAGGAGGCCAAGGAGCTGTTGATACAGCAGAAGGATCTTCTGTCGACCTACGACTCCACGAACTTCCCGACGAACCTCATCAACGAGCAGATGAGCCCGGTCCACGCCTGGTCCGGCGGCGCCTTCCAGGCCTACTGGGAGACCTTCGAGGACGGGAGTTCGCCGATCAACTACGTCATTCCCGAGGAGGGAAGCGTCGTCTGGGTCGACACCGCGGCGATCACGGCGGAGGCCGAGAACGTCAACGCGGCACACGCGTTCATCGACTACTTCCTCGACGCGCAGGTCGGTGCGGAGATCACGAACTACACCTACTACGGCAGCCCGAACGAGGCGGCCGAGGAGTACATCTCCGAGGACGTCCTGAACAACGAATCGATCTACCCGCCCGAGGAGATCATGGAGAACCTCGAGTACATCCAGAACATCGGACAGGCCACCACGCTCTACGACGAGGCCTGGCAGGAGATCAAGACGGCGTAATCGATGACGATGTACGACGTCCGGATGGAGGGGGTGACGAAGCGGTTCGACGACGTGGTCGCGGTCGACGACGTCGACCTGTCCGTGGAATCCGGGCAATTCCTGACCCTCCTCGGTCCGAGTGGCTGCGGCAAGACGACCCTGCTTCGGTGTATCGACGGGTTCGAGACGCCGACGGAGGGGACGGTGTACATCCAGGACGAGGACGTGACGTACGTTCCGCCGTTCGAACGGGACACGAGCATGGTCTTTCAGTCGTACGCCCTGTTCCCGCACATGACCGTCGGCGAGAACGTCGCCTTCGGCCTCCAGATGCAGGGTGTCAACGCTGACGGCGGTGCCGACCGCGGCGGGGTCGGGAACTCGCTGAAACGGCTCTTCACCCGGGAATCTAACGAGGAGATCGACGCCCGCGTCTCGCGGATGCTCGAGCTCGTCGAGCTCCCTGGGACCGAGGACCGGGCGGTCAGCGAGCTCTCGGGTGGACAACAGCAGCGGATCGCGTTGGCCCGGGCGCTCATCACCGAGCCGACCGTCCTGCTGCTGGATGAACCGCTCGGTGCGCTCGATCTGAAGCTCCGGAAGAACATGCAGGTCGAGTTGAAGAACCTCCAGGAGGAGCTCGAGACGACCTTCGTCTACGTGACCCACGACCAGGAGGAGGCGCTCACGATGTCCGACCGGATCGCGGTGATGAACGACGGGCAGATCGAGCAGCTCGGCACGGCGACGGAGATCTACGAGGAGCCCGCGACGGAGTTCGTCGCCGACTTCATCGGCGAGACGAACCTGATCCGCGGCACGTACGGCGAGACCGACGACGGCGCCGTGATCGAACGCGACGGCACGCGCTTCCACGTCTCGCGCGATCCCGGGGCGGGCACGAGCGCCGCCTTCGCGATCCGCCCCGAGAAGATCCGCGTCGGCGCCGACGCCGACGGCCTCGAGAACGCCTTCGAGGGGGAGATCGTCGATGAGATCTACAAGGGGAACCTCGGCAAGTACGTCGTCGAGCTCGACACCGGCGACCGGCTGACCGTCGATATGCAGATCCGCGACCAGGGTGGATCGCTGCGACGCGGCGAGACCGTCCGTCTCGGCTGGGCCGCCGACAACTGCGTCGTCCTCACCGAATAGAGCGAATCGCCCACGACTCGACGGGGACGAACCGCTCCCGACGATCGAGGCGAACGCCCCCGCCGATCGAGACGGGACCCGGACGACCGGGACCGACACCCTCGACGAGACGAACCGCTACGGAACCGATTCAACTGCGAGACCGCGACGACACACGACACGATACGGATGCACTACACAGGCACGCTACAGGAGACGCACGCACAGGCACGCGAGGACATCGACCGCGAGTTCGGCGCCGTCATCGACGGCGAGACGCGGTCGGCGGCCTCCGGTGAGACGTTCGAGCCGACCGATCCCGCCGTGAACGAGCCGATCGCCACGGTCCCCAGCTGCGACGCGACCGACGTCGAGGCCGCCGTCGAGGCGGCCGACGCGGCCGCCGACGAGTGGGGCGGAATGGACGCGAGCGACCGGGGCGACCTGATCCGCGAGTGGGTCGCCGCGATGCGCGACAACCTCGACGAGTTCGCGCTGCTCGGGGCCCTCGAGGTGGGAAAACCGCTCGAGTTCGCCCGCGCGGACGTCGAGAACGGGCTCGACTTCTTCGAGTACTACGCGAGCGTCGCAGTCGCCGAGACGGGCGAGTACGTCCCGACCGGCGACGACTCCCACACGTACGTCCGCCGGGAGCCCTACGGCGTCACCGGCCAGATCCTGCCGTGGAACTACCCGATCCTCCTGATGGGCTGGAAGGTCGGCGCCGCTCTCGCGGCCGGCAACACGGCGGTCGTGAAGCCGCCGAGTCCGGCGCCGCTGTCGGTCATTCTGGCCGGCCAGCTCGCCGCCGAGACGCTGCCGGACGGCGTGGTGAACGTCGTCCCCGGCTCGGGATCCGCGGTCGGCGACCCGCTCATCGATCATCCCCGCGTCGGGAAGATCTCCTTCACCGGCTCCGTGCCGGTCGGTCAGGCGATTATGCGCACTGCCGCGGACACGGTCACGCCGGTCACGCTCGAGCTCGGGGGGAAAAATCCCTTCATCGTCTTCCCGGACGCCGACGTCGAGGAGGCGGCCGCCACCGTGGCGACGGGTGGGATGTACAACGCCGGCCAATCGTGTGACTCGGCGACCAGAATCCTGGTTCACGAGGACCTCAAGGAGGAGTTCCTCGAGGCCTACCTCGACGAGCTCGACGGGTGGGAACCCGGCGATCCGCTCACCGAGGGAACCACGATGGGACCGCTCGCCTACGACGGCCACTTCGATGACGTCGACGACTACGTCGACCTCGGCCGCGAGGAGGGTGCGACGCTGCTCCGCGGCGGTCCCCTCGAGGACGATGACCACGCCGGTGGCGCCTTCTACCGACCCACGGTCTTCGACGACGTCGATCCCGAGATGCGGATCGCCCAGGAGGAGGTGTTCGGGCCGGTCCAGTTCGTCTTCGAGTTCAGCGACTACGAGGAGGCGATCGAGATCGCCAACGACGTCGATTACGGGCTCACTGCCGGCATCGCGACCGGAAATCCCTCGGTTGCCCACCGCGCGGCCGCCGACGTCGAGGCCGGCAGCGTCTGGGTGAACCGCTACTTCGGCACCGTTCCCGGGACGCCCTTCGGCGGGTTCAAACAGTCCGGCTTCGGCCGTGAGTGTGCCGCCCAGGCGATCGAGGAACACCAGCGCGCGAAGTCGGTCAATATGGCGATCGACGAGCCGCCGTACTAGCGAATATTCTTCGCTAACTGGATCAAAAACCGAAACATATTCGACCACCGTCGGTGCGGGACGATTCGACGAGCGTCCGACGCCCGACGACCCGACCGCTATTCGACGTCGATCCGATGACCGCCAGCGTCGACGTCGGTCTTCGGAAGCTCGACCGTCAGCACCCCGTTGGTGTACGTCGCCTCCGCCGCCGTCTCGTCGACGTCGCTCGGGAGCCGGACCCGGCGGGAGACTGACCGGCGACGTCGCTCGCGCCGGTGATACTCGAGCGCGTCCTCATCGTCGACGTTGCGTTCGACCGACTCGTCGTGCTCGGCCGCGATCGTGAGCGTTCGGCCGGACGCCGTGACGTCGATGTCGTCGCGGTCGTACCCTGGCAGGTCCGCGGTGACGGTGACCGCCGATTCGTCCTCGGCGACGTCGACGGAGATCTCCCGTCCGAGGCCCGACTCCAGGTCGCCGAAGCCGGCCTCGAGGTCGCCACCGATCCGTTCGAACTCGCGGTTCATCCGCTCGAACAGCCGTTCCATCTCCTCGAAGGGGTCTCGGCGCGTCATACGGTCGATCGTAGGTCGTCGATCGACTTGAACGTTGCCGGCGTCCTCGCCAAGGGGTGTGGGATCTGTCGGGGAGTCGGAGAAACGGGAGACGGGAGTTCGCGAGATGGGAGCCGGGGACGGGAGACGGATCCGGTCACACCACGTGCGTCGTGTCGTAGGACCCCAGCACGCGTACCCAGCCGTTCTCGGCGATCGCCTCGAGCGTCTCGAGGGCGTCCTTCGTGCGCGGTTCATAGAGGCCGGCCTCGACGTCGAAGTGGAACAGGTAGTCGCCGAGGCGATTGCCGCTCGGGCGCGACTCCACCCGCGAGAGGTTCACGTCCCGGTCGGCGAACGCCTCGAGCATCTCGAGGAGGAGCCCGGGGTAGTTCGCGTCCGGATAGACGATGAGGGTCGTCTTGCCGCCGGCCTCGCTGCGTGCGGACTCGGGGGCGATGACGAGGAAGCGGGTCGCGTTCGAGGAGCGGTCCTGGATGTCCTCGGCGAGGATCCGGAGGCTCGTCCCGTCGCCGTCGAGCGGCTCGGCGTTATCCGGGTGGCCGATCCCGGCGACGCGGGCGTCCTCGCGGGCGCGCTCGACCCCGCGGGCCGTGGAGGCGACCGCCTCCCGGTCGACCTCGGGATACTCCCGCTCGAGGAACGAGCGACACTGCGCGAGCGCCTGCGAGTGGCTCGCGACCACGTCGAAGTCCTCCGCCTGCGCCAACAGGGCGTGCCGGATCGGCGTCACGATCTCCTGCACGACCGCGACCTCCTCGTCGGCCAGCGCGTCGAGGCTCTCGGTGACGGACCCCTCGATGCTGTTCTCGATCGGGACGACGCCGCGGTCGAAGGAGCCCGCCGAGACCGACTCGACGATCGCCGTGACCGATTCGCGGAACGCCACGTCGTCTGCGACGGCCCGCGCGGCCCGGTGGGAGTAGGTGCCGGCGGGACCCAGCGTGACAACGTTCATCGTCCGGGATAGCCCGGCGCCGCTGAAAAGCGTGCCGGAGCGGCGGTGTCCGAGACGTGGATCGACCCCGCTTCCCCCTCGATCGCTACTCCGTGATGTCGATCGCCGGTCGCCCGGGCTCCGCGTTGCGCGCGACGTCGGCGGCCGCGTCCTCGGCGCGGACGACCCGCACCGGCGCGTCGAACTCCCGCTCGATCAGCCAGGCGGCCGCCCGGAGGGCGTCGTATTCGGCGTCCCCGCGCAGGGTCATCGAGAGCGCCTCGCGCTCGGCCTGGAGGTCCTGGCCGTACGCGGCCGCGGCGTCGCCCTGGTCGCGGATGTGGTCCTCGGCCATCAGTTCGCCGATCAGGTTGTCGGCGTCGCTGTCGATCGCGATCTCGAGGGCGTCGTACTTCCAGTCGGGGGCGACCACGACGTCGATCGACTCGGGATCCTCGATGCCGGCGACGTCGATGATCTGTCGGACGTCCTCGCGGGTGTTCTCGACGAGTCGCCGCCGTTTTCGAACCGTCTCGCGGTCGACCGACGCCTCGGGCCACTCGGCGGCGAGCACGACGCCCTCCTCGACGGCCGCCTCGGCGTCGGCGTCGTCGCTCGGATCCGCGCCCTGTAACTGCGCGTACAGCTCCTCGGCGAGGTGCGGCGTCACGGGCGCAAGCAGCCGGACCGCCGCCGAGAGGCCGCGGCCGAGGACCGCCGGATCCGGATCGTCGACGGCGTCGGCGTAGCTGCGGAGCGTGCGGACGAGCTCCTGGGCCTCCCGCAGCGCGACGTTAAAGGTGAGATCCTCGTACTCCGCCGTGGCGATGGCGATCGCGGCGTCGACCTCATCGGTCACGTACGCGGCGATCGGATCGTCGTCGGCGTCGATGTCGCCATCGGTGCCAGCGTCCGCTCCCGCCGCCGTCGCGTCCGCCGCCACGATCGCGTCGGCGTGGTCCTCGACGAGCGCCTTGAGCCGGGCCAAAAAGCGGTTCGTCGAACGAACGCCCTCCTCCGACCAGTCGAAGTCGCGTTCGGGCTGGGCCGCCTGCATCATGAACAGCCGGGCCGTGTCGGCGCCGTACTCCTCGACGATCCGCTGGGGGGAGACGACGTTCCCCTTCGACTTCGACATCTTCTCGCCGTCGAGCTGGACCATCCCCTGTGCGAGCAGGTTCTCGAACGGTTCGCGGTGGTCCAGTCCCTCGTGGTCGGCGAGCACCTTCGTGAAGAACCGGGAGTACAGCAGGTGCATCACCGCGTGCTCGATCCCGCCGACGTACTGGTCGACGGGCATCCAGTCGTTCGCGCGCTCGAGGTCGAACGGCGCCTCCTCGAGGTCGGGCGAGACGTACCGCAGCGGGTACCACGAGGAGTCGACGAAGGTGTCCATCGTGTCGGTCTCCCGCTCGGCCGGGGCGCCACACTCCGGACAGGTCGTTTCCGTCCACTCCTCGGCGGCGTCGAGGGGGTTGCCGGTGGTGTTGATGAACTCGGGGAGCTCGACGGGGAGGTCCTCCTCGGGGACCATCACCGGGCCGCAGTCCTCACAGTGGACGACCGGGATCGGGGTGCCCCAGTAGCGCTGCCGGGAGATGCCCCAGTCGCGCAGCTGGTACTGGGTCGCCTCGCTGGCGCTCCCGATGTCCTCGGTCAGCCGGTCGCGGGCCGTCTCGCTGTCGAGGCCGTCGTACTCGCCGGAGTTGATGAGGACGCCGTCCTCGGTGAACGCCGCCTCCTCGACGTCGGGAACGGTCGGGTCCGTCCCCTCCGCACCCCCGGAGTCGGGTTCGGGCGCGATCACCGGCCGGATCTCGATGTCCTTCTTCTCGGCGAAGGCGTGGTCGCGCTCGTCGTGGGCGGGGACCGCCATCAGCGCGCCGGTGCCGACGTCCGAGAGGACGAAGTCGGCGACGTAGACCGGGATCGACTCGCCCGTCACGGGGTTCGTGGCGGTCAGCCCCGTCGCGACGCCGTTCGGCTCGTCGCCCTCGGGGTCGGCTTCCTCCTCGATGAACCGGCGGACGTCGGCGTCCGTCTCGGCGAGGTCCTCGCTGATCGGGTGGTCGGGCGCGAGCGCGAAGAAGGTCGCGCCGTGGATCGTGTCGACCCGGGTGGTGAACGCCTCGACGTCGCCGTGTCCCTCGATCTCGAAGGACAGCTCCGTCCCGTGTTGGCGGCCGATCCAGTTGCGCTGCATCTGCCGGACCGAGTTGGGCCACCCCTCGAGGTCGTCGATCGCCTCGAGGAGCTCGTCGGCGTACTCGGTGATCCGCAGGAACCACTGATCGAGCTCCCGGGTTTCGACCGGCGTGTCACACCGCCAGCACAGCTCCGCCTCGCCCTCGACCTGCTCGTCGGCGAGGACGGTCTCACAGGAGGGACACCAGTTCACCTCGGCGTCCCGGCGCTCGACCAGCCCCTCCTCGTGGAATCGGGTGAACAGCCACTGGTTCCACCGGTAGTAGTCGGGCGTGCAGGTGGTGATCTCCCGGTCCCAGTCGTAGCCGAACCCCATCGACTGCATCTGGCCCTTCATCGTCTCGATGCAGTCGAGCGTCCAGTCGCGCGGGTTCGTGTCGCGCTCCTTGGCGGCGTTCTCGGCGGGCAGCCCGAAGGCGTCCCATCCCATCGGGTGGAGGACGTCGTCGCCGCGCAGCCGGCGGTAGCGCGCGTACGCGTCCGTGATCGTGTAGTTCCGGACGTGCCCCATGTGCAGCTTCCCCGAGGGGTACGGGTACATCCCGAGCACGTACGTCGGGTCCGCGACGTCGTCGGGTGTCCGATACGCGTTCGCCGCCTCCCACGCGTCCTGCCACCGGCGCTCGATCACCGTGTGGTCGTATCCCTCGTCGGTCATCTGTTTATAGACGCGTGGTGGCGTCTCCGTCGTATACCTTTCCATCCGCGGGGAGGACGGTCCGCCAACGCGCCCGATCCGTCCGTAGCTTTCGCGGCCGTTCCCGACCGGTCCGTAGCCTTTTGCCGGTCGCTGCCGTCGACCCCGACGTGGATCGTGACGTCCTCGGACGTGAACTGCGCGCCGGGATCGCCGAGACGCGTCGCTATCTCCTGTCCCACCACGAACCGGCGGAGTACGACCGCTGTCACCGGGTCTCGATCGGTTCGCGGACGATACGGCTGTGCGCGCGCTGTTCCGGGATCTATCCCGGGATCGCGGCTGGTGTCGGCCTGGGAATCGGCGGGTGGCTTCAGGGACCGATCGGTCTCCTCGTGATCGCGGTTCTCCCGATCGCCGCCCTCGTCGATTGGACGCTCACCGCGGGTCGGTCCGATGCGGGATCCAACTGGGTCCGCACCACGACGGGGCTCCTGCTGGGGATCGCGTATGGATTCGGACTACACCGGCTTCTCCTCGGCGGCGATCGTCGGATCCTGGCGATCGGGACCGGATACGCCGTCGCCGTCTTGGCAGTGCTCTGGCTCCATCGTGGATCCCCCGTCGGGACGTCCTGAGGGGATTCAGTTCCGTCGGTCCGTCCGGTTCGACGTCCGTTCGACTGCTTCGACATCCGTTCGACCACTTCGATGTCCGTCCGACCAGCTCGGCGGTCGAAACCGCCATCGGCCGTCACATAGTTATAAATATCCCCGGAAACACCTCGAAACTATGCCAGGTCCCACTGACGACGATTCGAACCGTGACCGACGATCGCGATCCGACGAGTCGGACGACGACGACGATCGAGTTGCCCCTGCCGGCGATGGCCCCGACGACGCGGGATGGGAGGACTCAGACGATCGCGGTGCGGATCGGACCGGTCGCCGCGACGCGGATGACGGTGGTGCCGCCGGCCGGAACGGCGGTCGAAGCCCGGAGCCGAACGCACAGGCTGGCCCCAACGGACAGGCTGACCCCAACGGACAGCCCGGTCCCAACGAACAGTTCTGTTCGAGCTGCGGGACCATCATCAAGAAGCAGGCCGAGATCTGTCCGGAATGTGGCGTCCGGCAGGGCGGTGCGGCCGCTGGCGGCGCCGGCGGTGCAGCCGGGGGCGCCCCGGCGGGCGGTGCCGGCGCGGCCAGGAGTTCCAAGGACCGCACGACTGCGGGGATCCTTGCCCTCCTCCTCGGCGGGATCGGGGCACACAAGTTCTATCTCGGCGAGAACGGGATGGGACTGCTGTACCTCTGTTTCTCCTGGACGTTCATCCCGGCCATCATCGGGTTCATCGAGGGGATCCTCTATCTCACCAAGACCGACGAGGAGTTCCAGCGGCAGTACGTGTAGGGAACGGAACGGCGAATCCAGGCACCGCTAGCCGACGAGACGCCCCATCACGCCCGGTTCCGTCGGCGTCGCCGAATACACAACCCTTATGTCCGATACTGGCGTTTGTGCGGGTGCAATGTCTACCGGAACGGTTGACTTCTTCAACGACACTGGCGGCTACGGCTTCATCTCGACTGAGGACGCGGACGACGACGTCTTCTTCCACATGGAGGACATCGGCGGCCCCGATCTCGAAGAGGGACAGGAAGTCGAGTTCGAGATCGAGGACGCCCCCAAGGGCCCGCGCGCGACGAACCTTACCCGACTGTAAGGTCGATCGGCGATCTCACCGACGCATCGGCACACGGCTGCGTTTTCCGTTTTCTCACCCGGACAGCGGCGCCGCCGTCGCGTCGTGACCCGACGGCGTCATCCCGATCGGCGCCCGATGCGACGGGTTCCCGATCGACGCCCGACCGGGCGGCGCCCTTTTGACTGCGCGCCGCCTAGCCGTCGGCCGTGTCCGTCACGACCCGCCACGACCCGAGCCATCGGGAGGCGCTGTGGGAACTCGAGTCCGCCTTCGACCGCGGCGCGCTGATCACCGTCTTCGGCACCTGCAGCGTCGAGTATCGCGGTCGTGCCGCATCCTCGCTCGGCCCGGGTGACCGGCTCCTCATCCTCAAGCCGGACGGCGCGGCGCTCGTCCACACCGACGAGCAGCGAACCCCGGTCAACTGGCAGCCGCCCGGATCGACCCACCACGCCGCCGTCCGTGACGGGCGGCTTCGGGTCCGGTCGGAACGGTCCTCGCCCGACGAGACGCTCATCGTGCGGTTCTCGACGGTCCACCAGCTCTCAGCGATGGCGGTGACCGGCGGCCGTGACCTGGCGGTCACCGGCAGCGAGGCGGACCTCCGGCGGCGGATCCTCGAGGATCCCACCCTGATCGAGCCGGGCTTCGAGCCGACCGCGATCGAACGCGACAGCGCCGCCGGCCCGATGGACGTCTTCGGCGTCGACGCCGCCGGGACGCCGGTCGTTCTCGAGTTGAAACGCCGGCGTGTCGGGCCGAGCGCCGTCAGCCAACTCGGCAGGTACGTCGACGCCGTCGCCGAGGAACGGTCCGCGGCCGACTCCGAGGACGACGACCCGGACGCGGCCGACTCCGGGACCGCCGCCGACGCATCCGACACGGACCGGGTTCGCGGGATCCTCGTCGCACCCTCGATCACCGACCGGGCGGCGGAACTGCTTGCCGATCGCGGGTTCGAGCACGTCGCGCTCGACCCTCCGGCCCCGGCCGGCGACGACGGAGGCGCTGACGACGTCGGCGTTGACGACGCGGACGCCGACGACGCGGACGCCACCGACGCGCCGTCCTCGTGACGTCGGGGACACGGTTCATCGGGGGATCCGACGGCGCGGGGACGCCTCTCAGGGGGTGAACGGCCGCCTTTCGAAGGGTTTATTCGCGCAGCGGCGGGTATACTCGACAAGTAACCATGTCAGAAAAGCCGGCCTCTATGTACCGGACGATCAGCAAGCCCTCGTACACGCGACGCGAGTACATCACGGGCATTCCGGGTTCGAAGATCGCACAGCACAACATGGGGGACCTTCAGGCCGACCCCGACGACTACGAGGTCGAGATCAGCCTCCGCGTCGAGGAGACGCTCCAGATCCGCCACGGGTCCCTCGAGAGCGCCCGCCTGTCCGCCAACCGCCACCTTCTCACCGAGATCGGCGAGGGCGAGTACAAGATGGTCCTCCGGAAGTTCCCCCACCAGGTCATCCGGGAGAACAAGCAGGCGACCGGCGCCGGCGCCGACCGTGTCTCCGACGGGATGCGGCAGGCGTTCGGCAAGCCGGTCGGCACCGCGGCACGGGTTATGGTCGACGAAGCCGTCTTCACGGCGTACTGTGACCCCGAGGACGCCTCGGCCGTCAAGGAGGCGTTCCGACGCGCGTACAACAAGATGTCCCCGTCCTGTCGGATCACCGTCGACCGCGGCGAGAAGCTGCTCGTCTCGTAGGATCGATCGTCGATCGACGGCCTCCGGCGTCTTCTTCGGATCGTCGCCCGTGTCCCAGTTTCGACCATCGTCGCGAGGCTTATCCCCGTTGCCCCGTTCGTGTGGATCGATGCTTCGGCTCGCGATGAGTACCCGTTCGGAAACCTTCGAGCGCGTTCGTGACCCCCTCGCGGACCGCGGGATCGAGGTGGTTCACCTCCGCGCGAAACAGCGGCCGATCCGGGTCACCGACGCCCCGGATGCCCCCGCCGATCCCGTCGAGCCGACCCCCGACGCGGTCGACGTCGGCTTCGTCTATCCGACGCGACTGATGGAGGGGGCGGCGCTCGACGCGCGCCTCGAGATCCCGTGGGTCAACGACCGCGACGTCGTCCTCACCTCGCGGAACAAGGGCGGCGTCACGAGCGCGCTCGATGCGGCCGGCGTCCCGGTTCCTCGGACCGTGATGGTCTCGAACCCGGTCGATGAGGCCGCGGTACTCGATGCGGTCGACGCCGCGGGGCTGTCGTATCCCCTCGTCGTCAAGCCGAACTCCGCGACCCGCGGCGTCGGCGTCGCGAAGGCGGCCGACCGGGACGACCTTTCGGGGACGATCGACTACCTCGATCTGATCCACGACAATCCCGCGACCGGGGATAAGTCCTACCTGATCCAGGAGTTCCTCCCGAACGCGCGCGACTACCGGCTGATGGTGGTCAACGGCGAGTGTCTCGGCGCGGTCGAGCGCCGCCATCCGGCCTCCGGGACGGCGTCCCGCGGTGATGATGACGCCGTCACGGTTGATACAGCCGACGACGATGCCGCCGCCGCGATCGACGCCGACGGCGCAAGCCGGTGGAAACACAACGTCCACCGCGGGGCGACCGCGACCGCGATCGATCCGCCCGAGCGCCACCGGGCGATCGCGGAACGAACCGCGGCCACGCTCGGGATCGACTATCTCGGCGTCGACCTCCTCGAAACGGATGACCGGCTCGTGGTGACCGAGACCAACGCCCGGCCGACGGTGGACGCCGCCGAGAAGTACGCGGAGGAGTTTTACGACCGGCTGGCGGCGCTCATCCGGCGAACCGCGGCCGGCGGTGGCTGATCGGAGGCCGAGCTGTTCGGACTTCGGGAACGGCCGGCACTGGCTTCCCGCCTCACCTCACGCAACGTCGATCGACGCCGAGTCGTCCGCACGGTCGAACGTCACTTCGAGGATCCCGTTGTTGAACGTCGCGGACGCCGACCGCTCGTCGACGCGGACCGGAAGCGAGACGCGCTCGTCGTACTCCCGGCGGTCCGAGGCGGCCGACACCGTCAGCGTCTCGCCGTCACACTGCAACGAGAGGTCCTCCTTGGAGACGCCGGGCAGGTCCGCGACCAGGCGCACGGTGTCGTCCTCGACGTACGTGTCCACGTGCGTCTCCGTGCCGAAGCCCGCGTCGTCGGCGTGCTCGCCGTCCGCGTTGGCCATCTGGTTCATCATCCGTTCGATCTCCTCGAAGAAATCGCCGAACGGATCGTCGCGGTCGTCTCTGTCCATACGCGAAGGCAGGGCTGTGAGTCGGATAAGCCTTCTGTCAGCCGCGGTTTCCGCCGTTTCCCTGCGCCGCATATCGTCACCGACGGGGCGACGAATCGGGCGAATCGATCGTTCCGTGACTGCCACGCACCGCCACCGTGTGAACACACGTCATCCCGAGTGCGTTTCCCCACGGCTAAGTGAGCCCTCTTCGTTCGGGCACGTATGGCACCGTTCAAGACGCTCGACGACCTGCCGGGCGACGCCCGCGTGCTGGTGCGTCTGGACCTCAACTCGCCGATCGAGGACGGACGACCGCGGGACAACCGGCGGTTCAAACGCCACGCCGCCACCGTCCGGGAGCTCGCCGAGCGGGGGCATCCGGTCGTCTGTCTGGCCCACCAGGGACGGCCCGGCAACGACGACTTCGTGTCCCTGGAGCGACACGCCGATCTGCTCGAATCACACGTCGGCCGCGAGGTCGCCTTCGTCGCGGACACCCACGGGGCGGCCGCCCACGAGGCGATCGAGGCGACCGATCCGGGTGAGATCCTCCTGCTCGAGAACGTTCGAATGGCCGATGACGAGCTTCCCGAGGCGGACCCCGAGACCAAGGCCGAGACCGAATTCGTCCGCTCGCTCGCACCGTACTTCGACGCCTACGTCAACGATGCCTACTCGGCGGCCCATCGTGCACACGCGTCCCTCGTCGGCTTTCCGCGCGTCCTCCCCGCCTACGCCGGGCGAGTGATGGAGGCCGAGTACGAGGCCAACACGGCGATCGCGACCCGCGAGTTCGACGGTCAGGTGACGATGATCATCGGCGGGACGAAGGCGATCGACGTCATCGACGTGATGGACGCCCTCGAGGGGAAGGTCGACCGGTTCCTGCTCGGCGGCGTCGCCGGCGAGCTCTTCTTGCGCGCCGCCGGCCATCCGATCGGTCACGACCTGAAGTGGATGGATCTCTTCGACGAGCAGTGGGACCGAACCCACGAGACCGTCGAGACGCTGCTCGCGGAGCGCGGCGACGAGATCGAGCTGGCGGTCGATCTCGCCTACGAGGACGAGAACGGCAACCGAACCGAGATCGATGTCGATGACGTCGAGGAGAAAACCGACGCGTACCTGGACATCGGCTCGGCGACGGTCGACGCCTACGACCCCGTGATCCGGGGCTCGGCGGCCGTCTTTATGAAGGGGGCACTCGGCGTCTTCGAGGACGAACAGTTCGCCGACGGCACCGTCGGCGTCCTCGAGACGATCGCCGATACCGACTGCTTCTCGGTGATCGGCGGCGGCGACACTTCCCGGGCGATCGAACTCTACGGGCTCGACGAGGACGACTTCTCACACGTCTCGATCGCCGGCGGCGCCTACATCCGGGCACTCACCGGCGAACCGCTGCCGGCCGTCGAGGAGCTGCAACGAACTGCCTGAGGCGGTCACTTGGCCCGCAGCGCCGGCGGATGCTGGACCTCGATCGCCGTCGCCGTCGACAGCGGCAGTCGCATCTCGATCTCCCGTGCCTTGCGCTCGACCACCTCGAACCCGAGCCGCCGGTAGATGCCGCAGGCCACCGAGTTCGACGGCTCGACGGTCAACTCGATCGCCTCCCGTCCGTTCGCCGCACCGAGGGCGATGATCTGCTTGCACAGCTCGGTTCCGAGCCCCCGACCGTGGTAGGCCGGCCCGACGAAGACCGCGAGTTCGGGGTCGGCAACGTACGTCGGCGTGTACACCGCGTGGCCCGCGATCCCGTCCGGTCCGACGGCGACGACGTTGAGTCCTCGGTCGAACAGCCGGTCGAGCCACGTCTCGATCTGCCGATCGTTGACCGGCGGGAGCCCCTGGGCCCGCTCGGCCGAGGTGAACGTCCCGTACATCTCACGGAGCCCGTTCCGGTCCGACTCGGTTGCCTCCCGGATCGTCCAGGGCGTGCCGTGTTTGTCCACGAATCGCGGACAGCGCGGCGGACAGTGTGGCGTCCCCTCACAGTCGTCGGGGGCCCAGTACGAGCAGGCGGTGGCTCCGGAGTCGTCGGGGACGTTTGCGGTCTCGGTGGTGTGGCCGGCGGTCTCGTCGGGATCGGTCATAGGGTTGGGTGGTGTGGCCGTATGCGGTGTGCGAGCTGTTCTCGTCGTACGGCCATACCTATGGGTCCGACGTACTTCAATGCGACCGCGAACATCTTCGGTCACTTCGGCAAAACGGGACGGCAACGAGTCGACCGATCACCACCAATCGACGGGATCCGTTTCGGGCGTCGGTCCGCCTCAGTCGTCGATCGGAACCGCTTCACGGTCGCCACGGGCGTCGAACAGGCTCTCGAGCCCGACGCCCAGCGCCTCGTTGGTTCGCTCGATCGACGCCGCGGCGTCGACGTCGGTCACCATCGCGCGGATCGCGTCGATGTTCTCCGGGATGACGTCCGACTCCTGGTGGACGTTTTGGAACAGGTACAGGTCCGGTCCCTCCATCCCGACCGACTCCGCCCAGACGCAGTTCTCCCAGAGGTCGCCACGGGGGCGCCCCGAATCGAGGGCGTAGTCCTTCAGCTTGCCCGCGCCGTCGATGTCGGCGGTCTCGGGGATCGTGAAGATCCGTGATTCGTCCGCGAGGAGATCCAGGATCGCTGCCTCGTCGGGCTCCGCCTCGAGGGTGACGTTGAGGCTGTGGGTGTGCATCAGCGTCGTCGGGGCCTTCAGCGCGAGCGTGTCGATGTCGACGTCGGGGAAGATCGTGTTGACGTCCGGGCCGTGGTGGGAGGGGATCGAGACCGGATCCGGAAGCACGTCGTTGACCGGTCCGCGACCCGTCTCGGAGGGATCGCCGCTGCGGCGGACGAGGGTGACCCGCACCTTCTCGATGCCGTACTCCTCCTCGAGCGGGGCGATGACCCGCGAGAGAGCGGTCGTGTTACACGAGACCACGCGGACGTAGTCGGCGTCGCGGGCGTCCTCGAAGTTCGACCGGGCGTTGAACGAGACGTCGGCGATGTCGGCGCCCTCGCCGCCCTGGAAGATCGCGGGTGTGCCGTGGTCCTCGTAAACGGGTCGGTTCTTCGCGCCGATGTCGCTGGGACAACAGTCGACGACGATGTCGCTCGCCTCGATCAGCTCCTCCAAGCCGCCGGCGACGTCGAGGCCGGCATCCGCGAAGGCGTCAGCGCGGTCATCGATCGCGGCATAGAGGTCGTAGCCACGTCGAACCGCGGTTTCGGCCTCGTAGTTCGGGCGGGTCTTCGCGACGCCGCTGACGGTCATGTCCGGCTGGGCCGCGACCGCGTCCGCGACACGTTTTCCGATCGTTCCGTATCCGTTGACGCCCACGTGGATCATACCCGGAAGTCGGCCCGCGGCCCGTATAATCGTTACGAGACCGTCAGTGACGGTCGTTGGGAGCCGTTCCCACCGATCGGCCGTCATCGACGACCGATCGATATCGGCACCGCGAGAGGCAAACGCTAACGGGATGGACGTTCCACCGTGGAGTATGTCGAGCGACGTCACCGACGCCGACCTCGCGACCGCCGCCGACACCGCCGTCGGGCAGTGTCTGAACCTCGCCGCCGACGAATCGATCGTGATCGTCACCGACGACGAACGCCGCTCGATCGGCGAGGCTCTGTACGCGGCTGCCTGCGACGTGACCGACGACGCGACGATCCTGCAGTATCCGCCGGGCGAGCAACACGGCGGCGAGCCCCCCGCGGCCGTCGCCGAGGCGATGGCGTCGACCGACGCGTTCCTCGCACCGACGACGAAAAGCATCAGTCACACGCGTGCACGCGGCGACGCGTGCGAGGCCGGCGCGCGCGGCGCAACCCTGCCGGGGATCACCGAATCGGTGTTCGTGACCGGGCTCGACGCCGATTACGCCGCCATTGCGGATCACTGCGCCGCAGTCCACGACCGGGTCGCCGGCGCCGACACGATCCGCGTTACCACACCCGCCGGAACCGACATCACGTTCGAGCCGGGCGACCGCGAGTGGAATACCGACACCGGAATGGTTCACCAGCCGGGCGATTTCTCGAACCTTCCCGCCGGCGAGGTGTTCGTCTCGCCGGAGACGGCCGACGGTACCTACGTCGTCGATGGAACGATGCGTCCGCACGGGCTGCTCGCGGACGACGAACGGCTCACCTTCGAGGTCGAGGACGGCTTCGTCACCGACATCTCCGACCCCGCCATCCGTGAGCAGGTCGAGGCGGGGGCCGAGTCGGTCGGCCGGGACGCGTACAACCTCGCCGAGCTCGGGATCGGCACCAACGTCGGCGTGACCGACCTCGTTGGATCGGTCCTTCTCGACGAGAAGGCCGCCGGAACCGTCCACATCGCGCTCGGCGACGACGCCAGCATCGGCGGCGACACCGAGGCCCCGCTGCATCTCGACGGGATCCTGCGGGACCCCACAGTGTACGTCGACGGCGAAGCGATCGACCTCCCGTCCGCCTGAGCACGAGCAATGAACGGGCGTCCGCCCCTCGACCGTCCGTCGGCGCTCCACCTGATACGCCTCCGTCGGCGTCGATCGTCCAGTCGGTGTTCGTCCGGTCGGCATTCCTTCCCGACGCACGCGCGAGTCACCCACACGCGCCGCCCGACACACGCGGGTTTTTACGCGTCGACGGGATAACGCCACCAATGAGCGATACACGCGAACGCGTCGGTCTCGTCTGCCCGTCCTGTTCGTCGGGCGAGCCGACGGTCCACGAGGTGCTCAGTCCCGGCGGACAGGCGACCGTCAGGTGCACCGACTGCGGTCACACGCACAAAACCGAGATCTCGGAGCCGGAGACGGAATCCATCGACATCGTCGTCTCACAGGACGACCAGTCGTTCACAACGACGATGGAGGTTCCTGCCGACACGTACGCCGAGGTCGGCGGCGAGTTCGTCGTCGACTCCCCGGAGGCGCTGTTGCAGGCCCGGGTGACCGACATCGAGGTCGGCCCCGAGGAACGCGTCGAGGAGGCCGATGCCGAGGACATCGAGACGCTGTGGACTCGCGCGGTCGACAACGTCTCGGTAAAGGTGACGCTCCATCCGTCGGACGGCAACCGCGACCGAACGCGCCCCCTCTCGGTCGCCGTTCCGGGCGATTACGAGTTCGAGATCGGCGAGACCGAGACGTTCGGCGATGAGGAGTTCACCGTCGAGGGCGTCCAGATCCGTGAGAACGCTCCCGACTATCGGTTCGACAAACTCGATCACAAAGGCGACATCGCCTTCGCGAAGGACGTCAAGCGCCTGTACGCGCGCGATGAGACCTCGACGGCCTGGTCGGCCTGGTGAGCTGCCTCGGCTTTGATCTCCGTGATCCGCCGACCAGGTAGATCCAGCCGGCTGATCGACTGATGTTCTCCTCGATAGACGGGAGTCTTGTGGGACCACAGCTTTCAGGATTCTCTCCGTTCTATGGTACCATATGTCACTCAGCGACGCTCGCGATCGCTTGGTCGAGCGACTCCGGGAGCGGCTGGACGTCGACGAGGCCGTTCTCGCCGCGATCGGGTCCGTCCCCCGCCACGAGTTCGTCCCCGACGCCACCGTCGAACGCGCCTATGCCGACCGTCCCTTGCCGATCGGGTCGAACCAGACGATAAGCGCGCCGCATATGGTCGCGCTGATGGCGGACCTCCTCGACGTTTCGACGGGCGATCGCGTGCTCGAAATCGGGACCGGTTGTGGGTACCACGCCGCCGTCATCGCGGAACTCGTCGGCGAATCCGGACACGTCTACAGCGTCGAGTACGTCGATGCGCTCGCCGCCGCGGCCCGCGAGCGACTCGATCGGCTTGGGTACGCCGCCGTCGACGTTCGCGTCGGCGACGGTCGGGACGGGTGGCCGGAGTACGCACCGTACGACGCCGCCTCCCTCACCTGTGCCGCCGCCGAGGGAATCCCGAACGCGATCATCGAGCAGACACGTCTCGGCGGGCGGATCGTCGGTCCGGTCGGTCGACGAGGCGATCAGGAGTTGATCCGGGTCACCGTTCAGTCGGACGGCCTCGACCGTGAGCGACACGGCGGGGTTCGGTTCGTCCCGATGGTCGGCTGACGGACCCGGATCGCTGCCGGTTCGACGTCCGTATGCCCCGCCGTCGAGCGTGCGGTTCATTACGACCCACGCCCGACCGTCGAGTATGGACGAGACGACGTTGCGGGCGGACATGATCGAGCGCCTCGAACACCGCCTCGATCGGCCGCTTGATGAGCGGGTACTCACCGCGCTGCAGCGTGTGCCCCGCGAAACGTTCGTCTCGGAGTCCCCGTACGACGATCGGGCCGGTCGCGAACACGGCACGCGAACGCTTGCGCCCTCCACGGTTGTTCGGATGATCGCCGCCCTCGATCCCTCACCCGGCGAGGAAACCCTCGTCGTCGGCGCCGGCGTCGGCTACACGGCGGCGGTGCTTGCGGAGATCGTCGGCGCGCGCCACGTCCACGCGATCGACATCGACCGGGAGATCGTTCACGTGGCGCGGTCGAACCTCTCGGCGGCCGGCTACGACGCCGTGCTGGTCGATCGGCGGAACGGGTCGACCGGTCTCCCCGAGTACGCGCCGTTCGACCGGATCCTCCTCGAGGCCGCCGTCGCCGACCCGCCACGCGCCCTGATCGAACAGCTCGATCCCGATGGCCGGTTGGTCTTCCCCAACGGGACCGGTGAGCAGACGCTGCTTGCCGTCGAACCCGAGGCAGGGGGTGCCGGTGACGCCGGCGGCGATGGCTCCGACGGTCTCGATGGCGCCGACGCCACCGATGGTGCCGGTGGCGTCGACAGATCGGACCGGCCCGCTTCGCCGACGTCCCCGTCCGCCGGCCGCCGTGGCGGCTACCGCGTCCGTGAACGGGCGGGTCCCGTTCGGCTACAACCGATGCTTGCCGACGGCGAACGCGGCCCGATCGAGCGCAACCGTACCCGCCGTGAGGACGCCGAACGCGCCGTCACCAGCGCCGCCTCTCGGCAGGGGTGGGAACAGAACTGGGTCGATTGGGACGATCACCGGTGACCGTCTCTCCCGTCACTGCTCCGTCACCGTTCCGTTCACTGACATCCGTCATCGTTCCCATCCGCCGGCTGCTTGGACCGGTCATTCCCGCACCACCAGCACGTTCGTGTTCTCGCGATCGTCGGTGTATTCGCTGCCGGCTGGCGGCTTGACGTCGACGACGAGGGTTCCATCGGCCTGGTTGGGGCCGAGCCTCGGATCGACGGTTACGGTCGCGGTGCCGGACGCGTCGGTTCGTGCGGTCGCCACCGAATCGATCCGAGCGGTCTCTCCACGAACCACGACGGTTGCATCGGCGACCGGTTGCCCGTCGGGATCGACGACGGTGAACGCGATCTCCTGTTCACCCGGCGTCGTCACCTCGGGTTCCGGCTGGACGTCCAGTTCGATCACCGCCAGGCCCTCGATCCCACTCACCATACTCATCATCACGCTCAAGCTCGCGACGCCGACGACGAGCGCGATGACGAGGCGGATCGGTAACCCCTCGATCGCTCGTTCGTCACGTCGGAGATCATCGAGCCCTTTTCGGATCGCTGACCCGGCGGTTTCGATCATAGGCCGTCTGGTCCCGGATTCGTATATAAACACTCGCCCTCCGGTTTTTATCTGATGGCGACACACCGACCGTAATGTTCGATCACGGTGAATCGACCGGCGTGTGCGGCCGTACTGGTGTCTCCGGGACGCACACGCACTCCTCGTCACAGGCTCCACGGCTGGATACGGCATCGTCGGAGGACACACGCTCGACTGCGACACCGGCGGACGCGGCACCGTACGTACTCGGTCGGGAACCGGGAACGGGCGGGCCACGCGCTCATCTCGGTGCGTTCCTCGCCCGTGACGGGAGCGCGGGTGCTCCGGTCGGGATCGACCTCGATGGGCCACACGCCGGAGTGCTGGTCGGGAAACGCGGCACCGGCAAGTCCTACACGCTCGGCGTCCTCGCCGAGGAGATCGCGACGACCGCCGGCGTGTCGCCGGTCGTTCTCGATCCGATGGGTGCCTTCGACGGCCTCGCTGCGCTCCCGGGTGGCCGGGTGCTTACGGCGTCGATCCACCCGGGATCGCTGCCGCCCGATCGGTGGCCCGAGATCGCGCGTCTCGATCCCGCGCAGCCGGCCGGGAGCCTTCTCTGGCGGATCGTTGAAACGATCGCGGACGAGCCGGGGCCAGTGTCGATCTCCGCGATCCGGCAGGCCGTAACCGACGCCGACGTACCCGTGGAGACGATCCGAACCGTCCGAAACCATCTCGACCTGCTCGCGGCGTGGGACGTCTTCGACGTCGATGCGCCGTCGGTCGGCGCGATCGTCGGCGGCGGTCCGACCGTGATCGATTGTCGGTCGCTGCCGCCGGCCGCGCTGGACGCCATCGGCTACGCGATCGCGCGCGGGATCTACGATCACTGCGTCGACACCGATCCCGACGTCTTGCCGTGGTTGCTCGTTGATGAGGCACACGCGTTCCTCGACGGGATCGCCGCCGACGCCTTTCGGACGCTGTATACCCGTGGTCGGGCGCCCGGCGTGAGCGTCGTCTGTGCGACACAGCGTCCGAGCGCGCTTCCGCCCGTCACGGTCTCCCAGTCGGATCTCGTTATCGCCCACCGGTTGACCGATGACCGGGACGTTGAGGCGCTCTCGACCGCCCAGCCGACCTACCTCGCGACCGATCTCGCCAGCACCCTTCCCACCGGCGTCGGTCGTGCACTGGTCGTGGACGACGCCACCGAGGACGCACAGACGGTCCGGATCCGTAAACGCCGAACCGATCACGGCGGCACGAGCCCATCCGTCAGCGATCGGTAGGTACAGGCGTCTCACCCACGTAGGGGCGATCGTGACCGCCGAGACAGATGGTGCCGATCCGGATGCGGATGACCGGCCCGACGGCACGGACGGTGACCGCGATCAGGATGATCCTCGTGCCCAGGATCGCCGTTCCCAGGATCGTCGTGAGACCGATCGTCGATCCGAGGCTGTCGATACGTCGGAGCTTCGACTCGACGAATTGACGCTCCCACAGCGAGTGTTCGTCGCAGCGGTACAGAACCCGTTTCGCGGCGTTCTCATTGCGCTGCTGTTCGGCTTTGCGTTCTCGTTTTTCATCGCGCTGTGGCTCGCGTTTCCGCGGCTCGCGGCCGGATTCTCCCTTGCCACGCTCGTCATCGTTGCTGTGATCGTCGGCGTGGTTTCGCTGTTGCGATAAGCGGGAGCCGGGAGGCCGGGGCTTCGAGACACCACGATCGGGGAACGCGATCGAAAACAACCACCGTTGAGGCAACGGATGAGCACTGCTTGGAACCGATCCGATCCGAATACGGGTCGTGGTCCGGGGCGGTCGGCGGACTGGACCGTTCCTCCGAACGCGTTTTCAGTACCGCGACGGCATGAACGCGAACGCGATCAGGAACATCATGAGGCCGATCGAGACCCACTGAACCCGGGTCAAGCCGGACATTCGCTGTTCGAACTGGTCGATCTGGGCTTGCTGTGCCTCGTAGGACTCCATATCGCTTGACAGCGACACGGTCGAACTGTCCTGGAAGATCACGACGAAGTCCGTTCCGCCGAGCGTCACCGTTCCCTGTTGGCTCAGTTCCGCCGAGGACGTCTCGACGGTCTCCCACCGAAGCGTCGCCTCGCTCGCGGTAACGTTTTCGACGGTTGCGTCGTGCTCGTCGTACGTTATCGTTTCACCCTCTGCGATCCGCCGTTCCTCGGGCTCCGGGAAGTACTCCTCTGCCGGGACGAGCGTCGCGGACCCGGTTTCGTCGCGAACCACGACGTATTCCTCGCCGTCGCTTTGGACGGTCTCGTTGTCGGCGGACGAATCGTTCTCGAGGATCGCCGTCCGGTCGAGTTGGTCCTGTAGCGTGACTGTGTCGGGGTCCTCGCCGTCGATCACGACGCGCCAGTCGTTTCCGTCGTAGGCCACGGTCGAGTCGTTCGCCCACGTCGCCGACTCCTCGACTGTTCGGTTCCACTCGATCGTTCCAACCAGTGTCGTGGTCGTTGCTCCGTGGCTCTCCGACGTTTCCTCGGTTACCTCGGTGACGGTGTACGTCGTCCCGTTGTACTCGAAGGAGTCACCCGCACCGCCCTCGAACGCCGGGTTATCGAACGAGACCTCCGGAGCGTCCGCAGTCGCCGTAAGTGTGCCCGCTGCCGCGCCCACCAACAGGAAGAGCACGGCGTACACGGCTACAGCGCGTCGTTGCATAGTTCCAGCATAGGCCACCCGGCGTATAACGGTTACTTTCCCTCTCGCGGATCGGGAACGCCGGTAGCGCCTTCTTCCCGGATCGCCTCCATCGCGGCGAGCGGAATTCACGTTTTTCCGAGAGTTCTCGATCGGCGTTCGGGCCCAGGTTGTTCGACTCGTCCACGCTGACGCCCCTACCGTATGACTACCGCCTGACGGCTCCGGTGTAATATGTTAAGCAACATATATACCGATAGTTTAAAACCGTCATAGACGCCTACTGGCAGTAGGTATCTATGGACAGACGAACCTTCCTGAAGGCAAGCGGCAGTGCAACGAGCGTTACCGTCCTCGCAGGCTGTATCGGCGGAAACGGTGGCGGCAACGGCAACGGAAACGGCGGTGGCAACGGCAACGGAAACGGCGGTGGCAACGGCAACGGAAACGGCGGTGGCAACGGTGGCGGTTCCGATGACCCGATCGTGATCGGCGCCATTCAGCCGCTGTCGGGGAACTTCGGTCCCTGGGGACAGGCCCACCAGGCCGGTCTTGAGTACGGGATACAGGAGATCAACGCCGACGGCGGGGTTCTCGACCGCGATCTGGAGGTCGTCTCAAACGACACGGCAAGCGATCCCTCACAGGCGGACAGCTACTTCCGGGAGTTCGTCGAGCAGGACGACGCGGTGGCGATCACCGGCGCCGTTTCGAGCGACGTCGGGATCCGGACGTCGGACACCGCTCAGGAACTCGAAGTCCCGAACTTCCTCCATATGGCGGGCGCTGACGCGGCGATCAACGACCAGCGTCAACACTCGTTCCGCGTCGGTCTCCTGCCCGCATCGAACACGATGATCGCGCAGTCGCAGCTCATCGAGGAACGCGGCTACGAGAACATCGGCGCGATCGTTGGTGACTACGCGTGGGGGCGATCGATCCAGGCCGCGATGGAGGAACAGTTCGGTGACGACGTCCAGATCGAGGTCGCGCCGGTCGGCACGTCCGACTTCCGGCCCTATCTGCGGAGCTTCGACGAGGACATCGAGTTCCTGAACGCGACCGGCCACCCGCCGGGTAACTTCACGATCACCCAACAGGCGTTCGACATCGGTCTCGATCCGGACGCCATCTCCGGGTCCGGCTTCCCGCCGGGCGTGATCCAGGGCGCGCTCGGCGACCTCGCACAGGAGGCGTACCTTCACTACCACATGTCCGACTACACGACCGACGAGTACGTCGGCGTCGCCGAGGGGTTCTCGGAGGAGTTCCCGGACCAGGACTTCGACACGCACCACAGCTACGGGTACGTCACCGCACATCTGCTCGCGGCGGCGATCGAGGAGGCCGGCGAGGCGACCTCGGCCGCGATCACCGAGACGGTTCGCGAGATCGAGTTCGAGACGCTCTACCCCGAACCGCTCCAGTACACGAACGGCGGCGAACCGGACGGGCAGGTCCAGATCTACAGCGAGTTCACCACGGAGGCGCCCGACTACGCGCCCGACCGTGACTGGGGACTCTCGGAAGTGTTCCGTTCGGATCCGCTTCCGGCCCGCGAGTACTGATCCAGGAGACGAACCTCGGGTCTTGACTCTCGACCCGCGTTCGGCGACGCCTGGCTCCGCGTTCGGCGACGTCCGTATTCGGGTTGGAGACCATCGAGCCCCGTTGGACGCGGCTGCGACGATCCCCGGATCGGCCCGGGTCCCGACGGTCGGATGCCTCACGCCGCGGTCTGCCGACTATCGAACACTCACGAGCGAACAACTAATCCGTAAGGTATACGATGACACCACATCGCAATAGGCGTAGAAGTATATGGTAGCAACTAACACTTTGATCGCTGTCGGGATCGACGGGATCGCATACGGGATGTTCCTGGCGCTTTTGGGCGTCGGGATCACGCTCGTGTTCGGGTTGGGTGAGGTGCTCAACCTCGCGATCGGAATGTTCGCGATCCTCGGCACGCTGATGGCTCACTACCTGTCGACGACGGTCGGTCTCGGATCGGTGCCGGCGTTCATCCTCGGCGTCGGCCTGGTCGGGATCCTCGGCGTCGCCGTCGACCGAACGCTGCTGTCGCTCGTGTACCGCTCGGACGGAGAGGAACGGATCCTATTGGGGATCTTCGTTACCCTCGGCCTCTCGATACTGCTTGAGGGAACGTTGACCAACTTCTTCCCCTCGCGATATTCGCTCTCGCTCGGGTTGCCCCGCATCGACGTCATCGGTATCACGATACCCGGGTCCTCGATCCTCGTCATCACCGTCTCAGCGGTGGTGCTCGTCGCCCTATTCGCGTTCCTGCGCGGGACGTTCCTCGGGAAGGCCGCTCGAACGGTCTTCCAGGACGAGGTCGGCGCGTTGCTGATCGGGGTCGATCCACGACGCATCCGGGCGATCGTGTTCGTTCTTGCGACTATCGTTGCCGGCATCGCCGGCGTCGTGTACGGCACGAGCGCGACCCTCGGAGTCACGAGCGGCTTTCAGTTCACGATCTTCGCGCTGATCGTCTCGATCGTCGGCGGCATCCGAAGCATTGAGGGAACCGCCGTCGCGGGGATTCTGCTCGGGATCGTCGCGACGTACGCGAACTTCTTCATCGGCGCGTATCTCGCGAGCATCATCCTGTTTATGACCGCAGTGATCATCCTTCTGGTTCGACCGGTGGTGGGAGAATGACGTCGCTACCGCTTCCGCGGACGGAACGCACGTGGACGGGCGTGATGGCCGTCGTGTTGGCCCTTGCCCCGCTTTTCGTCCTCGAGAGCACCACGTATCTCCGGCTGTACAACCAGTTCCTCATCTTTGCGCTGTTGGCGATCGGCTTGAACATCGCCTTCGGCCACACCGACCAGCTGTTCCTGTTTATGGGTGCGCTCGCCGGCGGCGCGGCCTACGTGATGGCTGTTCTCTCACAGGACGTCCTCGGGATCTCCCCGTGGCTTCTGATCCCCGTCGGGATGGCCGCCTCCGGCGTTCTCGGTGCTCTCGTCAGCTGGGTCTCCGCGAAACGAAATCTGGGCGTGATCCTCATCTCGATCCTCACGTTGAACCTGCAGTTGGCCCTGACCGAGGCGTACGTCGGGCTTCGCAGCATCACCGGCGGGAGCACCGGCTACTCGTTCGGTGGGCTCGGACTCGATTCGATCGGCTCGATGCTCGGCGTAAACCGGTTCGCGGTTCTCTCGTACCTTCTCATCCTGTTCGTCGTTCTCGCACAGTTGGTCTACGTCCGCCTGATCGCGGGCAAGTACGGCCTCGCCTTCGAGGCGATCCGCGAGGACGACCTCGCCGCCGCCTCCATCGGCATCGACGTGGTTCGGTACAAGACGGTCGCGGGGTTCCTCGCGGCCGCGCTCATCGGACTCGGCGGGATCATGATGGCGGAGTTCCAGGGGACCGTCCTTCCGGGCGACTACGGATTCGCGGCGATCGACGTAATGGTGCTGATCATGCTCATCGTGGGCGGCATCCGTACTACGTTCGGCCCGGTCGTCGGTGCCGCCGTCGTGTTCGCCATCGAGGAGCTGCTCTCGCCGGTCGGCCAGTGGGAGACGGCGATCTTCGGCGCCCTCCTGATCGTTTTGTTCCTCTACTTCCGGGAGGGAATGATGCCCGTCGTCTCCGATGCCGTCGACCGGCTCCGTGATGGGGACGAACCGCCGTCCGCCGGTACAACTGACGGTCATTCCTGACCGTCACCGTCACAATCGTCCGTCGAACACCCAACCGGCGTCGCTCGTTCGTCTCGGCTGAACCCTCCGCCATTGCTGAACTCGATGACGTGATCCCGATCGACGTGACGGTCACAGCGCTTCCAATCGATCGACCACCGAGAAGATACGTTCGCGTCCCCGGTCCGGGAATCCGATCCGACCGTCGAGACGGCGCTAGAGGTAGGCGTCCTTGACGTGTTCGCTCTCGAGCATCCCCTGTCCGGTGTCCTCGTGAACGATCTGTCCGTTCTCGAGAAGGTATGCGCGGTCGGCGAGATCGAGTGCCTTGTCGACGTGTTGTTCGACGAGGAGGATCGTCGTCTCGCCGCTGATCTCGTCGATGATCTCGAAGACGCGCTCGGTGATCTGGGGGGCCAGCCCTTCGCTCGGCTCGTCGAGCGCGAGGATCTTCGGCTCCGACATCAGTCCGCGGGCGATCGCCAGCATCTGCTGTTCGCCCCCGCTCAGCGACCCGGCACGCTGTTCGGACCGTTCCTCGAGGATCGGGAATCGGTCGTACATCTCTTCGATCCGGGCGTCGATGTCCTGCCGGCGTCTGTAGGCACCCATCTCGAGGTTCTCGCGGACCGACATTTCCCCAAACAGGTTTCGCTCCTCGGAGACGAGCACGAACCCGTGTTGGATGATCTCCCCGGGGTCGAGGTCGTCGACGTCGTCGCCCCACAGCGTGACCGATCCGGAATCGACGGGGTGGAGGCCGCTCATCGTCTTCATCAGCGTCGATTTACCGGCGCCGTTTGGACCCACGAGCGAGACGACCGTGTCCTCCTCGGACAGCTCCAGGGAAACGTCCCAGATGACCTGCATTCGGTCGTAGGAGACGTCGATGTTGGAGAGTTCGATCATCTCAGACAGCGCTCCCGAGGTATGCCTCGACGACCGCGTCGTCGTTGCGGATCTCCTCTGGGGTTCCGTCGGCGATCAGCTCGCCGCTCTGCAGGACGAGCAGTCGGTCCACGGTACCCATGATGGCGTCCATAATGTGTTCGATCCAGAACACCGAGATTCCCCGTTCATCCCGGATCCGTTCGATGCTCTCGGAGAGTTCGGCCACCTCGCTGGGCGTGAGCCCGCTGGCGATCTCGTCGAGCATAATCAGGTTCGGATCCGCAGCGAGCACGCGTGCCATCTCGAGCTGTTTCTTCTGTGCCAGCGGGAGCGCGCCGGCTTCCATCTCCGCGTGTTCGGCGAGGCCGAGGAACTCGAGCGACTCCATCGCCCGATCCCGGGCCGTCTCCCGGTCGATCGATTCGGTCGTTCCGAACGTCGCGCCGGCGATGGCGTTCTCGAGGACGGTCATCTCGTTGAACACGCGGACGATCTGGAAGGTCCGGACCAGTCCCAGTTGGGCGACCTCGTGAGTCTTGACTGCGAGGAGGTCCTGTCCGTTAAACCGGATCGAACTGCCCTCCTCGGGCGTCAACACGCGGGTTATCGTGTTGAACAGGGTCGTCTTTCCGGCCCCGTTCGGCCCGATCAGGCCAACGATCTCCCCGTCGCCGATCTCGAACGAAACGTCGTCGACGGCGACGAGTCCGCCGAACTCCTTGCGGACGTCGGAAACCTCTAGCATCGTTGTGCATAGACGGGTCGAGGCTGTCTTAACCCTTGTGAAGGACTGCCATTTCTTGTGGGATGACGTCCCCCTCACCGATCGATCCGGCACCCATACGGACGTTCGATCCCGCCGTCACTCGGTTCGCGATCGCCAGTATTGCCCGTGCAGTTTCGCTTCTGGGTTGTGAGGCGACGATCGGGCGCTCCTCGATCACTGATCGACTCAATGCGACGTCCTCGGGAAGCTGCTCCACGGGTGCCCCGAGCACATCCGCGATCCGATCAACCGGCGTTACGTCCTCCGGCCGGTTGAGCGCGACCGCCGCCAGTCCGGTCCCGAGTTCCCGAGCGAGCTCCCGCGTCCGTATCGCGTCCGGAAGTGCAAACGATCGCGGTGAGGCGACGAGTAGACACCGATCCGCGACGGCGAGTGGAACGCCGGCGTCCGCGCGGCGTCCTGCGGGACAATCGACCACGACGATTCCACACTCCCGCTCGATCGTCCGCAGCGCGTCACCAAGACGGGTGAGGTCGCTCGCTCGCGCCCCCGCAAGCGATCGACCACACGGAAGGACGGTGACCGGTCCCTGCCGGAGGCAGTCACGCGGATCGGCACGTCCGGCAAGCACGTCGTGGAGGTCCGTGCCCGTTGGTGCCGGCAGGTCGGCCATCCCGAGATCCGCATCCACAACGACGCCGTCGCAAGCCGCAGCGAGGTTGTACGCGATCGTCGTCTTTCCGACGCCCCCTTTCCCTCCGACGACCGCGACGATCACGCGAGCCTCCGAAGGGCCGTGATCGGGACGTCGAGACGGTCGTGGCGGTCGATCACCGCATCCAGCCGGTCGCGAAGCGTCTCGAGCGCCTCGACCTCGGCCGCGATCCGGTCCACGTCGGATTCGAGAGCGTCCAGGCCGCCCGTCTCGGCCACGGCGGAGGTGGCCGTCTCGAGGTCGGTATCCGATACGACCGTGAATCGGTCGAGCTCCGCGCTCACGGTCTCGATCCGCCGTTCGACCGTCCCGATGGCCGTCTCGTCCGGAGCCCGGTCGAAACCGACACCGTCCGTATTCGGGCCGAGGTCCGGGTCATCCACGTTCGGATCGTCGACCGGTTCGTTCGTCGTCGTTCCGCCGTCGGTGCTTGCGGAGCCATCCGCCCGGGCCGCCGTCCCGCCTTCGGCCGTCGTTTCGCCTTCGCCGGTAGACACCGTTTCGCCGTTCGTGTCTGCGGGTGGCCTCCGTGTCCCGGTCGCCCTCGCTCGGTCCGTGGGGCCGTCGATTCCAGGTACACAGTCCCGCGGCGGCCGATGGTCCCCGAGGGTCCGGATCGCACGCTCGGCGGCGGCGTTCGCCCCCGTTCCGTCTGCGTCTCGTCGACCAACCTCGTCCTCGATGGGTTCGACCGACTCGATCGTCATCGGTCGACGTTCCGAATCCATCCCCGTCGCACAGACGTACCCGAACCCGACTCGCGAGGATCCCTCGATATGGCAGGTGTACCCCGAACGGTCCCAGCCGGGTTCGGGAACGCCGTGACGTCGTGGTGGCACCACCGGGCCGTCCAGGTCGTTTCGGAGCCGAACCAGCTTCGCCTCCGGGCCGTCGTTACACAACAGACACGTCACGATCGCCAGCCCGCCACGCCGTTCGACGTTCCACCTGAGGTCCATGGCCGGTCTGGCGCCCGTTCGTATCTAAAGGTCAGCACGACTCGACCGGCTCCGCCCAGTTCGAGTCGACGCCATCCACCCCTTTGGTGCCGTGCCGCGATCGATCGGTGTTTCACGGGTGGGCGATGGTGCGCGGCGCTTGCTCCGTCGTATCGATGGCTGATCGGACCACCTCACAGGCGAACGATCGGACCACCTCACAGGCGAACGATCGGACCACCTCACAGGCGAACGATCGGACCACCTCACAGGCGAACGATCGGACCACCTCACAGGCGGACGATCGGGACGCCGAGCGCGAGGGCTGCCGTCGCGATGTCGTCCCCTTCATCTCCCCCCGCTCCGTCGGACTCCGTGCCTACGGCCGGGTTGCCGACCACGACGATCGGTGCCCGCCGCCCCGCAAGCGAGATCGCGGCGATCTCGGCGATCGTCCGTGGCCCACACCACTCTCCCGGCCGCGATCCGGCCTCCACCGCGATCGGAAGCCCTTCGAGCGTCGATCGAAACGCCGGATGGACCGCTGCGGCGAGTTCACGGCGGGCCTCCCGTTCCAGATTCGCGATTTCGTCCTCAAGCCGGAGACGGCGCTCTCGCCGGTCCCGATCGTGTCTGGCGGCCCGCCGGGCCCGATCGAGGTCCTGTTTCGCCGCAATGCGGGCCGTCTCCGCTTCCGAGAGTTCCGTCAGCGTCGCCTCGAGATCCGCACGGACCGCTTCCCGGTCCTCTTCGAGCTCCCGACGGGCGGTCAACTCCCCGCGTATCGTCGCTGCCCGCTCGCGGAGGTCGTGAATATCCGCGCCGACTGATGCGACCTTTCGTCGCGCATCCGCGAGATCGACTGCTGGGAGATCGATCTCCTCCAGTCGGCGCCGACGAGCGGCGATCGTCGCCCCGACCGAGGCGACGTGGCCGCGTTCGCGTGCCACGATCGCGAGGAGCCCGCGCAGCGATCGTCTCGCCGGGACTCGATCGAACGCGGTTGACGTCGACGGCCGTACACACGCGATCGTGACACAGGTCGTCTCGTCCTCCGCTTTCGGGACGGTCCCGGAGTCTCGGCTGACCGATCCCACGGTCGGTTCCCCGGTCTGCGCTCTGGACCGCCTCCTGGGTCGTCCCGCCGTCGCTGCGGGTCGGATCCGGTCCAATACCCGTTCAACTCGCGGATCATTCGAGTTGCTCGCCGGGGTAGCCGCGCTGCTCGCCGGGTCTGCCGAAGCGATCGACGAGTCATCCGCGACGATCGCCGGCCCAGTTCCGTCGATCGGGTCCCACGACACGTCGCGGAGGTCCACCACCGTGCCCGACCGCTCGACCGGGCCGATCCTGACGCGTATCGCCGGCGTGGCTCGCGTTCGCTCCGTCCCCGTCGCGATCCGGGACTCACAGCGGTCGCTCACGCAGCGTCTCCGGATCCGGATGTCGAGTACCGGCCGCGAACTTCGCGTACGGCGTCGCGGGCGAGTCCCGTGCCGCGTATGCAGTCGCTGCCTCGCGGACCGCGGCGTCCACCGCCTCGAACTCGTTGAACGGCGACGTCCGTTCGATCTGCACGTCACCCCCGTGTGCGGCCCGTAACCGCAGCGCCAGAAACGCGCCGTATGCGGTCCCCTCGAGCACCGCTGCTCGCCCAAACCGGCGTACCACCACGTCCTCGTGGGATCGACACGCGTTCCGCAGCGCCGTCCGTGCCGCCCGCGAATACACCATCACCAACAACATATATCCTAATTATATAGTCTTAAATTAAATCTATTGGTAGCAGATATAAAGATCCGAACCCACGGTCAACACGTCGTGCCGTTCCCAACGGTCGAGACGGCCCCCTCAGCCACGTTTGGGCATATCGGCTTCGGGGAGGGTGATCTCACCGAGGGCCGTTGCCACGGGCGTCACAGTTTTTCGACGTCGAACCGGATCCGATCGCCGTCTTCGGTGCCGTCACCACCCTCAGTGTGCTCCGTGGTTCCATCCCCCGGCTCCGCGTTCCTGCCCGGGACGTCCCCGTTTTCGTTCGGGTCGGATCGAACGAGTTCCAGGATCCGCTCACGCGCCGCCGCTTCCGAGGTTGCCACGACGACGGTTCCGTCGATCGCGTCGGATCCGTGCGCCCGATACACCGCCTCGGGTCCCTCGAACTCCGTCGCGTACGTGCGAAGGACGGCGACCGTTCGTCGTTCCGTCTCGGCGAGGCTCGCCTCGCCGTCCTCGAACCGCCGGAGGGCATCCTCGACGTTTCGGATGGCGGATATTCGGTCCATCTACGTCGTTCGGAGGTGGTTCTGTGTCGGTTCGTAGACCTCCCCCTTCCGGCGCAGCTTCTCGATCTCGTCCTCCGCCTTCGAGGGATCCATCCCGACCTCGTCGGCGCGGTCGATCACCTCCTCGACGGGTGCCCCCTCCTCGTAGTCCTGCTCGATGTCCGCGATCAGCGCCTTCAGGTTCTTGATCCGGTCGCGCTGGCTCTTTGAGGTCCCCGTCTCCACGACGTCGGCGTCGAACTGGCCGGTTTCGGGATCGACGCCGATGTCCTTCAGACACGACTCGACGATGTCGGTCGCGCGGTCGGCGTCCTCCCGGTCGACCGTGTCCGAGAGTCGGACGCGCGCGCTCGCCTCCGCGAGCCGGACGAGCGCCTCCAGCTTCCGCGCCGTAACGGGGACCGGCGCGTCCTCGTCGGCCCCCTTCGATCGGAGGTCGACGTAGAACTCCTCGATCACCGCCTTGGCCTCGTCGGTCATCGTCGGGTAGCAGTTCCGTTTGGCGTAGGCGATGTACTTCCGGAGCAGGTCGGCGTCGATCGCCGGCGCCACCTCCTCGGTGACTGCATCCACCTCCGCCTGCGTGAACTCCGAGGTCGTCAGCTCCTCGCGTTGGGTGTTCAACTCGCCGGCGTAGTTCGTCTTCAGGATGTGTTTGGCCAGCCGGCTATCGTGTTCGGGATCCGGCTGGTCGGTGACCGTGAAGATGAGGTCGAACCGAGAGATGAGCGCGGGCTCTAAGTCGATCTGCTCGCCGATCGGCTCGTACTGGTCGAAGCGGCCGTACTTCGGGTTCGCTGCGCCGAGCAGCGAACACCGGGCCTTGAGCGTCGCGTTGATCCCGGCCTTCGAGACGGAGATCTTCTGCTGTTCGAGCCCCTCGTGCATCGCGGAGCGGTCCGACGACTCCATCTTATCTAACTCGTCGACTGCGGCGATTCCCTTGTCGGCCAACACGAGCGCGCCGGCTTCGAGCGACCACTGCTGGCCGTCGCCGAAGTCATCTCTCACCGCAGCGGCCGTGTTGTGGGTCACGAGACCGTTGGCGAGGAAGTTGTGCGTGTCCGGAACCGTGAGGTCGAACACCTCCTTCTCGCCCGTGTTCTCGGCGGCGACGACCTCGTCCCAGACGAGGTCCGCCTCGGCAACTTCCGCCACCACGGGACCGACGTCCCCGAGATCGAGGGCGTCGACGATCGACAGCGCACGGTCCCGACTCGGGTCGTTCCCTCGATTCAGGTTCTGCCAATACGCACTCGTTCCGCCGTCGGCTCGGGTGAGTGCGTCGCCGATCGGCAGGCGTTCACCGCGTCGAGGAGCGTCACGAACGATCCCGTCCAGCGCGGTCGACTTCGCGGTCGAGCGGAACCCGATCCGGTCCGCGAAGGCATCGAGTTCCTTGCCGTAAATGGCGAGGTGTGTCTGGATCGACGTCGACTCGATCTCGTGGCCATCGGCACGCTCGTAGGTCCCGCGTCGGTCGCGGTCGCGCGTTCGGGCTCGAACGCCGTACGTCTCCAGCATCAGCTGGACCTGTTCGGCAAGGTCCCGACAGACGGTCGAGAACTGCACGCTGGACCCGCCATCATCGCGGCCACACACGGACCCGTCGGCGTCGAACAGCCCCTGCAGGAACGCGTCGGCGTGTTCGGCCGTCGTGAGTCCGGGATCGAGTGACACGTCGTCTTTCGGCGATTCGACGCCCACGTTGCTGAAGAATCGGGCGACGGTCGCGCTGTGGAGTCGAATACAGGGAACGCGGTCGTCCTGACGTTCGATGTCGACCGACTTGTCGAACTTCGCCTCGATGATCTCCGCGGCGTGCTCCAGCAGTTCCTCGTCGGAGTTCGAGAGACGGACGTGGCCACGATTCTCGTCCCGGCGGGAGACCATCACGTCGCCATCCCCGAAGACGAGCCCGATCAGGTACAGCAGATCGGCGTCGAACTCCTCGGGGATCGCGACGCCGTCACCGTGGCGAAGCATCGCACGGTCGACGTCGACGTCGTCGATGTCGGCACCGATCGCGTTCACGATGGTCTCGAGCGTTTCGAGCGAGAGGTGGCGGTTCGAGAGGGTGTCGTAGATGACGTCCTCGGTGAGGCCGAGTTCCGCGGCGGCCGCTCGCAGCGTCCCGAACTCCTCGCGGAGTCGCGTCCGAAGGAACTCGATCGCCGCCGTGGTCGGCTTGAGCTTCTCCTCGGTGAACTCCACGTACTCGCGGACCGGCGGCGTCGACCGCTTGACGTCCGTGTACTTCGGGACGGCCACGTGGTCGCCGGGATCGACGTCCGAGATATCACGCCAGCCGATGCCGTCCGCATCACAGACGAGGACCGGGGTGTTCACCGACGCTTCCAGGTCCTTCCCGTGTGCGGTTTCGATCCGACGGCACGGTTTCTCGGGCATCCGCCAGACGTGGGAACTCTCGGCGAGTTCCACCGCTCCGCTCTCCCGATCGAACGTGTAGAGGTCGTAGTCCGCCTCACGGGACGTCTCCGTGTCCACCGGGTTCGGGTGGTACTCGCTCGCCAGATCCCGGATCGGGACGAAGCCCTCCGCCGTGTGGATCGTCGTGTCGCCGGTGACGCACAGCCCGGCCGCGCTGGAGCCCTTCCCGGAGGTATAGACGGATCTGGGGGCGATGTTCTCGACGTAGGAGATCATCTGGGAGTTGTGCGAAATGACCCCGTTCGAGACGTAGTTGTGGGTTCCCGCGATCTCGAGGTCGTATACCCAGTCGTCCTCGGGTTCGACCGTACCGATCGACTCGATACGGTCCCAGCGAACTGCGTGGGTGAATCCGCCCGCCTTCGAGGTGTCGGTCGCCTTCGTCCCTCCGTCGGTGACCGTCCGCGGGGCGACCGCGACGTGGTCCCCGACGTCGAGTTCCTCGGCACGCCGGGGGTCGTGCGTTCCGACGTCGGGCTGAACGAACAGCGGATGCGACGGCGTCACGTCGAGTTCGTGTCCGGACGCGGTCTCGATGCGATACATCGTCTCGGGCGCCTCGCGTTTCCAGACTTTCGTCGCGCTCGCGGATCCGATCGTCCCGTCCGATCCGAGGGAGGGGACCTCGAAATCAACCGTATCGAAGACGCCGTCATCGATCGGTTTCGGATCCTGAAGGTTGTCCTCGACGACCTCACGTATCGGTCGCTCCCGCCCGTCTCCAAGCGTCACGCAAGTATCTCCGTCGAGACACTTCCCCGTACCCGGATCCCCGATCAACAGCATATGCAGGTCCCCGCGGATCCGTGACCCATCGGGGAGATGTTTGGTGACGCCGGAGAACAGCTGGAGGATCATCGCGAGCTTCTCCTCCTCGTAGCCGTAGATCGCGGGGGCGATGGAGTCGGTCATCCGGCCGTAGACGTCGGGGTCGTTCGAGAGCTCGATGATCTCCTCGACGTCGTCGGTCGTGATGTCCATGTCCTCGAACTGCTCGTCTTCCACCGTGATGGAGACGCCGTCCATATACAGATCGAAGATCGCGGACTTCTCGTTGCCCTGCTCGACCTGCTCGATGTGGAGGACCCCGACGGCGGTGACGTGGTCGCCGGGGGTAACCTTGCCGGTGATGTCGTCGACGACGTTGACGTCGATCGCCTGTGGGGTCTCGCCGCCGCGGAGCCCCTCGGGCGACTCCTGGATCCGGAGCTTCTGGGAGTCGACGAACTCCGACTGGTCGAAGTTGACCCGGAATGGGCCCTGCCGCTCACAACCCTGACACTCGTGGGGTTCCTGGAAACCGCCGTCGCTTTGGGGGATGTAGGTCATCGTCCCGCAGCGTTGACACTCGAAGGCGGCATCGGTGATCTTGGGGCGGACGTCGGTCGCCTTGCGGACGATCCCCTGTACGGAGACGAGCGTGCCGATGTGGTCGTCGTGGACGCGGATGCCCCGGATGTCGGTGCTGTCGGGGAGGTTCTGGATCCGAACGTGTGCGCGACCGAGGCTGACGTCGGCGGGGAGGTCGTAGAGCCGCAGCGCCTCCTCGGCGTACTCGCGGAGCTGTTCGGGCTGGCTGCGGAAGTCCTCCGCGAGGTCGCGATCGAACTGGTAGAGATCGTCGTAGTCGATGTAGAGGGACCGTTGCTCGTTGGGGTACCGCTGTGCCAACTCGCCGACGGCCTCGCGGTAGTAGTTCCGGTAGAACTGGATGAACCGCTCGGTGAGATCCTGGTTGCCGGCCTGAGCCATTACGACGCGCCTTGGTCGTCATCACTGAAGAACCCTCCCCTCCGGTCGGTCGCCGTGGTGATCGATGGCGTCGATCGGTGATGTGAAGCGATGGCGGGATCGCGTCCGCACGAATCAGTTCCCGGTCCACCGCAGGAGTGCGAGGGTCCCCTCGTAGAGGGCGATCATCGTGAGCGTGACGATGATCGGCGCCATCCCAGTCGGATCGGGGCTGAACAGGAAGGCGATCCCGAGGAAGGTGCCCCAGAAGATCAGCCGCTTGTCCTCGAGCCACTGCCGGGTGACGAGGTTCATCATGATCGCGAGCATGATGAACAGCGGGATCTGGAAGACGATCGCCATGAACGACATCATCACCACGATGAGGTTGAACGTCTCCTTGAGCCCGAAGGCGATCGTCGCGGCGTCGGAGGTGTAGGTCGTGAAGTAGCTGAAGATCGCCGGCAGCACGAGGAAGTGAGCGAAGAGAATGCCGATCCCGCCGAGGATCAGGCTCGTCGGCACGGCCGCCAGGTAGTACCGACGCTCCCTGCGGTAGAGTCCGGGACGCATGAACCGATACGTCTGGTAGACGAACACCGGCAATCCGAGGACCACGCCCGCGAGTCCCGAAACCTTGATCCGCGTCAGGACGAGCTCGAGCGGTCCGTAGAGTCGCGGTCGATTCACGTTCGGCTCCGGGATGTGGTACGACCAGAAGTAGTTTATCAGCTCGCTGGCCGACGGAAACGCGATCACGAGCGCGATGCCGCCGACGAGGAAGACGATCCCCAGCCGACGCATCATCTCCTCGATGTGGTCGGCAAGCGGCATCTCCTGGTCCGTCTCCGGCCCCTCGACGCCGGCCGCGTCGTCGTCGTCTGTTGCGTCGTCTGTGTCCGCGTCGTCGTCTGTGCTCTCGCCACCCTCGTCGTCCGACGCCGTCTCGCCGTCGCCTGGACCGTTGTCGCCCGAATCGCCGTCGTCCCGATCGGACACGTCGTCGTCAGCAACGCCACCGCTCTTCGTGTCGGTGGCAGCGGTTCCGTCGTCCTCGGAGCCCTCACCGTCGGAATCCTCGTCCCCAGCGGCGTCGGTCGTCGGTTCGGATCCGTCGCTATCCGTGGTAGGGACAGCCTCGGTTCCGGACGGGTCGTCCCCATCCGGCTGCGGGCCGTCCCCGTTCGACGACCGGTCGTCGTTCGACGACTCCTCGCGGGGCGGATCCTCACCCATTCGTTGGTTGTTCGCCCCCGGGCTATTATAGGCCTTTTTGGATAGCCGTGTGCTCGGTCGTCGGGTCGCTTCGAAAAGGTTGATAACCGGGACGCGCGTTCGCCACCGTAATGGCGAGTGCCCTCGATGACGACACCCAGGAGACGCTCACCGACGGGTGGGAGTCCACGAAGGTGGTCCTTCGATCGATCCAGAAGGACCTCCAAAAGGTGTTCATCGTCTACCTCATCGGGTTCCTCGCGACGTTCTACGCGCTTCGGATCTACGTCTGGGACTGGCTCAAGGGCATCACGGCCGCGAACATGTCCGTCGACGTCGAGGCGGAACTCGAGATCATCGCCCAGACCCCCTTCGAGGTCATCCTGTTGCAGGCGAAGATCGGGCTCGTCGTCGGCGCGGTGTTCGCGCTCCCGGTGCTCATCTACTACGCCCGTGACGGGCTCCGCCGTCGCGGGATGTGGCCCCAGGCCCCGATCCCGCGGTGGAAGATTGCCTCGATCGCGCTGCTCGCGGCCGTGCTGTTCCTCGCCGGCGTCTCCTACGGCGTCTTCGTCTTCTTCCCCGTGATGTTCTCGTTCCTCGCCGCGTTCGGACTCGAGGCGGGATTCAACCCGAGCTACTCGATCGTGATGTGGACGGAGTTCATCGTTTTCCTCACGATCTCCTTCGGGCTCGCGGGGCAGATGCCGCTCGTGATCACCGGGCTCTCCTATTCGGGGATCGTTCCCTACGAGACGTTCCGTGACAAGTGGCGCCACGCCGTCGTCGGGATATTCTTCTTCGGCGCGATGTTCTCGCCACCGGACCCGTTCACCCAGATCATGTGGGCGATCCCGCTCACGACGCTGTACGGCTTCAGCCTCTATCTCGCCAAGGTCGTCGTCACGGCCAAGCGCTCCTCCGACCGGATCGACCCGTTCGCTTCGATGCGCCGCCACTGGAACCTCGTCGGCGGTGTTGGCGTCCTCGGCGGCGGGCTCGTTTACGCCTACTACACCTACGGCGGCCGCGAGGCGACCAACGCGCTGTTGGCCCGGGCCGGCAGCACCCGCCGGATCGTCCCGCCGGGAGCGGGGCTCGGAATCGATGCCACCACCGCGATCGCCGTCTACGCGACGGGTGTCGGGATCGCGTTCGTCGTCCTCGCGGTCCTCGCGGCCGTCTACCGCGACCTCGATGCCGACGCGACCGGGACGCCGGGATCGCCGGCCGCAGGCGCCGCTGCCCACGGCGATCCGACCGCGATCGATCTCGGCGAGCTCGACGCCGGTGGGATCCGTGCGGCCCCTGAAGCGGCCTTCGCCGCCCTCTCGGAGGATGAGGCGCTCGCGCTCGCGGGCGAGGCGATGGAGGACGACGAGCCCGAAACGGCCCAGGCGATCCTCGACCGGTTCGACGAAGCGACCGCCGACGAGGAGACGGAGGACGACGAAAACGCAGTCGACGCGTCCGCGGGCGAGAACGCTGCCGCGTCCACGTCCGACGACGGGAGCGCCGGGACGGACGCCGATGGATCCGTCGAGGCAGCCGAGGCGCCCGAGGAGGACGACGACGGAATGCTCGGCGGCCTCACCGACCGCGCCTCGCGCGCCAGCACGACCTTCCTCGACGACTTCGCCGACGACGCCGACGAGGAGGACATCGGCGGCTACTACACCGACCTGAAGTTCATCGTCGGCTCGCTCCGGTCGCGATCGTTCCGCATCGTCGGCTGGTTCGTCGCCGTGATGGGCGCCGTCTTCACCTGGCTCTACCTCGGTGGGCTCGGCGGCGTGCGCGCCGACTTCCTCGACCGGCTCCCCGAGCGGTTCGACGCCGGCGAGTTCTCGGTGATCACGCTCCATCCCGTCGAGGCGCTCGTCTTTATGGTGAAGTTCTCGGTACTCATCGGCCTCCTCGCCGTGATCCCGCTCGTGGCTTACTACGCGTGGCCGGCGCTACGGGATCGCGGGTTCGTCCGCGGCCACGAGCGTCAGGTCTTCGTCTGGACGGGCGCGCTGGGCGGCGGGATCGTCGGCGGCTTCGCGCTCGGATATTTCCTCATCGCGCCCGGGCTCATTTCGTATCTCGTCGCCGACGCGCTCGGCGCGCAGATGGTAATCACCTACCGGATCAACAACTTCTTCTGGCTCATCATCTTCACCACCCTCGGGATCGGCGTGCTCGCGGACGTCCCGGTTCTGCTGGTGCTTTTGAACTCCGTCGGCGTTCCATACGACGCCTTCCGGAACCGTTGGCGCGAGGCGACGATCGCCGCGATGACGTTCGCGGCCGTGCTCACGCCCGCGGACATCGTGACGATGATCCTCGTGACCGTTCCGCTCCTTGCGGCCTACTGGGTCGGTGTGGGGGTCCTGTTCGTGATCACCCTCGGCGGCCGACGGAACCTTGCGCCGCCGGCACGATTCCTCGAGGCGGCAGACCGGTTCGACCTCGACACCTCCGAGTGACGCGGTGCGTTTCACGACCGACCGTCACCGTCTCCCGTGCTCTCCGGTCGGGGTCCGTGTCAGTCGTTCCTCCCGTCGTCGATGGTCACGTTCATCGCCGCCAGTTTCTCGCGGGCGACCGCCCGGTCGATCGCCTCGGGAAACGGTTCGAGGCCGGTTCCGGTCGGGTCGCCGTCGACGATCGCCTCGAGCCCGCGCGCCATCAGCGCGAAAGTCGCGTCCATCACGTCGACCGGATTGCCGGCGCTGCCTGGCGCCGAGAGGTTCACCACGCGTCCCTCCGTGAGCAGCCGGATCGTCCGTCCGTCGGCGAACGTGACCCGCTCGACTCCCGGTTCGATTCGAGTCCGATCGACCGCCAACGTCGCGAGCGCATCGCGGTCGATCTCCGTCTCGGAGCCGATCGAGGCGAGGACGGCGCCGTCGGCCATCGCCGCCAACTGCTCGCGGCTGAGCACGCCCGCTCGGCCGGTCGCGGCGATCACGAACCTGGCGTCCGCGACCGCCTCCGTCGCCGGGCGGACGTCGTGCCCGTCGGCCATTGCCTCCAGGGCTTTTCGCGGGTCGATCTCGGCTACCGTCGTCCGCGCACCCAACGACCGGAGCTTCCGGGCGATCCCCCGACCACAGTGTCCGTACCCGATCACGGCCGCCGTCGAGCCGGCGATCATCGCGTTCGTCAGGGTCGTGATCGCCGCGATCGAGCTCTCGGCGGTCCCGTGAACGTTGTCGAATCGCTGCTTCATCGGCGCCCCGTTGACGTCGTAGACCGGGAACGGGATCCGTACCGATTTGCCCTCGGCGTCCGGCCGGACGAGCCGCCGCAGACGGGTGATCCCGCCGGTCGTCTGCTCGCAGGCACCGGCGACGTCCGCGGCGACGTCCGGGAACTCTCGACACAGCGGCACGAGGAGGTTCGCGCCGTCGTCGGCGATCAGATCCGGCGCCGCCGTTAGCACCTCGCGGCGGGCCCGCTCAAGCGACGTGGCTTCGTCCGCCGTGGCCTCCCCGTCCCCTGCTGTCGCCGCATCCCCCGACGCGGTGATCGGCGTGATCCCCGGGCGTCGACGGAGCGCGGCCACGACGTCGGGGTGGGTCGATCCGGCCTCTCCGACGACCAATACCGTCGCGCCACCGGCTGCGAGGACCTCGAGGAACCGCCCCGTATGCGGGGTTAACGGTGCAGAAACGCCGATTCGCCGGTCCGCGAACGGTTGTCGGTCAGAGAACCGGTTCGCACACCGCTGGAGGAGCGGCGCCCGGTCGGCGAGGCGATCGATCACGTCCGGCTCGTCGGCAGCTGGGTGGTCGGCCGCGATCCCGCGATCGCCATCGGCGGCGTCGGGAGCGGCGGCATCAGGATCGGCGTCGTCAGTCATAACCGATCGCACGCGTGGGTCGACAAAACGGTTCCGCCGACCGGGCACGAAAACACGCCGTCGGAGGAAACTTCGCAATCCGACGTTGGTGAACACGAGGCGTGATCGCCCTTGATCCGCGGGAGTGACTCGATCTGCTCTTTCGCAGTGGTAGTGGGATACCGATGACGCGTCCGGGTCCACCGATGACGAGCCGGTTTCAGTCGTCGCCGGGCGCCGCCGCCGGCTTTCGCCGGTCGCTTCGCGGTCCCTCCGCGTCGATCGCCGGAAGCAGGTCCCGCAGGTAGCGTCCAGTGTGTGAGTCCTCCTCGCGGGCTACCTCCTCGGGAGTGCCCGCGGCGACCAGCTCGCCGCCGCCGTCGCCGCCCTCCGGACCGAGATCGATCACGTGGTCGGCGTTCTTCACGAGGTCGAGTTCGTGTTCGATGACGACGACGCTGTTCCCGTTGTCGACGAGCCGGTGGAGGACCTCGATCAGCTTGCGCTCGTCCTCCTTGTGGAGGCCGGTGGTGGGCTCGTCGAGGAGGTAGAGCGTGTCGCCGGAGTCCCGCTTGCCGAGCTCCTCGGCGAGCTTGACCCGCTGGGCCTCCCCGCCAGAGAGCGTGGTCGAGGGCTGCCCGAGTCGCATGTACCCGAGCCCGACGTCAAGCAGCAGCTTCAGCCGGCGACGGAGCCCCTCGTGGCTCTCGAAGAACTCGTGGGCCTCCTCGACGCTCATCTCGAGGACGTCCGCGATCGTCTTCCCCTTATAGGTCACCTCGAGGGTCTCGTCGTTGTACCGGTCGCCGCCACACTCCTCACAGGGGACGTGGACGTCCGAGAGGAAGTTCATCTCGATCGTGACGGTGCCCTGGCCGCCACACTCCTCACACCGGCCGCCCTTGACGTTGAAGGAGAACCGACCCTTCTCATAGCCGCGTTGCTTCGCCAGCTTCGTCTCCGCGAACAGCTCGCGGATCCCGTCGAAGACGTTCGTGTACGTCGCCGGGTTCGAGCGCGGCGTCCGGCCGATCGGCGACTGGTCGATGAGCCGGACGGTCTCGACCGCGTCGATCCCCTCGATGGCGTCGTGGTCGCCGGGATCGACGGAGGTGTTGTCGTTCATCTCCCGCGCCAATCCCTTATAAAGAACGTCGTGCATCAGCGTCGACTTTCCGGACCCCGACACGCCCGTGATCGCGGTGAAGACGCCGAGCGGGATGGCCACGTCGAGATCGTCGAGGTTGTGCTGGCGCGCGCCGCGGATGGCGAGTTCGCCGTCGCGTTCGCGGCGGTCCTCGGGGACCGGGACGGACTTTCGCCCGGACAGGTAGTCGCCGGTGACCGACTTCGGCGCCTCACAGACGTCCTCGAAGTCGCCCTGCGCGACGATCTCGCCGCCGCGCTTGCCGGGGCCGGGACCCATATCGATGATCGAGTCCGCCCGCCGCATCGTCTCCTCGTCGTGCTCGACGACGAGCAGGGTGTTCCCCAGGTCGCGAAGCCCCTCCAGGGTGTTCAACAGCCGGTCGTTGTCGCGCTGGTGGAGCCCGATCGAGGGCTCGTCGAGGACGTAGAGCACGCCGACGAGTCCGGAGCCGACCTGGGTCGCGAGCCGGATGCGCTGGCTCTCCCCACCCGAGAGGGTCGACGCCTCCCGGTCGAGGGTGAGGTACTCCAGGCCGACCTCCTCCATAAACCCGAGCCGGGCGCGGATCTCCTTGAGGATCTCCTCGGCGATCGTCCGGTCGCGCTCGGAGAGCGTCCCCTCCATCCCCTCGAAGTGCTCGCGCGCGTCGCCGATCGACAGCTGATTGACCGCGGTGATCGGCGTGCCGTCGACGAGCACCGACCGCGACTGCGGCTTCAGCCGGGTTCCCTCGCAGGCCGGACAGGTCGTCACGGCCATGTAGTCCTCGATGTGCTCGCGGGTCGACTGCGACTCCGTCTCGACGTGGCGGCGCTGGAGGTTCGGGATCACGCCCTCGAACCGCTTCTCCTTGCGACGGACGCCGTTTTTCGTCTGCCGCTCAAAGACGACCTGCTCGTCCGTGCCGTAGAGGAACTGCTCGCGCACCGCCGGATCGAGGTCCTCGAAGGGCGTCTCGACGGAGACGCCGAAGTGGGCTGCCACGGAGTCGATCCGGGTCCGGTAGTACGACCGGTTGTACGACCAGGCCTCGAAGACGTCCGTCAGCGGCTTCGAGGGGTCCTGCACGACGAGGTCCTCGTCGACCTCCTTCGTCGAGCCGATCCCCTCACACTCCGGGCAGGCGCCGTGCGGGGAGTTGAAGGAGAACGACCGGGTCTCGATCTCCGAGAAGTCGATGTTGCAGTGTGTACACGCCAACTCCTCGGAGAACTCGACGACGAGTCGGTCGGCGGCCGTCGCCGTCGAATCCGGATCGGCGGATTCGGCGTCGTCGCCTGCTCCGTCCTCGCCGTCCGCGGCCGACTCCTCGCCCCCAGCCAGATCTCCGGTCGATCGCGCCGTCGATCCCCCCAGTTCCGCGGCCGCCTCCGCCGGCGGATCCGGCACGATCAGCTTGATGACGCCGTCAGCCTCCTCGAGGGCCGTCTCGACGGAGTCGGTGATCCGGGACCGCTCGTCCGCCGAGACCTCGATCCGGTCGACGATCACGTCGATCGTGTGGTCGTAGTTCTCGTCGAGGTCGGGATCGTCGAACGAGAGGTCGTACCGCTCGCCGTCGACCTCGACGCGGGCGTAGCCCCGTGACTGGAGGTCCGCGAACAGGTCCTCAAAGGCGCCCTTCTGGTCGCGCACGACCGGCGCGGCGATCTTCGCACGAGTACCCTCTGGCAGCTCAAGGATCCGCCGGACCATCTGCTGGGCCGACTGCTCGCCCACCTCGCGGCCACACTCCGGACAGTGCGGGTTCCCAATCCGGGCGTACAGCAGTCGGAGGTAGTCGTGGAGTTCGGTGACGGTTCCGACCGTCGACCGCGGATTGTTGGCGGCGTTCTTCTGATCGATCGAGATGGCCGGCGAGAGCCCCTCGACGCTTTCGACCTGCGGTTTGTCCATCTGCCCGAGGAAGTTGCGCGCGTACGCCGACAGCGACTCGATGTAGCGGCGCTGTCCCTCGGCGTAGACGGTCTCGAAGGCCAACGACGACTTCCCCGACCCCGACAGCCCCGTCACGACGGTGAACTCCTCGCGCGGGATCCGGACGTCGAGGTCCGTGAGGTTGTGCTCCTCGGCGCCTCGGACCTCGATGTAGTCCTTGCTCATTCAGCCCCTTGTTGCTCGCGCGCGCGGGAATACCCGTCGGTTCGCGGTTCGTGGCCCCCACCGATCGGGTCACGTCGGTTCCATCCGCCCCTGCCGACTTACCGCCGTTCGCTCACTGGAAGCCGGTTGAATTCCTCGGAGAGCTGGGTCGCGACCTCGGAGACGGTCGCCACCGCGAGCGGCCCGGCGATCACGCCGATCGGCCCCGTCGTCAGGACGCCGCCGACGAACCCGATGAAGTAGAGGCTCGCCGCCAGCTCGGCCGTTTCGGCCGCCAGCCGCGTCCGGATCGCCAGATCCGGGATCCATCCGATCACGCCGCCGCCGATCACGAGGATCGCCACCGCAAGCACCAGGTCCCCGGCGATGACGTGGGTCGCCGCCAGCGCTGCGATGAGCAGTATGGGCCCGACCACCGGGACGAACTGGAGGATCCCCGCCACCGCCGCGAGCATCACCGGCGAGGGATAGCCGAAGACGAAAAAGACCGGAATGGCGATCAAAAAGGTCCCGATCCCCGTGGCCGCCTGCACGACGTAGATCCCGTAGAGCGTTCGCTGTGCCCGCCGATGAAGCGCGTCCGCGAGATCCCGATAGGCCGGGGGGACGACCGCGATGATCGCCTTCCGGGTTCGCTGTTCGTAGTAGAGCACCGAATAGACCACGAAGACGAACAGCGCGAACTTGATGAGCAACACCGGCATCGCCGCGGCGATCTCGGTCGCGGCCGAGAGCAACTGACCGATCGCCGAATCGATCACGTCCGCGGTCACGATCGTGGTCGACCAGTCCCCGACTATGATCGGGATCGTCTCCGGCGCCTCGTTGAGGTACGCGATCACGGCGTCCAGCCGGAGAAACAACACGATCCCGAGCGGCGCCAGGAGGACGAGCGTGCCGAGGAAGCCGACGACCGTCGCCGCGACGGAGGCGATCCGCCGTGATGCGCCACGGTTCCGGAGCGACCGCCGGATCGGCGAAAGCACGTACGCGACGGTGATCGCGAAGAAGACCGTTCCGGCGACCTCCCAGAGCAACACCGCGGCCACGAGCGCGGCGAACACCAGCAGCCCGCCGAGCACGTACCGTCGCTTGACCATCGTGTGTCCCTGCGTCACGAGGGCTTATAAATCGGGGCGCACGATCGGCCGGCCGCTCCGCCGACCCGACCCGTCACTCGACCGCGACGATGAGCGTCCCGACGTCCTCCTCGAAGGCGGTCGGGTCGGCCGCCAGCGTCTCGTCCTCGACGAGCGTGTCGGCGTCGGGCGCACCCGCCGGTAACGCCTCGTCGATCGCGGCCGTGATCCGCTCCACCGGGTACGCCCCACCAGCCAGCAGGACGTCGGTCCCATCGTGCCAGACGGCGACGCGATCCTCCATCTCCACCGATCCGGGGACGGTCCGGGTCATCCCGCCGCCGACGTCGACCGGTGCCGTCAGCGGGAACGACCCTCGGTAGGTGTACTGGGTCGCTTCGTGGCCGGCCTCGACCTCGATCGTCGACTCGCCGTCACCGCCCCGTTATTGGCACGTGATCAACATATCGGTACCGGTCATCGGCGGGACCGTTCGGCTCCGAACGCACCCGTTGAAGCACGGCGTTTAAATACCACTCGGAGAAACAACCCGGTAATGACGGACGATAACGTTGACCGGCGATCGTTCCTATCGGCCGCTGGGACGGCCGCCGCCGTTGGGATCGCGGGCTGTGCCTCCTTTGAGGGGCCCACCGAGGAGAGCGGCGGCGAAAACGGGACGACCACCGGCGACGGCGATCGGACCCTCGTCGTCGGGACCTACGGCGCGTTCATCGACGCGCCGTCGACGAGCCCGGGCGCGTGGCTCAAGGACGCCTTCGAGGCAGAGACGGGCGCGGAACTCGTCTGGCAGACCCCGCCGAACGGCCTCAACTACTACATCGAGCGCCACAACGCGGGCGTCGACGTCGAGGCGGACCTCTACCTCGGTCTCAACCCGGACGATATGGTCCAGATCGACGAGAACGTCGATGGCGACCTGTTCGCCGAGGCCGGCGATGTCGAGGGACGCGACGACGTCAAATCCGGCCTCGATTTCGATCCCAACGACCGGGCGGTCCCCTACGACACCGGCTACATCAGCCTCGTGTACGACGGCACCGCGACGGAGGCGCCCGAGACCTTCGAGGGACTGCTCGAGGAGGACCACCGCGGGGACCTGATCGCCCAAACCCCTGGCAGCGACACCGGACGCGCGTTTCTGCTGCACACGATCCACGAGTTCGGCGTCGGCGGCGACTACGACTACCTCGACTACTGGGCGGACCTCCAGGCCAACGACGTCCGCGTGCTCGGGACCTGGAGCGACGCCTACGACGCCTGGTCCGCCGGCGAGGCGCCGATGGTCGTCTCCTACTCGACGGACCAGGTGTTCGCCGCCCAGAGCGACGCGAACCTCGAGGAGCATCAGATCCGGTTTTTCAACGACCAGGGCTACGCGAACCCGGAGGGGATGGCGACCTTCGCCGACGCCGCCGACCCCGATCTCGCTCGGGAGTTTATGTCGTTCGTGCTCCGCCCGGACGTCCAGGGGGAGATCGCTCAGCGGAACGTCCAGTTCCCCGCGACCGAGACGGCGGAGCTCCCGGACGACTACGCCGACCTCGCCCACGAGCCGCCCGAACCGGTCACCTTCACGTATGCCGACCTCCAAGGCTCGCTCGATGGCTGGATCGACGACTGGGAGCGCCAGTTCGCCGGTGACGACTGACGGGCGTCTCGACCCTGGTTGCTCCGATGTGGGTCGCTCCAATGTGGGCCGTTCCGGTATGGGTCGCTCCAATGTGGGCCGTTCCGGTATGGGTCGCTCCAATGTGGGTCGCTCCGACGCCGATCCTGGCGATCAGCGGTCCCGCGATCGACGTCGCCGATCTCGCGACCGGTGGCGGAGTCGACTGGAGGTCGATGTCGATCCGTGACCGTCCCCGCATCCCTCCTCGCCCTCGGCGATCGGATCCGCCGACGTCTTGAGGGCCACGCGCTCGCGGCGCTGGCGATCCCCACGGTCCTCGTGCTCGCCGTCGTGTTCTACTACCCCGTCACCACCGTCCTGATCGAGGCGGTCGTCGTCGACGGCACGCCCACGCTCGCGGCGTTCCGGCGGATCCTCCAGGATCCGTTCTATTTCGGCGACCTCGCCAGGCTGCTGGCGGGTGAGTCACCGGGAGCGGTCCTCCGGGACGTCCTGAGCGCTGACCGGCAGCTCGGGATCGTGGGATTCACCGCCTATCAGGCGGCGCTGTCGACGCTTGCAAGCGTTGCGCTGGGTCTTCCGGGCGCCTACTTGCTGGCCCGGTTCGAGTTCCCCGGCCGCCGGACGTTGCGGTCGGTGACGATCCTCCCGTTCGTGCTCCCGTCGATCATGGTCGCGGCGGGCTTCGTCGCCACGTTCGGCCGGACGGGCACGCTCAACGCCGTCCTGACGGCTGTCGGGCTCCCCCGCCTCGAACTCCTGTACACGCTCGAGGCGATCGTCATCGCTCACGCCTTCTACAACGCGCCGCTCGTCACGCGCGTGACGACCGCCGCCTGGGAGTCGGTCGACGCGAGCGCGGTCGAGACCGCGCGCAGCCTCGGCGCGAGCCCGCTTCGTGCCTTCGTCGACGTGGTCGCGCCACAGGTCTATCCGGCGGTCCTCCTCGGCGCCGCGCTCTCGTTCGTGTTCACCTTCGGGAGCTTCCCGATCGTGCTCGCGCTCGGCGGGTTCGAACTCGCGACCGTCGAGGTGTTCGTCTATCGGCTCGTTCGCGACCTCGAGTACGCCGAGGCGGCCGCGCTCGCGCTCGTTGAGCTGGCCATCTCGCTGACGCTGCTGTACGGCTACCTCCGGTACGAGGCCGCCCATACGGTCCGGTCCCGTGGGGCCCGCCCCCTTCCTCGTCGATCGCTTCGCCCGCCGTCGGGGCTTCGGGCCGGATCCCTGCGCGAGCTCCTGCCGCGCGCCGGCCTCGCCGTCTACGCCCTGGTCGCCGCGCTCGTGTTTCTCGCGCCGATCGCGAGTATGGTCTGGGCCAGCCTGACCGGTCCCACCGGCGTCACCCTCGAGCATTACCGGTTCCTGGTGGAGCGACAGCGAACCGGGGCGGCGTTTCAGGTGCGGCCGTGGGACGCCGTCCGGAACTCGCTGCTGTTCGGGCTCGCCGCGCTCGCGGTCGCGCTCCCGATGGGCGTGGTCGTCTCCGTGTTGACGACTCGGGAGTACCGCGGTCGAAAGCTGGTCGACGCCGTGGCGATGGCCCCGCTTGCCGTCTCCGGGATCATCGTCGGACTCGGTCTCCTCCGGGGGCTCGTCTTCGGCGTGGAGATCGCGGGGACCCGGATCGCGGTCGGCGGGGCGGTCGCGATCGTCGCCGCCCACGCCGTGGCCGGCTACCCGTTCGTGGTGCGGACCGTCGCGCCGGGGCTCGAGTCGCTCGACCGGTCGCTTGTCGAGTCGGCTCGGGCGCTCGGGGCGTCCCGCCTCCGGGCGCTTCTCGACGTCGAACTCCCGCTCGTCTGGCCCGGCGTCGTCGCCGGCGCGGCGTTCGCGTTCGCGATCTCGACCGGCGAGTTCTCGGCCACCGTCGTGCTCGCGACCGGGACCGACCAGTACACGATGCCGATCGCGATCGAACGGTTCATCGGCCGCCGGCTCGGCCCCGCGACCGCGATGGGCGTCGTCCTCCTGTTCGTCACCACGGCGAGCTTCGTCGTGATCGACCGGCTCGGGGGTGATCACGGTGGGATCTGACCCCGGCCCCCCTGCGGACCCCTCGATCGCCCTCGAGCTCGCCGACGTCACGCGCCGGTACGGCGACACGACCGCGGTCGATGGGGTCTCCCTGCGCGTCCGGCAGGGCGAGTTCTTCACGCTCGTGGGTCCCTCGGGCTGCGGCAAGACGACCACCCTCCGACTGATCGGCGGCTTCGAGACTCCCTCCTCGGGCACGCTCCGGTTCGGCGACCGGGACGTCGCAGGCGTCCCGCCCGAGGAACGCGATGTCGGCGTCGTCTTCCAGAACTATGCGCTGTTCCCGCACATGACCGTCGGCGAGAACGTCGCCTACGGGCTCCGGTTCGCGGATCCACCCGGGGACGTCTCCCGGACGGAGCGCGTCCAGGAGCTGCTCGATCTCGTCGACTTGTCGGGGATGGCTGACCGCGATCCGGACGAACTGTCGGGTGGGCAGCGCCAGCGTGTCGCGATCGCCCGGGCGCTCGCTCCGGGGCCGCAGGTCCTGTTGCTCGATGAACCGATGAGTGCGCTCGACGCGAAGCTTCGCGAGCGCCTCCGGATGCAGGTCCGGTCGATCCAGCGCGAACTGGACATCACCACCGTCTACGTCACCCACGACCAGGAGGAGGCGCTCGCCGTCTCCGACCGCGTCGCCGTGATGAACGGGGGGCGTATCGAACAGGTCGCCACACCCAGACGCGTCTATCGGGAGCCGGCGACTCGGTTCGTCGCCGAGTTCATCGGCGACAACAACGTGCTGTCGGGGACCGTTCGCGACGTCGCCGCGGCGGACGACGCGGCGGACGACGGTACGGTCGGCGACCGCGACGATCGCAGCGATCACGGTGACCGCGGCGATCACGGCGACCGGGTCGCGACGCTCGAGATCGACGGCGCGCCGATCCGGGTCGCCCTGCCGGACCGTCCCGCCGACGACGGTGGACGATCCGTCCACGTTGGGGACCGACTCACCGTCTGCGTGCGGCCGGAGAACCTTCGGTTCGACCGAGACCCGGACGCGAGCCGAGCACCCGCCGCCACGAACGCCCTGGAGGCCACGGTCGAGAGCGCCGAGTTCCTCGGCGAGACGACGCGGGTTCACCTTCGCTGGAACGCCCGGTCGCTCGTGGGCCGGACGCGTGACCCGCTTTCGGGGGCGGTGTCGGTCCGTTTCGATCCGGCCGACGTCCACGTCATCGACGTCACCGATGCCGGCGGCGATGAAGCGATCGACGGACGCCGGTGAGACTGACGCCGGTGTGATGGACGCCGGTGAGACGCCCGCGGATCGAACACGGACCGTGATCGCGGGGATCGCGCGGGACGAAAACGGTTTCCACCCGCCCCGCGTTGGTCGGGTATGCGCATCGCCGTCCCCAACAAGGGCCGTCTCCACGAGCCGACGATCGAGCTGCTCGAACGCGCCGGACTGCACGTCGAGCGGACGGCGGACCGGCAGCTGTACGCCGATACCGTCGACCCCGACGTCTCGATCCTGTACGCGCGCGCCGCCGACATCCCCGAATACGTCCGCGACGGCGCCGCCGATCTCGGCATCACCGGGCTCGATCAGGCCACCGAATCCGGGGGCGTGATCGAGACCGCGGCCGCGGCCCGAGGGGGGGACTCCGATGCCGACGACGCAGTGGAGGAGAACGCCCTCGTCGACCTGCTGGACCTCGAGTACGGGTCCTGTCGGCTCGTCCTCGCCGCGCCGGAGGACGGCGGGATCGAGTCGGTCGCGGACCTGGAGGGGCGGACGGTGGCGACCGAGTTCCCCACGATCACGCGGTCGTACTTCGAGTCGGTCGGCGTCGATGCCGAGATCGTCACCGTCACCGGCGCGACCGAACTCACCCCCCACGTCGACATGGCCGACGCCATCGTCGACATCACCTCGACCGGCACGACGCTGCGGGTGAACCGTCTCGCGGTCATCGACGAGGTGCTCGACTCCTCGGTGCGCCTGTTCGCCCGGCCGGACGTGGTCGACGACGCGAAGGTGCAACAGGTCGTGACCGCCGTCGAGTCCGTTCTCGCCGCCGAGGACAAACGGTACCTGATGATGAACGCCCCGAAAGCGCAGCTTCCGGCGGTCAAGGACGTCCTTCCCGGGCTCGGCGGCCCGACGGTGATGGACGTCGAGGCCGACGAGAACGGGAACGGGACCGTGGCGGTCCACGCGGTCGTCGACGAACGCGACGTCTTCTCGGTCATCACCGACCTCAAGGACGTCGGGGCGAGCGGGATCCTCGTCACCGAGATCGAACGACTGGTCGAGTGAGCGGGATGGGGGGCAACTGCGTGGGGGTGGGGCGATCAGTCGGCCTCGACGTCGCTCCCGTCGTCGGATCCCTCGCTTTCACCGTCCGATCCCTCGTCTTCACCGTCCGATCCCTCGCCCTCCCCGTCCAGTAGCTCGGGAGCGGTCACGGCCGGATGGAGCCGGAGACGTCCGGTCCGCCGGCGGACCCACCACGCGATCGCCACACAGCCGAGGATGACGCCGGCCAGCCCGAGGACGCCACCTTCGGGCCCGAACTGGCCGCCGGTGAGGACCGACGGTCCGACGACCTGGGTCTCGACCACGGTGACCGGCAGGGAGACGCCGGAGACGCCGAAGCCGAACACCGCGCCCTGCGTGAGGTTCCACGTCACGTGGACGCCGATCGGGATCGCGAGCTCCCCGGTGAGGAGGTAGCCGAGCGCGAGAAACACCCCCGCCAGGCCGATGATCGTGGTCGAGAGCGTGGTTGCGTTCGGATTCGTGGCGTGGAGGACGCCGAAGACGCCCGCCGACAGGACCGTCGCCAACCCTGCGGCGGTCCGGTCCCCGACGAGGCGGAATCCCTCCGCGAGGTTCGTGAGCAGCCAGCCGCGGACCAGCAGCTCCTCGTAGACGCCGACCGCCAGGAAGAACGCGATCACGCCCGCGATCCCGAGCAGGAACGACTCGCCCGACCGCGAGACGAGCGTTCCGCGGGGGACGTACCAGCCCGCGGCCCAGCCGGCGAGGAAGATCCCGGCCTGCAGGACTGCACCGAGCGCGAGCCCGAACCCGCAGTCGATCCACCACTCCCGGCCGATTCGGAGCCCGTAATCGGTGAGCGGGCGCCGGTCGACCACCCGGGCGGCCACGACGCAGCCGAGGACCGTCACGGCCAGGCTCGCCGCCCCGACGCCGACGAGCGCGGCGGATCCGCCGGGCACCGGCAGCGGGAGGATACCGGCCGCGAGACTGACGCCGATCGCGACCACGAGGAACACTGCGACCGCGAGGGTGAGTCGGACCGGCATGCGCGGTCGTGCCTCTGCATCGTTCCAGAGGACTCGCCGGACCGGATCCGGAACTATTCGGCCGACTCGGGTTCGGGGCGGCATTCATCGTTCGATGACGCGGCAACGGGTAAAAATGTCGGCGTGGTAGCCACCTCGACGTCGATCACGTCGGCCGGGTTCGAACGAGCCGGTTGCGTCAGCCGGATTCGAGCGCTCCGGTCACGTCGGCCGGCTCGCCCAGATGATCGAGGCGACGAGGACGATCAGGGTCACGAGGGCGGTCACCGTGAAGTGGACGACCGTGATGATCGCGGTGCGTCGCCGTGTCCCGCCGTAGGCCCACCGGATCGCGGCGGCATCGAGGGCGATCGCGACGGGGAGGGTGACCGCGGCGGGGAGCGTCATCGTCCCGCCGACGACGCTCACCATCGCGGGCCACGGCCCCACGAGGAGGGCGCGTTTCGGGTCGGCGTCGCCGACGACGTACCGGGCTGCGACGTGAGCCGTCACCGCGAGTCCCATCGAGAAGAGCAGGAGGGTTCCGAGAACGGCGATCGGACTGGGTCCGGTCTGCAGCGGAAGCGAGATCAGTGCCATCGCGAGTCAGCCGAACAGTCCGAGTTCCTCGAGCCGGTCGACGATGACGTCGACGGCGCGTTCGGCGTCGGCCGGCTCCTTGCCGCCGGTGATCACGAGCTTGCCGGAGCCGAACAGCAGCGCGACGACGTCGGGGTCATCCAGCCGGTAGACGAGTCCGGGGAACTGCTCGGGCTCGTACTCGATGTGTTCCAATCCGAGGCCGATCGCGATCGCGTTCAGGTTGAGGTCGTCGCCGAGGTCCGCGGAGGTGACGATGTTCTGAACCGTGATCTCGGGATCGTCCTCGACCGGAATCTCGAGTGCGCGCAGTTCGTCGAAGACGATGTGGAGGCTCTCGTGGACCGCGTCCGTCGACTTCGCGCCGGTACAGACGATCTTTCCCGACCGGAAGATGAGCGCCGCCGATTTCGGCGACTGGGTGCGGTAAACGAGCCCGGGGAACTGTTCGGGGTCGTAGTCCGCGCCCTCAAGGTCCATCGCGACGCTCTCGAGGTCGAGCTCCTGGCCGATCCCCGTCGAGGCGACGACGTTCTCGATCGTGATCGTGTCCTTCGGATCGGTCATCAACGGACGGATCGACGGCTGGATGCTTTAAAAAGGTGGTCGTTGGATCTCGGCGATCGATGGGTCTCTGCTGCCGCCATCGTTCGGCCGATTATGTGGATGTGAATCCGCCGATCGTCCACAATCCGTGGAAACGTTCTTATGTATGTGTGGTGTTAGCACAACCAACGATGCCAGACACGAAATCCGGACGCGAAAAGAAGGGGAAGAACAAGCGTCGCCAGCTCGAGAATCGTCTCGCCGAGCAGGAACTCACCGCGGAGGAGGAGCCACCGGACCCGGAGGAGGAATCGATCGATTCCGAGCTCCTCGTCGAGGACGAGGCGGAGTAGGCCGTTCACCGATCGTCGTCCGACCGTCTTCCGATCGTTTTCCGACCGTCGTCGATCGTCGTTCGACCGTCGTCCGATCGCTCTCCGACCGCCGGCCGCTGCCGCGGGAGGGACGCTCGCCGCAGGTCCACCTCCATCGCGTTGACGACGTTCTTCTTCTTTCGGTGCCGTCCTCGACGGCGATTCCTCGCTTCGTGGGGTGACCGCCCCGTGCGACGAGTTACCACATTTAAACGAGTGATATCGTCCCCGTTCGGTGTCCCATCCGGATCGATCTCGATCGTGGAGACGATCGGAACGCCGTATCGCCATCCGGCGGTTTTCGCTCTCCTCGGCTGATACCCGTCGGACGAGAGTCGAGCCGGTGACGACACCTTTATATAGAATCACAATCAATCACTCGCTGTCTATGAGTCAGCGAATGCAGCAAGGCCAGCCGATGATCATTATGGGCGAGGACGCCCAGCGCGTCAAGGACAAGGACGCGCAGGAGTACAACATTTCGGCGGCGCGCGCGGTCGCCGAGGCGGTCCGATCGACGCTCGGACCGAAAGGGATGGACAAGATGCTCGTCGACTCGATGGGCGACGTCACCATCACGAACGACGGCGTCACCATCCTCACCGAAATGGACATCGACAACCCCACGGCCGAGATGGTCGTCGAGGTCGCCGAGACACAGGAGGACGAGGCCGGCGACGGCACGACGACGGCCGTCGCGATCGCGGGCGAGCTCCTCAAGAACGCTGAGGACCTCATTGAGCAGGACATTCACCCGACGGCGGTCATCAAGGGCTTCAACATCGCCAGCGAGTACGCCCGCCAGCAGGTCGACGAGATCGCCGAGCCGGTCGACCCCGACGACACCGACCTCATCAAATCGGTCGCCGAGACCTCGATGACCGGCAAGGGCGCCGAACTCGAGAAGGAGGTCCTCGCGGACCTCGTCGTCCGCGCGGTCCAGGCCATCACCGTCGAGGCCGACGACGGCTCCCACGTGGTCGATCTGCAGAACCTCAAGATCGAGACCCAGACCGGTAGCCCGGCCAGCGAGTCCGAGCTCCTCTCGGGTGCGGTCATCGACAAGGACCCCGTCCAGGACGGAATGCCGACGGACTTCGAGTCCGCGAACGTCCTCCTGATCGACGACCCGATCGAGGTCGAGGACGCCGACGTCGACACGTCCGTCTCCATCGAGAGTCCGGACCAGCTCCAGCAGTTCCTCGACCAGGAGGAGACGCAGCTGCGCGAGAAGGTTGACCGGATCGCGGAGTCCGGCGCCGACGTCGTCTTCTGCCAGAAGGGCATCGACGACATGGCCCAACACTACCTCGCGAAGGAGGGCATCCTCGCCGTCCGTCGCGTGAAGAAGTCCGACCTCGCGTTCCTGAAGAACGTGCTCGGCGCGCCGATCGTCACCGACATCGACGACCTGTCAGCCGACGACCTCGCGACCGGCACCATCTCCCGCGATGCGGCTGACGGCCTCTTCTACGTCGAGGGCGCGGACTCCCACGGCGTCACGCTCCTGCTGCGCGGTTCGACCGAGCACGTCGTCGACGAGCTCGAACGCGGCATCAACGACGCGATCGACGTCGTCTCGACCACGGTCTCCGACGGCCGCACCATCGCGGGCGGCGGCGCCATCGAGGTCGAACTCGCCAGCCGGCTCCGTGACCACGCCGACTCCATCGAGGGTCGCGAGCAGCTGGCCGTCGAAGCGTTCGCGGACGCGCTCGAGATCGTCCCCCGGACGCTTGCGGCCAACGCCGGACTCGACGCGATCGACCTGCTCGTCGACCTCCGCGCGGCTCACGAGGCGGGCGACTCCCGCGCCGGGCTCGACGCCTTCTCCGGCGACGTCGTCGACACCTTCGACGCCGGCGTCGTCGAGACGGCTCACGCCAAAGAGCAGGCGCTCTCCTCGGCCACCGAGGCCGCCAACCTCGTTCTCAAGATCGACGACATCATCTCCGCGGGCGACCTGTCCACCGCGGGCGGCGACGACGAGGGCGGCGCGCCCGGCGGCGCCGGCGGTATGGGCGGCATGGGCGGCGGCATGGGCGGCATGATGTAACCGCGTCCGGAGCACACGCCACCATTCCCCACCGACGGTCTGTCCAGCGCGATTCATCAGTCCGGGTCGAACGCGATCCGCGACCCACTCGACCACGACACGGTCGACGCCGATCCGACCCTCTCGTTTTTCCGAGCGATTCCGGTGTGTCTGACGTAAGAACTAATGTTCTCTCGGCGGCAGTAGGGTGTATGGGAATTATGAGTAAGATCCTCGGCGGCGGGGGCAACCGGTCGGTCGAGGACTACGTCGAACTCGATCTCGATGACTTCGCCGAGGCACGAGGCGAGGCACGGACACAGGTACACATCGCTGAGATCGCCGATCAGGGCGACGTCATCCCGATCAAGGACGCGGTCTACGACGGCGATCTCGTCATCGCCGACATCACGCGCCACTCGACATCCGACCGAACCGTCGAACACATCGTCGACGAGCTCCGCCAGGTCGCCCAGGAGGTCGACGGCGACATCGTTCAGAAGGGCGACGACCAGCTCATCCTCGCGCCGACCGGCGTCACGATCTCCCGCGAGAAACTGGAGTAGACGTCCGGCGAACCGCACGATATTTCCCCGTCACCCGCCCACACTCATCCGAATGGCACAGCCAGTCCTGTTGACGGGTGCGGGAGGACGGGTCGGACAGGCCATCCTCCGGGGGATCGGCGACGAACACGACTGGCGACTGCTTGACCGGGAACCGCTCGCCGCCGACCGGATACCCGACCGCGTCGCCGATGCCGATCTGTACGTCGCCGACGTCACCGATATGGACGCGCTCCGGGAGGCGATGGAGGACGTCGAGGCGGTGGTCCATCTCGCCGGCGACCCCCGGACTGACGCCTCCTGGGAGAGCGTGCTCCGGAACAACATCGACGGGACCCAGACGGTCTTCGAGGCCGCCGTCGACGCCGGCGTCGATCGGATCGCCTACGCCTCCTCGAACCACGCCGTCGGTCACTACGAGACCGACGAGCGGACGCCCGGGATGTACCGGACCGACGACGACTACCGCCTTGACGGGACGGAGTTCCCCCGGCCCTCGAACCTCTACGGCGTCTCGAAGGCGACCGGCGAGCTGCTCGGTCGGTATTACCACGACGAGTACGGGATCGACGTCGTCTGCGTCCGGATCGGGAACCTGACCCGGAACCACCCGCCTCGCGAGTACGAGCGCGGCCAGGCGATGTGGCTCTCCCACCGTGACTGTGCGCACCTGTTCGACCGCTGTCTCCGCGCCGACTACGGCTTCGAGATCGTCTACGGGATCTCCGACAACGACCGCAAGTACTACTCGATCGATCGCGCCCGCGAGGTGCTCGGGTACGAACCGCGGGACAACTCCGCCGACTACACCTTCGAGGGTGAGCCGAAGGACGACGTCTGAGGACCGTTCCGACGGTCCTGTAAGAACGATTCAACCATCTCGATCCGCAGTTACTGAAAGGGGTTAATTCCGGAGAGGTCATATCAGACACAGGGAACATCTGTGTCGTTATAGGCCCTCAGTGTCGGCCAAAAATTCGTCCCCGGAGCGATCTGGACGAGGGGCGTTCGGTTAACAACACTGGTGTCTCAAGCCGCTCGATCGTATCGAATGCCAGCGAGCCACGAATAATCCGAGACAGTAAGCCCCGCTCTGTCGCTCCGACAATCACCAAGCTATACTCGGACCCCAGTTGCCCGATTACTGTCTCTACATCACCTGATTCAATTCGTAACTCTGCATTCTCTAACTGATGGCCCTCCGCCCATTCACTCAAGAACGACCGTCCTGCATCTTCGTTGCCGGACTCCACGATGTGTAGCAGTGAAACGTCCACATCGACAGTGTCCTGTAATGCATGGGCGACCTCTGCAGTGAGGTCTGAGGACGGACCACCGGCGGTCGGCACGAGCACATCAGAAAGTTCGAGCGATTGACCGTCCAGCACGAGGAAGTCACACGGAAGGTCGTGTGTTAGTTCCTCGAGAGTACCTTCGGCACGCCCGCCTGCGAATTGTGTGCCACCGTAGCCCATCACCACGGTATCGGCATCGTTTGAGCGTGCAGCATCGAACACTTCCGCAACGCCCCTGTGTGAAAGAATTGTTCTCGTTTCGATCGGGACATCGAAGGCCTCAGCGTCTGATTTAGCCTCTGTAAGCAACTTTTCGGATGATGCATCAAGTTCTGCTTTGTGCTCACCAGCAGTTGCAAGCGATGTCTGGTCGGGCACGGTGACGATATGTGTCGCAAGCACACGTCCACCCTTGTGCTTCGCAATCGCGCCCGCCAGCGTTATGAGCGCACTCTCAGTCCGTGGATTTGCTATGGCAACCATAATCGTCGGCCCCTCCTCTCCAGTCGGTGCGACGGCGTCAGCCGCCTCAACGAGCTGGTCAGGGAGTTCTTCATCGCGACCACGGATGTAATTCGACAGCACTCCTTGGTGCTCTGTTTTGTACCGAGCGTACACGAAGTACCATATCACAGCAGCGATCACGAACGCCGCCGAGAGCGCGATTTCGATCCCATCCATAAACGCGACGAGACCGAGGGATAGTACCCCGCCGAGTATCGGCGTAATAGGGTAGAGTGGAACCGTAAAATCGGGATCGTATTCCGGAGTGTCAGCCTCTCTGAAAACGATCAGTGCTGCGTTCATCAACGCGTACACGATGAGATGTAGTACGCTAGCTGCCTTCGCAAGCACCTCAATGTCTTGCCCCAGAACCGCGATGAAGACGAGGATCAACCCGCCCGTGACGAGGATCGATCGATAAGGCGTCGCGTAGTTGGGGTGGATTTCGTTGAGCCAGTTCGTGACGATTTTGTCACGACCCATAGCGAAGTTGATTCGTGCCGAGGCGAGAATCGAGGCGTTCGCGGATGACGCAGTCGCCAACAGCGCGCCAAGCGTCATCACCGCGGCGGCGGCCGCAGCCACCCCACCGATTGGCCCAATCGATGCGGGAAACGCGAACTCGGCAGCCTGCGCAACCGGCGCATCTTGGCTGAGTTCGGGCCAGGAGACGACGCCCAGCATCGTCGTCACCAGGATCGTGTAAATGACCGTGACGATCGCGACGCTCCCGATAATCGCTATCGGAAGGTTCCGCGCCGGATTTTTCAGTTCCTCGGCGACGGTGGCGATCTTGGCATATCCGAGGAATGAGACAAAGACCAACGCCGTCCCCGGTAAGATTGCGCCAGCACCGAACGGCGTCAGACCACCTTCACCGGCGAGTGTCGCGTACTCGAACGAGGAAAACCCTGCAATAGCGAAGGCGGTAAGAATCGAGAGTAAGATGAAGACGATAACTGTCTGAATGCCACCGGTCTCCTTGGCTCCGATGTAGTTGACGCCGACGAAGACGAGACCAGCAAGCAGTGCGCCGAGTTGAATTGGGTTGAGAAACGCGATCGTTGGCAGGCCAACGAAAACGGCGAGATACTGACCGAAGCCGATACAGTAGAACGCCGACGCGAACGCCAGCCCCATCCAATCACCCATTCCAGCGATGGAGCCGAACATCGGTCCGAGCGACTTGTTGATGTAGTAGTAGCCCCCGCCAGCTTTCGGCATCGCGGTACCGAGTTCCGAGATCGACAGCGCGTTGACCATTGCGATTACGCCACCAACGACGAAGGAGACGACAACGATCGGTCCGGCGGCATTTGCGGCGACGCCGGGCAACACGAAGATGCCGGCCCCGATCATCGTTCCGATACCGATGGTCATAGCCGAGACTAGCCCGATGTCTTTGGCGAGTTCCTCGTCGCTCATTCGGAGAGGCCGTCTTGCGGGAGCGCAATTACAGGCCGATCCGTATTCGTGACGAGTTTCAGTGAAAGATCACCGGACAAAAACTGCATGATCCGGTTGCCACCGCGGGAGCGATAGACAATCGCGCTCGCTCCAACTTCATCAGCAGCATCGAAGATGGCTCCAACGATATCTCGGGAGTAGGCGGTATGAGTATCTGCGCCGGGGAAGACGCGCTGGACAGCCGCATAGGATTCTGCTGCCAATTCTTCCGATTGTTCGACCGGAGTCTTGTCCGGAACACCGCCACCTTTCTCCACCACGTGTAATACTGTCACATGTTCGGGCTCGTATGGTTCGAGTTCCTTGGCTGTGGCCAAAGCATCTTCCTTGTGGGCTACCGGGAGAAGTACGTGTTCAAGGATGTTCATACCTTACCCCTCTGTGGCTGGAAAATTCGAAGGTCGAACGGTTCATACAACGGTGTCAGTCGCCTCGTATATAAATATCTGGATATGATTGATGATTCTGTAAGATAAAACCCATTCAAATAAGTTTCAAATATTTTCTACGGTGATGTATTCCTAAAACCTGAATCTGAGCAGTAGTATAAAGTATCAGTCCGTCGTTTTTATGATATGGATTATCGATTGGATGAAATCGATCGGCGTATCATCTACGAACTTATGCGCAACGCACACGACACAACAGCACCGGCGATCGCCGAAGCAACCAATGTCTCGTCGGGGACGATCCGGAACCGAATCAACCAACTCGAAGACTACGGGATTATCCGCTCGTACACCACCGAGATAGACTTCGAACGGGCCGACGATCGGTTGACGAACCTCTACATCTGTACTGCACCGATCTCGGAGCGCAAGTCGCTTGCGCGGGAGGCCCATTCGATTCCAGGTGTGATCAACGTCCGGGAGCTAATGACCGGCCGTAAGAATCTCCATATCCTGGCTGTCGGCGAAGACACGGAAAGTCTCCGGCGCGTTGCGCGTGCACTGTCGGGACTCGGTATCGAAGTCGAAGATGAAACGCTCTTAGAGGCTGAAAGGCATGTCCCCTACGCTCCATTCGGTCCCGATCGGAAGAGTCCCGCAAGCGATCCGACAGACGTGATCAGTCTCACGGGAGGTGCAGAAGTTGTGGATGTGACTATTTCGAGTGAAGCTCCTATAGTCGGGCTTAGTCTAAAGGAAGCGGTCGCAGAGGGGGTTCTCGACGAGGATACACTCGTAATTGCGGTCGAACGGGGCGACAGCGTGATCACGCCGGACGGAACCACCACAATCCAGGCAGACGACATCGTGACCGTGCTTTGTCGAAGGGACGACACAGACCGGGTGTTAGAGCCGTTCATCGCTGAGGAGGTAAACGAAATATGATGTGTGAACGGTGTGGTGAAGATACACTGACTCAACGGTACGATATTGATGGGTTTACTGGCCACCTCTGCACCGAGTGCGTGGAGAAATGGAACGCCATCCAAGAAGAGTGATTGTTGCCGGAGATCAGCTTCTGGGTCTTTATAAGCTACACCCTTCGGAAACCAGCCCGGTACATACGCAACCAGAGTCTCAAGGCTGATTTAGTTGTCTGATCCTGAAACAAACCACCGTGGTACGATCTCTATGACCCCTCGCCACTCGACGTAACCAGGCAGGTTCTTCACTCCTCCGCGTTGGCCTCGTGCACGTGGCCGCATTCCGGACACCGTACCTCCTCGCCGCGGATCCGTTGGCTCGACTCCCGGACCTCCCGCATCACGCTCGAGATCCGCTCTTCGGCCTCGAGTTCGTCCTCGACGGCGAGATCGACGCCCTCCACCTCCATCAGGAACTTGGCGATCTCGGTCACCTCGTACATCATCTCGTCGAGGTCCTCGGCGGTGAAGAAGCCACACATTGCCCCGTAGAGGAACGTCGCGCCCGCCTTCGTCACCTTCTCCTCGAAGGAGTGGCGCGCCTGATTGACCGCCTGGGGCGTGTAGGTGTCGGTCATGAAGGGGACCAGTTCGGGGAGGTTCTCGCCGATCTTCGTCATCTCGACGCCCGTTTCGGTCCGGAAGTCGGCACATAGCCGCGCGATCGCCCACTCGCGGGCGGTGATGTAGGTCCGGTCGCGGAGGAACTCGTTGACGCGCTCGTACTGTGCGCCGTCCATCTTCGTGAACCGCTCGTACTTCCGGACGTCCGCGGGGACGTCGGTTTCGTCAGGTTCGTTTGCGTTCTCGTCCGGCTCGTCCGTCGCCTCGGCCGGTTCCGATTCACCCGCTTCGGTCGAGACCGGTTCACCGGTCGCGTTCGCTTCGGCGCCGCCGCCGTCAACCGATCCCGGCGCCGGATCCTGGTCCTCGCTCATACCGTGGATAACCCGACCGGCGGCCAAAAGCGTTCCCCGTCGATCGTCGTTTCTCGGTCGATCGTCGGCTCCCTGGTCGATCGCGGCGTCGGTCGTGTCGGGGTGGTAATCCTCACTCCGCGACCGAGGTCGTTCGGGACCCGGTTCGGAGCGTCCGCAGCGTCGTCACGACGATCGCGCCGGCGACGGCCACGGCGGCGCCCAGCACCAACACCAGTCCGACCGTTTCGAGGAGGGCGATCCCCAGGACCCCGCCGAGTTCGCCGATCGCGACCGCGACCGAGCCGGCAAGCAGCATTCCGCCGAAGTACACCGTGATGCCCTCGGAATCGACGACCGCGGTCGCCGCCGAGCCGATCCGGGCGCCGAGCGCGCTGCCGAACAGCAGCGGCACGACGATCCCGAGATCGACCCCGCCGCTTTGTCCGTAGAGGTAGCTGCCGATCCCGCCCGAGAAGACGATCTCGAAGAGGTCGGTACCGACCGCGACCGGCACGGGCGCGCCGATCGCGTAGATCATCGCGGGCATCCGGATGAACCCGCCGCCGACGCCGAGCAGCCCCGAGAGGAGCCCGGTCGCGAAGGCGACGGCCGTGATCACCCACACGGAGACGCGAACGTCGCCGCGGAGGGTGACCATCGGCGGGATCCGGACCGTCTCCTGGATCCGTTTCGCGATCGCCGGCGGGGTGTGGTTCGAGAGGTCGGCGTCCTCGTCGGATCCGCCGTGACCGTGGCCGCCCGCCCCCGAGTTCTCGTCGGCCTCCTCGTCAGCGTCCCCGTCGTCGGAGAGTGCGTCCCGGGTCACCATCGCGCCGATCCCGCCCAGCAGCAGGACGTAGATGACGTTGATCACGCCGCCGGCGAGGCCGAGATCCTGCAGGTAGAAGACCGTCATCCGACCGACCTCGATGCCGATCGTCGTGCCGACGATCATCAACCCGCCCAGCTTGTAGTCGACCTGGCCGAGGTCGTGGTGTTTCAGGGTGGCGATCACCGCGGTCCCGAAGACGAAGGCCATCCCGCTGCCGACCGCCACGCTGGGCTGGTAGCCGAACAGCAACAACGCGGGCGTCACGAGGAAGGACCCGCCCATTCCGAAGAATCCGAAGAGGATCCCGACGACGAGCCCGAACCCGACGAACAGCGCCGCCATCTCCGGACCCGTCCCGAACACCGAGAACTCGTCGACGCCGCCGAGGCTACTCCCGATGAGGCCGACGCTCCCGAGGAGATCGCCGAGGCCACCACCGATCAGACTTCCGACGTCCGTCGCCGGAATCTCACTCGCTGCCAACGCCGTCACCCCCAACCAACGCGTTCAGGATCGCCGGTCCCACGAGCCGTTCAAGTCCCGCGTACCCGACGTACAACACGATCGCTTCGAGCAGCACCGTCCCGATCAATCGTGCCGCGACCGGGTCCCAGCTCGGAACCGTCAGTCCCGCCATTGTCGTCGATCCTCCGTTCGCCGATCCGACCGCCGGACGGTCGTTCGTAGTTCGTACATTTCTGCTCACTTCATCGTACCGCTTACGGGGATATAACGGTTGTGGGTCTATAGTACAATACTATATCTCCGTAACTCCTCCACCACCATCGATAACTTATGAATAGGTTATGAGTTCGATCGGCGCGGGATCACGGCTGCGTGGTCATCGTCGACGGATCACCTTTGACGAATCTCTTTGACGGATCACCTCGTCGGCTGGCGTCCGCTTTCGGGCGGACGGCGGTGATCGGTCACGGGAGCGACGACTGGGCGAACGCGATGCAACCGATCGGCGAGAAGGGAACGAAAACGGCGGGAGTCGGGCCGCCCGCGGCGGGCGTCCGGTGGCGATCGGGTTCGGCTCGGGTTAGGCGGTGTGGCGGTCGATCAGCGCCCGGAGCTGGTCTTCGGGCTGGGCGCCGACGACCTCCTCGACCTGCTCGCCGTCGGCGAACAGGACGAGCGTCGGGACGCCGCGAACGCCGTAGGCGCTCGCGAGCGCCTGGTTCTCGTCGACGTCGACCTTCGCGACCGTGGCGTCGGTTTCGGCCGCGAGCGTCTCGACGACCGGTTCGAGCATCTTACAGGGGCCACACCACTCGGCGTGAAAGTCGACAAGGACGACGCCGCCGTCGGCGACGATCCCGTCGAGCGCGTCCTGCCCGTTCACGTGGACCGGCTCGTCGCGGTTCATCCCGTTCGCATCGACCGATGAATTGGTTGCCATCATCGTTCGTTAGGCGTCGACGGTAGTTAAGAGTTTTGGGAGTATAACACAATATAAGTACGTCAGATCTGTGGCACACGATACCGTAGCTACCGCCGCTCGTTGATCCGAACGTCACCGATTCGGTCGATCGACGCCGACACGATCCGAGACGATTCGGGGGCGATGCACGACGAGTCTGTGTGATGTGAGGGTTCGTACGTGGGACTCCGGAGCGCGCTGAGAACTCACTGCTGCACCGTGGTGAGTCGGCGAATCGGTGGACCCGGGTCGAGGTAGCCTTGCACGATCTACACAAGCCTTTTAAGCACTCGACGACAACACTCGAGTAACGATGCCAGACTCGATGTCGGAACAACTCCAGCAGGATATGGAGTGTGAGGGCCTGCTCGAGTGTTTCCACGGCCTCAAACAGCTTGATAGGGACTGCTTTCAGGCGCTCGTGCGCGCCGAGGAGCCCCTGACGGTCGACGAGATCGCCGAGGTCGTCGATCGGGAACGATCGACCGCCTACCGCGCCGTCCAGCGGCTCCTCCAGACGGGATTCATCCGGAAGGACCAGGTCAACTACGACCAGGGCGGTTACTATCACGTCTACTCGCCGACCGATCCCTCGAAGATCGCCGACGATATGCAGCGGTTGCTCAACGACTGGTACGCCAAGATGGGGCAGCTCATCCAGGAGTTCGAGACCAAGTACGAATCGACCGACGCGACCGTCCCCGCCGAGAGCTAGGTGATACGGTGGCGTGGGTGCAGTCGATCGGGTGGCCGTCCCCGATCACGTCCCGTTGGATACATCCATATATAAATATTGTACAATGCTCACAAGATTAATGTGTCCTCCGGCCGAACTCGCACGTGATGAATGCGACGACGATCACGGAGACCCGCGTCGGATCGAGTGACGTCCCGTCGACGGCGGCACCGCCGATCGGGAGGACGACGCCCCGTATCCGGACGGTGTGGCGATGACCCCGCGTGAGCTTCGGGCGGACGTACCGGCGCTTGCGGACGTCGACTACTTCAACTACGGGGCACACGGGCCGAGCCCGCGATACGTCGTCGAGGCCGCCGACTCGTTCCTTGAGTCCTTCGAGTACGACGCGCCGGTCCGGGAGAACCCCTACCAGACCGCCGCGGAGGCGATCGACGACGTCCGGGAGACGGTCGCGTCCTTCGTCGGCGCGGCCCCCGAGGAGATCGCCCTCACCGAGAGCACGACCGCGGGGATCAACGCGATCGCGAACGCGATCGACTGGGAGCCCGGCGACGTGGTCGTCCGAACCGACCTCGAACATCCGGCCGGGATCCTCCCGTGGGACCGGCTCAAACGGGAGGGGATCGAGGTTCGCGTCGTCCCGACGAGCGGCGGCCGGATCGACCGCGACGCCTTCGCCGAGGCCGTCGCGGACGCGCGGCTCGTCTGTGTCTCGGCGCTCACCTGGACTCACGGCACCTGGCTCCCCGTCGCGGAGCTGGTCGACGTCGCCCGCGAGGCCGGGGCGTTCACCCTCGTCGACGCGGTTCAGGTCCCCGGCCAGGCCCCGATGGACGTCACCGACTGGGGTGCCGACGCCGTCGCCGCCGCCGGCCACAAGTGGCTGCTGGGCCTCTGGGGCGGCGGCTTCCTCCACGTCGACGGGGACGTCGTCGACGATCTCCATCCCCGATCGCTGGGCTACCGCAGCGTCGAGACGCCGACCGCGGACCCCTACGAGCTCGCGGCCGGGGCCCGCCGTTTCGAGGTCGGGACCGCGAACCCGGCCCCACACGTCGCGCTCGGGGAGGCGATCACGACGATCGAGTCGGTCGGCGTCGACCGGATCCAGGGCCGGATCCACGAACTTGCCGGGCGGCTTGCCGAGGGAGTCCCCGAGGACCGTCTCCTGAGTCCGGCCGAGCCCGAATCCGGCCTCGTGACGATCGACGTCGACGACCCGGCCACGACGGTCGACCGGCTCGCGGACGAGGGGATCCGCCTCCGGGATCTCCCGTTCCCGGAAGCGGTCCGGGCCTCCGTGCACGCGGTCAATACCGAACGCGAGGTCGACCGACTGATCGACGCCCTCTCCGCGGAGTGGTGACCGATGGGTGATCCCGACGCCGATGGCGATGGAGACTCCGATGGCGCTCCCGACTCTCACGCCGACGGCGACGCCGATGGCGAGCCCGGCACGGTTCGCGTCTGGCTCGTGGAGCGGACCTACTCGGACGACGAGCAGAACATGGTCATCCTCGTGTACGCGACCCCCGACGGGGCGCGGTACTTCCGCAAGGAACGCGCGCTGACGAGTTTCACCGACGTGCGCGACACGACCGCCGCGATCGAGGTCGAGCCCGGGAACCTCGGCGCCGTCGAGGACCCCGATCGTCGGGACCGGTATGCGACGGAAGCGTCCCGGATGACCGCGGATCACGACCCGGACGACGTCGTGTGACGACCGGTGATCGACGATGGATGGTCGGTGATCGACGATCGATGATCGACGACCGACCGCCTAGATGATCGACAGCGGGAGCATCACGGCGACGCCGAGGAGCACTCCCGTCACGAGTTCGCGTTTCCCTCCGTTCGGCAGCGACTCGCCGATCGACAGCGCCTCCGGGATGAACTCCGAGAGGACCAGATAGATCATCGCGCCCGCCGCGAACCCGAATCCGTACGGGAGGAACTCGCGGGCGGTTCGAACGAACGCGAAGGCGATCACGGCGCCGATCGGCTGCGGGAGACTCGAGAAGACCGCCCACCAGACCATCCGTGGCTTCGAGACGCCCATCGCCCGCAACGGGATCGCGATCGCCGTCCCCTCGGGGACGTTGTGGATGGAGATCGCGACGGTCATAAAGACCGCAAGCAGCGGGACCGTCAGCCCGAGGATCTGGTATCCCCCCTCGAGTCCGAGATCCGCGAAGGAGACGCCGACGGCGATCCCCTCCGGAAAGCTGTGGACGGTCAACACGCCGAGGATCAACACGAGCTTCGTGAAGTCGGCCTGCTCGTACTCGCGGGGATCGATCTCGACGTCGAGCAGCACCTCGTGGGCGACCACGACGAGGGCGACGCCGGCGGCCATCCCGATCGCGATCTCGGTCGGAGTTCCCTCGGCGAGGCCCTCCTCGACGAGGCCGAACAGCGACGCTGAGACCATGATCCCCGAGGCGATCCCCCACAACACGACCGTCCACCGATCGCTGATCTCCTCGAAGACGAAGAACGGAAGGGCGCCTAGGCCGGTCGCAAGCGCCGTCACGAGGCCGGCGAGAAACACTACGACGAGGTTCTCGAGAAGTGCCATCGTCCCGTGGTTCGTCCACGTCGTTTAAAAGTCCAGTCCCGAACGGTTCGGACCGCTCACACGAGCAGTTGAACGTCGGATTCGGCCATGTGCTGCAGGGCCGTCGCGGCGCCGACGCCGACGGTGACGCCGTCGTGGAAGTCGTCCTCGTCGTAGCCCATCAGGTCGATCGTCATCTGACACGCCTGGAGGTCGACGCCCTGATCCAGCGAGAGCTCGATGAGCTCGTCGATCGTCGCGGTTCCGTTCTCGTCGATCTTCCGTTCCATCATCCGCGTGGCGAGCCGGTCCATCCCGGGCAGCGCGGCGAGCGCGTTCGGCATCGGCATGTTCGGATTGCCGACCGCGGACAGCCGCAGATCGCCGGATTTCTCCTCGTGGAGGATGTCGAGCCCCCAGAACGTGTGGAACACGACGACGTCCCAGCCGAAGGCGGCCGCCGTGCTCGCGAGGATGAGCGGGGGATAGGCCATGTCGAAACTCCCCTGGGTCGCCACGATCGTCAGCTTGGTCGTGCCGTCGTCGGCGTCGGCCTCGAGGCTCGCCACCGTGTCCTCGAGTTCCGCGATGCGGTCGCGAAGCTCGGCCTCGGCCGGCTGCTCTGCGGCCGCCTCCGATGCGTTCGCTGCCTCGGCGTCGTCGGCCGCCTCCGCCGATCCGTCCGCCGCCGGTTCGGTATCCGTGCTCATCACGCCGTCTTCCGCACGTAGTGTTTGTACACGTCGCCCTCCTCGACCTGCTCGAGGAGTTCGACGCCGTCGGTTCCGGCCGCCCAGCCGTCGAGGTCGCTCATGCTGCCGGCGTCGGTGGCCAGTACCTCCAGGACGTCGTCGACGTCGAGATCGTCGATCGCTCCCTTCGTCTTGATGACTGGCATCGGACACGATGCGCCTTTCACGTCGAGCGTCTCCGTCACGTCGTATGCTGTGGTCATTGGATATGCACTCCGTTGTTGTATTGGAGATATCACACAATACCGGATGAGGTGTTATAAGAATGTTGATTCTTGTATTTTCTATACACGACTGTACTCCGGTTACGGCCGTCACTCGTATATATCCATTTATTGATACGCACGCGAGTGTGTGGAAGCGATCTCGGCGGCCGGATCGCCTCTCTGGAAACCGATCGTGGCCGATCGAACGCCGCCAGCGTCAGTCCGTGGCCGCTCGTCCCGTCACGGGCCTTCTCGTCCTCGTTCGTCCTGCTGCCACTCGTCCCCGTTCGTCCGTTGCCGCTCGTCTCGTTACCGACCGTCCCGCCGCACTGGCCGGCCGGCACCGCGGTCGAGCTATATTGTGTGATATATGAATTACCATACAAACTCTTATATGCCGCCAACCGGTATGGTGGTGTACACGCAATGAACCCGGAAGACTTCCCCACACCGGATGCGGACGTGGAGTCGATCGAACCAGAGACGCTGAAGGACCGGATCGACGCCGGCGAGGACGTCACGCTCCTCGATGCGCGGATGCAGTCGGAGTACGAGGAGTGGCACGTCGACGGCGAGACGGTCGAGTCGATCAACGTCCCGTACTTCGAGTTCCTCGATGACGAGGTCGACGATGACGTCCTCGATCGGATTCCGGCCGATCGCCAGGTCTCGGTCATCTGTGCGAAGGGCGGCGCCAGCGAGTACGTCGCCGGAACGCTCGCCGAACTCGGCTACGACGTGAACCACGTCGTGGACGGGATGAACGGCTGGGCCCGGATCTACGAGGCCGTCGAGGTGACCGGCTACGACGGCGCCGGGACGCTGTTGCAGTATCAGCGCCCCTCCTCGGGCTGTCTGGGGTACCTCCTCGTCGACGGCGGAGAGGCGGCCGTGATCGACCCCCTGCGGGCGTTCACCGACCGCTACCTGGCCGATGCCGAGGAACGCGGGGCCGAGTTGGTCTACGCGCTCGATACCCACATTCACGCCGACCACATCTCCGGCGTTCGCGCGCTCGCCGACCGCGGAGTCGAGGGCGTGATCCCGGGGCCGGCCGTCGATCGTGGCGTCACCTACGCCGACGATCTGACCACCGCAGCCGACGGCGACGACTTCGCGGTCGGCGACGCCACGATCGAGACCGTTCACACGCCCGGTCACACGACCGGGATGACCGCCTACCTCGTCGATGACGGCCTGCTCGCGACCGGTGACGGGCTCTTCATCGAGAGCGTCGCCCGCCCCGACCTCGAGGAGGGCGACGAGGGCGCCCCCGACGCCGCCCGGATGCTCTACGAGTCGCTGCAGGACCGCGTGCTCACGCTGCCGGACGACACGCTCGTCGGCGGCGCCCACTTCAGCGACGCGGCCGAATCGGCCGCCGACGGCACCTACACCGCTTCGATCGGCGATCTGAAGCGGCGGATGGACGCGCTCTCGATGGACGAGGACGCGTTCGTCGAGCTGGTCCTCTCGGACATGCCGCCGCGTCCCGCCAACTACGAGTCGATCATCGCAACGAACCTCGGCCAGGAGGTCGTTGACGACGAGGAAGCGTTCACCCTCGAACTCGGCCCCAACAACTGTGCGGCCAGCCAGGAATCGCTGGCGGGTGACTAAGCGCCGATGCCCATCGCGTCGATGACCATCGATCCGGCGCTGCTTCAGGTGTTCGCCGATCCGTTCCCGAACGGGCTCAGCCGATACGTCGTCGGGGGGCTGCTGGTCGGGCTCGGCGCGACCGTGATCTACGTCGGCACGGGGATCGCGGCGGGCGCGAGCACGTTCCTCGAGTCGACGCTCTCGTACGTCTCCGACCAGTCGCGGTTCCAGCGGTACGTCGCCTCGCGGGGTTGGCGGCTCGTGTTCACGTTCGGCATTGTCCTCGGGGCCGCGCTCTTTGCGGCGACGGTCCAGTCCGGACTGGTCACCACCTCGCTGTACCAGTCCGGATCGACGGGCCAGCTCTACGAGCTCGGCGGCGTGACGCTCTGGCTCACCGAGGTCCAGCCGTGGCGGCTGTTCCTCGGCGGGATCCTCGTCGGGATCGGCACCCGGGTCGGGAAGGGGTGTACCTCCGGTCACGGCGTCTGTGGGGTCGGATCGGCCTCGAAGACCTCGATCGCGGGCGTGATGACCTTCCTGCTCGTCGCCATCGTCACCGCGCAGGTCGTCGCGGCACTGGGGGTGTCACCGTGACGGACCGGGACCGCCATCCCGCGTTCCTCCCGCTGATCCTCCTCGGCGGAGTGGTCTTCGGGTTCGGGCTCGGCTTCAGCCAGATGGCGCGCCCGGAGGTCGTGCTCGCGTTCCTGCAGTTCGAGGACTTCGGCCTCCCGTTCGTGATGTTCGGCGCGGCGATCGTCACCGGGATCGCCTTCGCGGTGCTGCCGCGGATCGCCGATGCGGCGCCGCTGACCGGCGATCCCTTCGAGCGCCGCCTGAAGTCGTTCGACCGGAACGTCCTCGTCGGCGGCGCCATCTTCGGCGTCGGCTGGGGATTGTCCGGGATCTGTCCGGGCGCCGCCTACGCCAGCCTCGGGATCGGCAACGTGACCATCCTCTGGGCGATCGCCGGGATGTTCCTCGGCGCGTACCTCCAGGGCTGGTGGCGAAGCCGCCCGTCATCCGGCGACGCATCGGCACGGTAGCCCGCAGGCGCTTTTCGGACATAGATCCAACGACGATACTCCTCTTCGTGGCCGCAGCCATCGCCAGCCTGTTCATGGCGTGGGTCATCGGTGCCGGGTCGAGCGGCGCGACCCCGTTCGCGCCCGCGGCCGGCGCACGCGATCGACTCGCGAAAGATCGGCCTCACGATCCTCGCGTGGATCGCCTCGTTCGCGGTCGCGTTCCTGCTCGGGTACGGGATCGCTCTGGCGGCGATCTGACGGGCGGCGATCTGACTGAAGGCCGTTTACCGGGCGGCGATCGACCCGACCGGTTTTACCGATGCGCCGCAAATCCGGGGTATGGGGTTTCATACCTTCGACGCTGACCGTGCGTCCAAACTCGAGGAGGCCGAGCAACGCTACCGGTATCTGTCCCGTGATGAGCTGATCGCGGCGATCGATCCGGCTCCGGACGACGTTCTCGCCGACCTGGGCAGCGGGACCGGCTTTTACACGGACGACGTCGCTCCGTACGTCGACACCGTCCACGCGGTCGACGTCCAACCGGAGATGCACGACTACTACCGCGAGAAGGGTGCGCCTGACAACGTGGCGTTCGTGACGAGCGACGTCGCCGACCTCCCGTTCGAGACGGACGCCCTCGACGGCGCGTTCTCGACGATGACCTACCACGAGTTCGCGACCGAGGAGTCGATCGCGACGCTCGCCCGGACGATCGCCTCCGGCGGCCGACTCGTCATCGCCGACTGGTCGGCCGACGGGATGCGCGAGGTGGGCCCGCCGGTCGAGGAGCGATACGACGCGGCCGATGCCACCGACGCGCTCGAGGCGGGGGGCTTCGAGGTGGTTCGTGCCGAGGAGCGACCGGAGACCTTCCTCGTGGTCGCGATCCGGGAGTAGCCGGTTCTCGTCGTAGCGATCCGGGAGTAGCCGGTTCTCGTCGTGGCGATCCGGCTGTCGACACGGTTCGGAATCGATCGACGCCGCCGTCGGTGTACGAACAATCAAGTCGCGGACCACCCACGGTGAGATATGGTGTCCGACTCGGTCCTCGACGTGCCCGATGCGCTTGCTGTGCTCAATGTGCACGATGCATACGATGCGCACGATGCCCTCGAGGCAGCGATGGCCGTGTCGGCGGTCCCGAACGGACTGGAGCTGCCCCCTGCAGCGCTGGACGCGGCGGCGATCGTCGAGGTCTCCGGTGCGACGGTCGTGTTCGGGCTCATCCTCACGGCGCTCGTGCTCTTCGTCACCGAGGCGATCCCCAACGACGTCACGGCGATCGGCATCATCGCCGCGCTCGTCCTGTTGGAACCGTGGACGGGAGTGGACGCCCGCGGTGCGATCTCGGGGTTCGCCAACCCGGCAACGGTCACCATCATCGCGATGTACATGTTGAGCGCCGGGATCCAGGCGACCGGTCTGGTCCGCCGCCTCGGCGTTCATCTCGCCGACCTCACCGCGGGCAGCGAGTTCCGGGCGCTCGTGGCGACCGTCTGTACGGCCGGCCCGCTGGCGGGATTCATCAACAACACGCCGGTCGTCGCGGTCTTCGTGCCGATGATCACCGACCTGGCCGCGGAGACGCGAATCAGCCCCTCGAAGCTGCTGTTGCCGCTCTCGTACGCGGCGATCCTCGGCGGTACCCTCACGGTCATCGGCACCTCGACGAACATCCTTGCGAGCGATTTCGCCCGGATCCTGATCGACGGCCGCGACGGGATCGGGATGTTCGAGTTCACGGGGCTCGGCGTCGTGGTCCTCGGCGTGGGGACCGTCTACCTGCTGACGGTCGGTCGACGCCTGGTCCCTGCACGGGTTCCGGTCGACGCCGACCCGATCGACGAGTTCGATCTCGAGGACCACCTCGCGATGATGCGCGTTCGGTCCGACTCGCCCGTCATCGGGCGATCGATCGACGCGCTCGATGCCGACGTTCCGGACGTCCGGATCCTGCAGCTCCGGCGGAACGGGTCGGCCCGTTCGGGTCCCGACTCCACGGAGCCGATCCGTGATGGGGATCGCCTCGTCGTCCACGGGACGCTCCAGGCGATCAACCGGTTCCGTGAGGCGGCCGATCTCGCACAGCTGGTGCGTGAGGACGTCACCGAGGAGACCTTCGAGACCGCCGAGACGGACGGGACGCTGGCCAGGGCGATCGTTCCGGAGGGGTCCCGATACGTCGGGGAGACGATCGCCGAAACCGGGCTCTCCGAGTACCACCGCACGACCGTCCTCGCGGTTCGACGGGCGGGGGAACTCCACCGGTCCGGTCTTTCGACCCTCCCGCTTCAGGCGGGCGACCTGCTGTTGGTCCGTACGACACCGCCCTCGATCCGGTATTTCACCGATACCGGCGACCTCCTCGTCGCCGAGGAGACCGCCGTTGACCGGCTCGCGTCCGCGGACCCGGCCGACATCGCGCCGATATCGGACTCCGCACCGGTCGCGGTGGCGATCATGGTCGGCGTCGTCGGGGTCGCGGCCCTCGGCGCACTCCCGATCGTGATCGCCGCGCTGGCCGGCGTCTTCGCGATGGTCGTCACCGGCTGTCTACGCCCTGTGGACGCCTACGACGCCGTCTCCTGGAACGTGGTCTTCCTGCTCGCGGGAGTCATTCCTCTCGGTCTGGCGATGGACCGGACCGGCGGCGCCGCGATGCTTTCGGAGCTGCTCGTCGCGACCGCTGGGGTCCTTCCGCCCATCGGCGTCCTGTTCCTGTTCACCGTCGTGACGGCGCTGCTCGCCAACGTCATCACGCCGGTGGCCACCGTCGTGTTGATGATCCCGGTCGCCGTCGACGCGGCGATCGGCTTCGGCGCCAATCCGTTCGCCTTCCTGCTCGCGGTCACCTTCGCGTCAGCGACGTCCTTTATGACCCCGGTCGGCTATCAGACGAACCTGATGGTCTACGGGCCGGGCGGCTACCGGTTCAGCGACTTCCTCCGTGTCGGCGGCCCGCTGCAACTGCTCGTGGCGGTCGTGACCACGGTTGGGATCGCGGTCGGCTGGGGACTGTGACGGGAACGCCGGATCCGGATCGACCCGGGGAACGGTTTTCCCGGTGCCGCCCGTAGGTCCGGTATGGCTCCGGACGTCATCCAGCTCGGCGACGACGAGCGCGACGAGTTCCTCGGCGCCGGCGGCACCGGCGTGCTGTCGTTCAGCACGGACACGGAGACGCCGCCCCACTCGATTCCCGTCTCCTACGGCTACGATTCGGCCGACGAGGCGTTCTACTTCCGGCTTGCCACCGGCGTCGAGAGTCGTAAGGGCGATCCGGCGGACCGTTCCGTCTCGTTCGTTGCGTACGGGCAACGCGAGGACCGCTGGAACAGCGTCGTCGCCGAGGGTCGGCTCGTGGCGACGACCGACGACGACGTCGCTCTGGAGGCGTTGCAGGGCCTCGAGCGCGTCCACATTCCCTTCGTCGAGATCTTCGGCGCCCCGCCGGAGACGATCGACTTCGAATTCTACCGCCTCGACCCCGAGGAGTTGACCGCCCGAACCGAACAGCCGGTCCGTCGCTGACGCGCACGCCGAACACCTTCCGCGAGCGTCCAGTCACGTCCTTCGCGAGCGTCCAGTCACGTCCTTCGTGAGGGTCCCGCGCTCATCGGCGTGTTTATAAGATTGGGGATACTATACAATATTACTATGCAGGACGACGACTCCGCCGTCGAGCAACTCGGCATCGTGATCGAAACGAACGACCCCGAACGCGTGTGGAACGCCTTTCGACTCGGGATTACGGCGGTGGAGGACGGCCACGACGTCTCCGTCTTCCTGTTGGGTGCCGGCGTCGAGAGCGAGGAGATCACCCACGACACCTTCGACGTCCGCGACCGGATGACGGCGTTCGTCGACGCTGGTGGCGACCTCGAGGCCTGTGGAACCTGTCTGGACCTTCGCAACGAGGAGGGAAGCGACTACTGCCCGATGTCGACGATGCAGGACCTGCTCGAAATCGTCACCGAGTCCGACCGCGTCCTGACGATCGGGTGACCGTGGGACGAATCCGGTAGCCCGCAACGCCGGTCGATCACTCGTCCGTACCGATCGGTTCGGCATCATCCGATTCCGCGGCGCCGACGAGGACGACCGGAACGTCGGCCTCCTCGACGACCGCCGCGGCGGTGCTGCCGAGCAACACGGTCTTCATCGTGGATCGTCCCGTCGACCCCATCACGACGAGGTCGATCTCCGCCTCCCGAACGTACGCGAGTAGTTCCTCGTGGGGGACGCCCGTCCGGATCTCGGTGACGACCTCCGGGTCCGGGCCGGCGGCCGATCTGACCGCCTCGGTGGCCGCCTCACCCTCCTGCCGGAGGTTCTCGCGGACCGTTTCCGGGTCGACGATCGCGTTGTCGTAGGCGGTCCGCGTCTCGACGACGTAGACGGCGTGTAGCGTCGCGTCGTGAGCGGCCGCGAGGGCGATCGCGTGGTCGGTCGCCTCCCTGGCGGTCCGGCTGCCGTCGGTCGCGAGAAGTACGTCGGTGTACACGCCCGCGGGTTCGAGCGGGTCCTACAAAGGTCTATGCGGTCCGGCTGGATCGTCCGTCTCTACAGGGGGAACAAGGCGAGTGCCTCGGGGCTTGACCCCGAGGCGGTTCACCGGCGATGCAGGTCAGGGCGATTCACGCGGTTCGGTCCGTCGACGATCGACCGTTTCGCCGGTTCCGGTCCCGGCCGACGTTCCGGCCCGCCAGCAGGAACAACGCGACCGCGATCGCGCCGAACATAACCGTCCCGATCCCCACCGGGGAGACCGAAATGACACCCATTCCGGCGACCGTGATCGCGGCCACCGCGCCGCCGAGGACCACGGCGACTCCGAGCAGGACCGCACCGATGAGCTTGATCGCTCCGTCGAGCCGTGAGACCGATCGATTCTGTGACATACACGTAGACATACACATCCTACTCTTAAACCAACGACGCCGATTCTCACGACGTTGGAACACCGATCGGTACGAACGGTTCGTGAAACGGAACAAGCGGGACCCGGACCGGCGACGTCTTGGCTGTCCCGTCCCGCTACTCCGAGTCGGCCTCGACGATCTCCGTCCCCGTGCCCCACTTGTCGAAGAAGGAGACGTAGCCGTAGATCCCGAACACGAGCAGGACGACGGCGACCAGGTACGGGATGATCGGCACGCTCATTCCGAGGAACTCAAGCAGCGTGCGGAACTCGTAGAGCCCGACTCCGAGCACCGCGAGCGCGACCAGGAGGCCGCCGCGGGTGACCGACAGATCGACCATCACGGCCACCCCCCAAGCCGGCCGCCGCCGAGTGCGTCGACCGTCCGGTCAGCGAGGAGCGCGATGGCGTCCGGGGTTTGGTCCACGAGGATCGAGAGCGCGTCGAGGACCATCGGGAACGCTTCGCCGCCGGGTCCGAACAGGCCGCCACGCTGGATGATCGCGACGATCGGCAGCGCGTACGCGAGGAGTACCAGCAGGACCGCGATCCCACCCCACAGGCGGATGTTGTCGAGGACGAGCGGCGCGTCCTCCGGCCCGGAGATCGGCTCGGAGATCGTCTCTGCGAGCCCGTCGGTCCGGCTGTTCCCCATCGTCAGGACGACGTTGCTGAGGAACAACACGGCGGAGGCGAAGAGGATCGTCCCGCCGATGGCGATCTGGACGTTCAGCTCCTGGAAGCCGCCGAAGGCGGTTCCGTACTCGAAGCCGGCGTACTCGGGCTCAGCCGTCCGGCGTGGGGCGCCGAGCAGTCCCTGCGCGTGCATCGCGTTGGACATCAGCGCCATCCCCGCGAACCAGAGGACGACCTGCGCCAGTCCGATCTGTTTGCTGTAGATCGGCTTGTTGGTGATCTGGGGCCACAGCCAGTAGGTCGCCGCCATGAACGTCAACGCGACGGCGGTCCCCACGGTGAGGTGGAAGTGGCCGGGAACCCAGATGGTGTTGTGAATGAGGTAGTTGATGTTCATTCCCGCGTTGACCATCCCCGAGTAGCCGCCGGCCGCGAACATCAGCCCGGCGAGCATCATTCCGGTGAACGCCGGGTCACGCCACGGCAGCGTGCGCAGCCAGCCGAAGAGGCCGGTTCCGCCGCGAACGCGGGCACCGTATTCCACGCTCGCGACGACGGTAAAGGCCGTCAGCAGGCTCGGAAGCAGGAGGAACATCGTGTTCGTCATCGAGACGAATTTGAAGCCCTCCGCGATGCCCGGGTCGAGGTACTGGTGGTGGATCCCGACCGGGGTGGACAGCAGCAGGAACAGCACGAAGACCACCCGTGCGAGGGGGTCGCTGAACAGCCGGCCGCCGGCGATCGACGGTAGGACGGTGTACCACAGGAGGTACGCCGGCATCAGCCAGAAGTAGACGACCGGGTGGCCGAAGAACCAGAACAGCGTCCGCGTCAGCGTCGGGTTGACCGTCTCGATCAGCCCCAGCGACCACGGCAGTAGGAAGAACAGCACCGAGATCGCCAGCGCCGACGTCGCCACGTACCACATGATCGTCGTGGTCAAGACCATGAAGGTCTGCAGCGGGATCCGCTCGTCCGGGTTCTCGCGGCGCCAGGCGAGGTACGTCCGCCACCAGTCGAGCCCCGCCAGCCAGGTGCCGACGAGGAATACCGCCAGTCCGCCGTAGAACAGCGGGTGCGCCTGCAGCGGCGCGTAGAAGGTGAAGAGCACGTCCGCGCTCAGGTCCACGGCGCTCGTGAACCCGGCGAGGATCGTGATCCCCGTCAGCGTCATCCCGACCGCCATCAGTCCGTACCACGCCCAGGAGAATCGCGTGTTCACGAGCGGGCGGTCCAGGCTCCGCACGAGCGCCCAGGTGAACACGCCGACCAGGAAGAAGATGGTGAAGCTCAACACCAGGAACACGCCGTGTGCCGTGAGGAACGTGTAGTAGTCGACCGAGCTGAACGGCCGGGCGATCCCGGTCCGATGGAGCGTCTGAATGATCCCGAACGTCGTCCCGATCGCGAACGCCAGGAACGCCCCGAGGAAGGTGGCCCGGACGATCCGCGCCTCCGCGGGGAACCGGTCGTAGAAGGTTCCCTCCGGGGTCGCGGCTCCATCCCCGTCCCCGTCCGGGTCGTCCTCGTTCGTCACTGGTTCATTGGTCGCGTCGGGCGACGTGGTCGCCGGTGCGTCCGCGGTCGCGGTCATTGGTCACCTCCGCTTCCGTCGCCGTCGGTCGATCCCCCGGAATCGGTCGAGCCACCGGTCGACGACTCGAACTCGTCCTGCGGAACGACCTCGACCGTGGCCTCCATCCCGTGGTGGGCGGCCCCGCAGTACTCGTTACAGATGACCCCGTACTCGGTCGGTCCCCCGGTCTCGACGGTCAGCGTCGAAACCTCGCCGGGGATCACCATCGTGTTGGCGTTCGTTCCCACCACCTCGAAGCCGTGGGTCACGTCCCGGGAGGTCACCATAAACGTCACCGTGCTGTTCGCCGGTATCACGATCGGATCGGGCTCGAAGCCGAACTGGTAGGCGACGACGTACGCCTCGTACTCGTTCTCGCCCACCTGTTCGACGCGCGGCTCGGCGAAGCGGTCGTCCTCGTCGAGCGCCGTCGGATCGACCGTCGGCTGGTCGGCGGCGACCATCGAGACGCCGGGGCCGACCGCGCCGTAGGTGACCGAGCCGATCAGCAGCAGGATCAGTCCCAGTCCCAGCGCCAGCCAGATCTTCTCGTAGCTGTGAACGTGCATCGGTCACCCCACCACGATCAGGTCGTTCCCGAGGAACTCCACGAAATAGATGTACACCCACATCGTCACCAGGATGCAGAAGTACACCAAGATCAACGCGAGGGTTCCCTTCGGGTCGAACGACTTCGGGTCCTCGATCAGCCCCGCCGCCGTTTGCTCGCCGTCTGTCGTACCCATAGGCAAAAGTTACCGAACTATGCCACTTATATCCGTAGGGTGGTCCCGCGGCCTGGGATCGCCCCACGTCTATTTATTCTCGGCCCTACACGTTCGATGTATGGACCTTCCGCCGCAACGGATCGTGCTCCTCGGCCTCCTCGCGACGCCGACGGCGATCGTCTTTGCCCTCTCCCGCGGCGAGCCGGTCGTCGCCCTCGCGGTCGTCAACGTGCTCATCATCGTCGGAAGCCTCGTTCGGGCGACCGGCGGCGAAACCGGGTCGGCACACCACGATGCCGAGGCCGAGACGTCGGCCGCATAGCCCAGGGAGAGCCTCGCTCCGAGATGGCCACGTGTACCCTCTGTGATCTCCCCACGCCCGCGGACCCGGTCACCGACCCTGACGTCGAGGGCGAGTTCTGCTGTCGGGGCTGTCTCGAGGTCTCCCGGTCGCTCGGCGGGATGGCGGGCCTCGAGGCGGCCGCCGAGGACGTCGACGCCGCGGTCGGCACCCAGGCCGGCTCAGCGACCGCCGATCCGGCCAGTACCGAGGCTGCCGTCGCCGATCCGGCCAGTGCCGAAGCCGTTGCCACCGATACGGCGGCAGCCGCGGACGACCTCAAGACGACGTACCTCCACGTCGACGGGATGCACTGTGCGACCTGCGAGCGCTTCCTCGAGGTGACCGCCGCACGGGCCGACGGCGTCGAGGCAGCGACCGCGAGCTACGCGACCGACACGGTTCGCGTCGACCACGACCCGGACCGGATCGACGACGCGGCCCTGACGGACGTCCTCTCGACCGCGGGCTACGAGGCCACCGATCGCCGGGACCGGTCGTCGACCGAGGACGATGCCGTCGACGTCGTCCGGTTCCTCGTCGGGGGCGGGCTCTTCGGGATGATGGCGATGCTGTGGTACGTCCTCTTTTTGTACCCGACCTACTTCGGCTACGATCCCCTCGTCGATCTCGGCGGCCTCTCCGGTCAGTATCTGTTCGCGCAGATCTGGGTGTTCACCTCGGTCGTGCTCTTGTATACCGGCTTCCCGATCCTTCGCGGCGCGTACGTGAGCCTTCGCGCCCGGCAGCCGAACATGGACCTCCTCGTGTCGCTCGCCGCGGTCAGCTCCTACGCCTACAGCACCCTCGCGATGCTTCTCGGGCGGACCGACCTCTACTTCGACGTCACGATCGCCGTCATCCTCGTGGTCACCGGTGGCGGGATCTACGAGACCCGGATCAAGCGCCGTGCAACCGGCCTCCTCTCGGAGCTGACCGCCGCGATGGACGACACGGCCAGGCTGGCCGACGGCGAGGAGGTCCCGCTTACGGACGTCGATCCCGGCGATCGCCTGCGGGTTCTCCCGGGCGAGCGCGTCCCGCTCGACGGGACGGTGATCGAGGGAACCGCCGCCGTCGACGAGGCGCTCGTCACCGGCGAGTCGATCCCGGACACGAAACGCCCCGGGGACGCCGTCCGCGGGGGAACGGTCGTCACCGACGCGCCGCTCGTCGTTCGCGTCGGCGCGGACGCGACGAGTACTCTGGACCGGCTCGTCGAGTTGCTCTGGGACGTCCAGAGTGCGCGCTCGGGCGCCCAGCGCTTGGCCGACCGACTCGCGACGGTCTTCGTCCCCCTCGTCGTGACGGTCGCCGTCGTCGTCGGCCTCCTTCGGCTGGCGACCGGCGCGACCCCCTCCACCGCTGCCCTGGTCGCGCTCACCGTGCTCATCGTCTCGTGTCCGTGTGCGTTCGGGCTTGCAACCCCGCTCGCGGTCGCCGCCGGGATCCGCGAGGCTGCGGAGCGTGGGATCGTGATCGCCTCCGCGGCCGTCTTCGAGCGCGCCGGATCGATCGACACGATCGTCTTCGACAAGACCGGCACGCTCACGGACGGCGAGATGCGCGTTCTCGACGTCCAGCCCGTCACCGATGCGCACCCGGCCGGCGAGTCGGTCGACGCTCCGAGCGACGACCAGAACGACGATCCGCGCGATCCGACCGACGCGGGCCGGATTCTCGCCCGGGCCGCCGTCCTCGAGCGTGCCTCCCCACACCCGGTCGCGACGGCGATCGTCGACCGGACGGAGACGACCACCGACCGGGTCGCCGATGGCGGTCGTCTCGAGGACGCGACCGGGATGGACGATTCCACTGACGCCGATCCGCCGTCAACCGCCGCCGATCCGTCACCCGCCGGTTCATCACTCGCCGCCGACGTCGCCGCCGGCGTCGCCGCTGACACCGGCGTCGACGGAGACGTCGATCCCGACCTCGATGTCGACGTGGACGTCCGGGATCGCGGCGTCGTCGGGACGATCGATGGCGTCGACCATCGGGTCGGCCACCCATCCCTGTTCGATGACTGGACGATCCCTGAGGCGATCGACGACCGCGTTTCGACCGTTCGGTCCCGAGGTAACGTTCCCGTGCTCGTCGGGTGGGACGGCGCCGTTCGTGGCGTGATCGCCGTCGGTGACGACGTGCGTGACGGCTGGGAGTCGGTCGTGTCGGACCTCGCCGATCGGGAGATGGAGATCGTCGTGTTGACCGGCGACAGTCCCGAGGCTGCCTCGCGGTTCGAGTCACATCCGTCGATCGACCGCGTGTTCGCCGGGGTTCCGCCGGAGGCGAAAGCCGAGACGGTCTCCCGGCTTGCGGCGACGCGGTCGGTCGCGATGGTCGGCGACGGGAGCAACGATGCGCCCGCGCTCGCGGCTGCGACGCTCGGGATCGCGGTCTCGGGGGGGACGGATCTGGCCGTTGATGCCGCCGACGCGGTCGTTCTCGAGGACCGACTGGCCGCGATCCCGGAGCTGTTCGCGCTGATCGCGGGGACGACCGGTCGGATTCGTGCCAACCTCGGCTGGGCGCTCCTGTACAACGCGGCCGCGATCCCGCTTGCGATCGCCGGGGTGTTGAATCCGCTGCTGGCCGCCCTCGCCATGGGGTCGAGCAGTCTCCTCGTGGTGCTCAACTCCTCGCGAGCGATCCTTGACGACCGCTGACCAGTCGGGTGCTCCACGACCACCGACCAGTTGGAAGCCGGCCGTCGACGCCGTAACCGTCAGCCCTCAACCCCGTAACCATCAGCCGTCGATGCTGACGGATGTTCCGACGAACAACGTTTTTTACGTGGGGCGTCGACTGCGGAGTATGAAGGTCCTGCTCGGGATCGGCGGCAGCGACGATTCACTTCGCGCGCTCGAACGGACGGTCGACCGCGCCGTCGCTGCCGGCGACGAACTCGTGGTTGCGGTGCTCGAGAACCCCGACTCCGACCGCACGCCTGCTGAGGTCGCCGAGCACGTCGAGGCCTCGCTCGTCGACATCGACGCCGACATCGACGTCGAGGTTCGCCTCGTCGAGGGCGATCCGGGCAGTCGACTCGTCGATATCGCCGAACACGAAGGCTTCGACCGGATCGTGCTGGGCGGCGGTCAGACGAGCCCGATGGGAAAGATCACGCTGGGCAGCATCGCCGAGTTCGTCCTGTTGAACGCCAAGACGACCGTTACGCTCGTCCGATGACGCCCGATCGCTTCCCCGAGACGGTCGCGGACGACTTCCCGTCCCCGCCGATCACGTTCACCGACCGCAACGACCGCGAGATCGAGGTCCGTGCCTACGACGGAAGCGAGCAGGAACACGACGCGCTCGCGACGATGTACGAGGCGTTCGACCCGGCCGACCGCGCACAGGGGATTCCGCCAGGAGGCGCCGAGGAGATCCGGCGATGGCTCTCGACGATCCTCGAAGGGGACTGTTACAACGTCCTCGCGTGGCACGGTGACGACGTCGCGGGTCACGCGACGCTCGTCCCGGCCCACGACGACGCCGAGAGCTTCGAGCTCGCGATATTCGTCCTCCAGGAGTACCAGGAGGCCGGCATCGGAACCCGGCTCATCGAGGCCCTGCTCGGCTACGGACAGGCAGCCGACGTTGAGGTCGTCTGGCTCACCGTCGAGCGCTGGAACCACGCGGCGGTCTCGCTGTACGAGAAGATCGGCTTCGAGACCGCCGACGCCGAGAGCTTCGAACTCGGGATGTCGCTCCGTCTCAACCCGCCGGAGACGGACGGCTGATCGGGGTCGGACCGTTGATCGAAATTGGACCGCCGATCGGGGTCACACCGAGAGTACCGGTTGACTCGCGTACAACAACACGTATTCGGCCGCTTTCTCGAGTACCTCGCCCGGATCCCCCGAGACCGGCTCCCGCGGCACGACGAGGAAGTCGGCGTCGACCTCCTCGGCGGTGTCGAGGATGACGCTGCCCGGATGGGTCGTTTTCACCTTCGTCGAGAAGCCGTACGCGATGGAGGTCGTCACCGAGACGTCCCGTTCGTCGGCCCGATCGAAGACGGTCTGGGTGAACGACTCCGTGTCGGTCGCGACGACCGATTCGTCGACCGCGCCGGTTTCGATCCCCCGTGCGACGTCCTCCCCGAGGACGTACACCGCGTGAACGGTCGCATCGTACTCCTCGGCGATCGCGATCGCGTGCTCGACCGCCTGCTGTGACTCGTCGCTACCGTCTACGGGGGCCAACACCAGGTCGATGTCGAGGGTCGCCATGTTCTACCGGTTCGTCTCGCCCCTCAAAAACCCCCCTGTCCCGACCGCTCCTCGAGCGGCCCTTTTAAGCACGGGGCGGCTGAACCGTCGCGTATGTTCGACACCATCGTGATCGCCACCGACGGCTCCGACAGCGTGCGTCGCGCCGTCGACGTCGCGCTCGACCTGGCAGACCGCTTCGACGCGACGGTTCACGCGCTGTACGTGATCGACAGCGGCGAGGTCGAATCCTCCCCGGATGAGGTCCGTGACGACCTCCGTGACGCGCTCGACTCCCGCGGCCGGGAGGCGATCGAGGCGGTCGAACACGACGCCACCGTCCCGGTCGAGACCGCCGTTCGGGAGGGTCGCCCGGCGGCCGAGATCTCGGCGTACGCCCGCGATGTCGACGCCGACGCCGTCGCGACCGGCACTCGCGGTCGCCACGGCGAGAACCGGTTCCTCATCGGGTCGGTCGCCGAGCGTGTCGTCCGAACCTGCCCCGTTCCCGTCCTCACGGTCCGCCAGCTCTCCGGGGAGTGAGGCGGCTCCGATCGCCGAGCGACCGGGCCGGCGTCCACGGAACCGCGGAGTTTTCCACGTCCCGCCCGTCGCTCGCGTATGGACGAGGAACTCATCGACGACGATTCGATCCCGCTGTCCCGGCGCACCCGGCTCCCGGGTGCGGGCTTTTTCTACCCCGACTCGCTCGACGAGGACCGCGCCGAACGCCGGGCCGAGGAGACGCTTACCGACGTCGAGGCGGTCGTGATCGCAGACGGGGACGCCGACGGACTCGCCTGTGCCGCGATGGTGCGCGAACAGTACGGCGCCGCCCTCGACGTCGCCGACTTCGAGGCCGAGATCGCCGACCGCATCGCTGACGATCCGGACGGCGACGCAGCCGGGGACGATCCGGGCGCCGACGATCTTGACGCCGACGATCTTGATGCCGACGCAACCGGGGACGCCGACGATCTTGATGCCGACGCAACCGGGGACGCCGACGAATCGACTGCTGACGCTCTGGAACCCCACGAACGATCGACGGTCGCACTCCTCGCGGCCGGGCCCTACTCGATCGACGACTCGCTCGAACGCGTCCTCGAGTACGCCGATCCCGGGATCGACCTGTTCGTCTGTGACCTCTGTCCCGACGACTTCGAGTGGATCGCCGACCCTCTCACGGAGCTCGTCGACCACGCTTCCTCGATCCGGTGGTTCGACCACCACCAGTGGGACGACGAAACCGCCGCCGCCGTCCGATCTGCCGGCGTCGATCTCGTCGTCGGCGACTCCGAGGAGGAGTGCACCGCCGACGTCGCACTCCGCTCGCTGCCCCACGAGTTCGACGACCGCTGGACCGAGCTGGCCGCGGTCACCCGCGATCACGACCTTTGGATCAAGGAAGATCCCCGTTCCGACGACCTGGCCGACTACGCCTACTGGACCGGTGCGGAGGAGTACACCACCGTCGTCGGCGCCTACGGTGCGAACCTCCCCGAGACGGTCGACCGATTCCTCGAGCACCGACGCGTGGAGAAACGCGACCGGATCGACGCCGCCGTCGACCGGGCCACCACCCACGCGATCGGCGACTGGTCGGTCGCAGTCACCTACGGCCGCTGTTCACAGAACGAGGTCGCCGAGGCGCTCCGCGAGGACGGCGCCGACGCGGCCGTGATCGTCAAGCCCGCCGGCTCCGCCTCGATCCGCGGATCGGACGGCTTCGAGCGTGCCCACGAGGTCGCCGGCCGCGTCAACGGCGGTGGCCACCCCAAGGCCGCCGGCTGCAAACCCGACATCTACGACGATATGCTCGATTACGCCCACCACTGGACGACCGAGGGACAGGCCGCGCGCAAGGTCATCCTCGGCGCCTTCGAGGCGGTCGCTGATGCGGCTGCAGTTGAGGACGAAACCGAAGCGGAAGCGGCGAGCGTCGACGCCGACGCGGAGTAACCCCGTCAGCGGGCGGTATCCCGATCGCCGCGGACCACCGTTCCGACCGCCGCTTCGACCGCCGCGGACTGCTACTCTCGATCGCCGACGACCCACTTGTGCGAGAAACTCTCGCCGCAGGCACACTGTGCGTACGCGTGCACCACGTCGCCCTCGGCGTAGAGTCCACCGACCTCCTCGTTTTCGGCCTCGGCGAACGCGAAGATGAAGCTGATCGCGTGTTCCTCGCCGGCCTCATCCGCCGACTCGTCGTCCGCAGCTGGACAGGTCGCCGCGTCGAGCGTCCTGGCGATCGTCCCGTCGGTCCCCATCGCCTGCTTCGCAAAGCCCATCGCGTCCATTCCGGTGCCGGCCTGAAACGCCGATCGGCCGCGTTCCCCGTCGACAACGAGGAGAACGCCGTGTTCCCGTTCGGTTCCGATCGACCGGAGCCGGGAGTCGTCGTCGAGGAAGTCGTTGCTCACGAACAACACGACGTCCTCGAGTCGCTCGCCGGCCAGAAACTCGTCGAGTTCGCTCATACCCCTCCTGGGTCGTCCCGACCTAAAAGCCGCCCGTCATCGACCCTACGACGGGTCACCCGGGCGTCGGTCGTCTCACGTCGTGCCGCACGGATGTTTATAAGCGATACCGACGCAGCCGGCCCATCACCTGACCATCGTCGCGGAACGGGTCGCGGGTGCGCGGCGCGTCGTTCCGTGTCTCCTCCAGCGCCGCCTGCTCGCCACACCCCCAGCGCTGCCCGCTCGCCACACCCCCGGCGACGCCTGATCGGATCCACGCTTCCGCTGATTCGATCACCCGCGAACCTCACAACCGGTTCCGGATCGTCTCGGCGGTCGTTTCCCCGACGCCGTCGACGTCGGTTAGGTCCGCGATCGACGCCGATCGGACGTTCTCGACCGACCCGAACCGTCTGAGAAGCCGTCGGCGAGTCTCGGGTCCGACGCCCGGAACCTCGTCAAGCACTGTCGACACCTCGTCCCGGAGCGACTGGTGGTACTGCACGGCGAATCGGTGTGCCTCGTCACGGACTCGCTGGAGCAGGTGCAGTTCGGCCGCGTCGGACGGCCAGTCCTGGGGTCCATCCGGCGTGATCACGATCTCGTCCGCCTTCGCCAGGCCGACCACCGGCACGTCCCAGCCGACCGCCGACAGGGCGTCCATCGCGGCGCCGAGCTGCCCCTCGCCGCCGTCGACGAGCAGCAGGTCCGGATCCGGCCGGTCGTCGTGACCCTCCACGGCGCGGGTCGCGCGCCACCGGATCAGTTCCCGCATACTCTCGTAGTCGTCGTTCCGTTCCGGGAGCTTCTTGCGGCGGTAGGCTGCCGTGTCGGCCGACCCGTCGACGAAGCAGACGTTCGACCCGACGACGTCGCGACCGCCGGCGTGGCTCACGTCGAACCCCTCGATCCGATCTGGACGATCGATCCCGAGCCGGTCGCCGAGCGCCGCCAGTTCGTCATCCCGACCACTCCGTCGCCGGGCGTTCTTCAACGCCAGTTCCACGAGCCGCGCCTCGCGACCGGCGCTCGGCACGCGCACCGAGACGCCCTGTGTCTCGAGCCACGCCACGACGTCCTCGTCCGTCGGCTGCTCGGCGAGGAGTACGACGTCCGGGAGGTCGCGTTCGGCGTAGTACTGGGTGAGAAACGCTGAGAGGACGGTCGCAGGCGTCGATCCGAACCCGTCACTCGCCTCGGCTGCACCCTCTCCGCCGTTCCCGTTGCCCGTCTCGATCGACGGTCGATCGAGCCGGTGGCGGCTTCGATCGACGAGTTGACCGTTCTCGCTGTGCAGCCGCGCGACTCGTGCGATGTCTCCCTCGATGGCTGCCGCAAGTACGTCGGTCGTTCCGTCCGCGGAGCGTGACGAGACGGCCGATTCGCCGTCGCCGTGGAACGCGCGGACCGCCTCGAGCTCGTCGCGGAGGTTCGCCGCCCGCTCGAAGGCGGCATCCTGGGCGGCCGCCTCCATCTCCCGTTCGAGCGGGTCGGCGAGGACGCCGGTCTCCCCCTCGAAGAATCGCCGGACCGACGCGACGTCCTCGAGGTAGGACTCGACGCCGATCTCGCCTGTACACGGCGCCGAGCAGAGGCCCATCTCGTAGTCGAGACACGGCCGATCTCGACCCTCGTACTTGTGATCCGAGCACCCGCGCACCCCGTAGACCTCCCGGAGCGCCTTGAGGACGGTCTCGACGCGTCCCTTGTCCGTGAAGGGTCCGTACGCGATCGCTCCCTCCTCCGGGTCCCGCGTGACGGTGATCCGGGGAACCTCGTGGTCGGTGAGCTGGACGAGGGGGTAGGACTTGTCGTCAGTTAGTCGGACGTTGTACCGTGGCTGGTGACGCTTTATCAGGTTCGCCTCGAGCAGGAGCGCCTGCGTCTCGGTGTCGGTGACCGCGAAGTCGATCGTCTCTGCCCGATCGACCATTCCGCGGATCCGTGCCGACCGTGGGTCCGTGTACGATCGAACCCGGCTCCGGAGATCGACGGCTTTGCCCACGTACAGCGTCGTCTCCCCGGCTTGGAACTGGTAGACTCCCGGCTCTCGCGGGAGGTCGGTGGCGCGCGTTCGAACCTCCCCGGTCTCCATCGATCCGTCCTTGGTCTCTCGCGGGTTTCAACTCGGCGGTCGGCGGGACGGCACGACTGCCGGGATCGCGTTCCGAATCCGGTTGCCGATCGACCGTCTCCGGCCGACCGAGACAGACACAGTTATGCAGGACCCTCCGTTACGGCCGCCTATGACTGACCATCACGCGGCCTATGCTGGGGGATCGGGATGCGAGTAGTCGCGAAGTTCGGCGGCACGAGCCTCGGTAGCGGCGACCGGATCAACCGCGCGGCGGACTCGATCGCGACGGCGGTCGAGAAGGGCCACGAGATCGCGGTCGTCGCCAGCGCGATGGGGTCGACGACCGACGAGCTCCTCGACGAGATCTCCTTCGAGGCCGACGAGGCCGACCGTGCTGAGATCGTCTCGATGGGCGAGCGGACGAGCGTCAGGATGCTGAAGGCCGCTCTCGCCGCCCGCGGCGTCGACGCCATCTTCCTCGAGCCCGGCAGCGACCAGTGGCCGGTGATCACCAACGATGTCGGCGAACTCGACGTCGAGGCCACCCGCGAACGGGCCCAACAGCTCGCGGCCGAACTCGACGGCGTCGTGCCCGTCATCACGGGCTTCCTGGCCCAGGACCACCTCGGAAACGTCACGACGCTTGGCCGCGGCGGGTCGGACACCACTGCCGTGATGCTCGGTAACTATATGGACGCCGACGAGGTCGTCATCGTCACCGACGTCGAGGGCGTAATGACCGGCGATCCCCGCGTCGTCGAGGGCGCCCGAAACGTCGGGCGGATCTCGGTCGACGAGCTACGGAATCTCTCGTTCCGCGGCGCCGAAGTGGTCGCGCCGAGCGCGCTCTCCTACAAGAACGAGGATCTCGCCGTTCGGGTCGTTCACTACCAACACGGCGATCTCCTCGAGGGCGGCACGCGGATCGAGGGCGAATTCGAGAACCTGATCGATATGCAAGAACAGCCGCTCGCCTGCGTCACGGTCGCGGGTCGGGCGATCCGCAACCGTCCGGGGATCCTCGCCGAACTCTCCGACGCCCTCCGGAACGAGGAGATCAACGTCGACGCCGTCGCGTCAGGGATGGACTCGGTCACCTTCTACATCGATCGGGAGCGCTCCGAGGACGCGGAGGCGGTGCTTCACGAGCGGGTCGTCGCGGACGACACGCTCTCGTCGGTCACCGTTCACGACCCGATCGCCGTCATCCGGCTGACTGGTGGCGAGCTACCCAATCAGCCCGGGATCATTCAGGAGATCGTCGGGCCGCTGGCGGCTGCCGGGATCAACATCGTCGACCTGATCACGAGCGCCACCTCGGTCGCCCTCTTCGTGGCGTGGGACGACCGCGAGCAGGCACTCGAGATCGTTCAAGACGAGTTCGACCAATAGCTGCACGAGGTGTTCGATCGGACGAGGCGTTCGACTGTACGACCGGATCGATCCGGTGCCGACCGGACCGTTCGGGCCGGTTAAGCGTCAGTGGTATCGGCTGCTCCGTTATCCAAGGCGACGTCGACGCCGCCGTCGTCGACCGTCACGCCGGCCGCACAGACCGGGTGTTCGAACGACGCCGTGAGCACTTCGGTTGCCGCCTCGCTCGCCGTGGTTGCCTCGAGGGAGTGTGCGTCCGGCGAGTCGATCTCGTAGGTGGCGACGATCGTGGGCTCGCTGACCGTCTCGACGAGCAGCGCATCGCGGCGGACGGTGCCGATCGTCGCGGCGTCCGGACCGATCACGGCCGCGATCCGTGGGGTGTCGTAGTCGTCCTTCTCGTAGTCGAGCGCGAGCAGCGGCTCTGCGAGTGCATCCCGTTCCGGATATCCGATCTCGAGCTTCTCGGCGATCGGATCGACGTGTGACCCGTTCCCGACCGCGGCGAGTCGCTTTCCGCTCGGCGTTTCGACTGCTCGAACACAGTTGTAGGAGATGTACGGGTTCTCCGTCGGCGGCGCATCCGGGGTCGGCGAGACGGTGAGTGTTCCATCCCGATCGACGACCTGGCGGTTGGGAAATGATCGCGAGGAGACGCGGTAGGCGCCGATCCCCGGGGCAACGACGACGAATCGTCCGATGTACATACCCGTCGCTGGTGACCGCATCGGTATGTCGATGTCGGTTCCGTCCGCACCGGTCCGGCCGGTCCTGTCGATCCGGTCGGCGACGACCGACCGGCTCGGTTCGCAACACTCATAACCATCGACGGGATAGCAATTGGTGCCGACACAGTCCATTGGGGTAGTGGCCAATCCTGTTGCCTTCTGGGGGCAACGACCCTGGTTCGAATCCAGGATGGACTACTTCTTCCGGCGACGTCGATCCATAAGCCGGTCGGCTCGACGTCGGTGTCCATCCGCACCCGTCCCGCGGTCAGATCCCCGCCGTTCGACGCGACCCGCCGGGCTCGAAACACGTCACTTCTCGACGTCGAGCAGCGCCACTCGTTCCTCGATCAGGTCCCTGAGCGTACCCGACGTTGCGGCGAGTTCGGTCTCCGTGACGTCGTGAAACGACCGGACGCGGCCCGGATCGGTCACGTCTTCGAGCCACGACTCGACGGCGGTTCGCTCCCCAGGTGGATGTCTCGTGGCGTCGTCGAACCGCTCTTCGAGCCGGTCGAGGGCGGCCGAAACCGCCTCCGGAGTCGTCTCTCGGGGTGGCGTGCCCCTCCGTGCCGTCTCGTTCTGGCGGTCGTCCTCGTCTCCGGGTGTCGGTGACGACGAGTCGTAGACGATCGCGATCGCGGGCATCGATCCCTCCGCGACGCCCATCCCGAGCGCCTCGTCGATCTGGCGCCGACCGGCCGCATACAGGAGGACTTCGACCGCCGGATCGCTTGCGACCGCCGCGTCCCGGTCGATCGCCCGTTCGGCACGTGCGACCGCTCGGTCGAGATGGGTTCGTGAGACGACGTAGCGTGCGTCCACGACTTGTATCACGGTGTTCGTCTCCTCGCGGATCGTCCGGACGGTCCCGAGGAACGCGTCCAGGTCGTCGATCGCGAGATCGCCGGCGAGGAGATGTGGCGTCGGGTACGCCGTGTCGCCCGTCGTTCCGTTGGTCGATCGGTCGTCGGTCATCGGAAATCACCGAGGTTCGATTGCCCGTTCCCGCCCTCACCGTCATTGCCGGCGGTTCCCGCCGTCGCCGCCGCGGCGGCCGACGCATCGGGACGGACGTCGTCCATCGATGGGTCCTCTCGGCCGGCGTTTTCGAGGATCGTCTCGGCGGTTCGCTCACGACCCCGGAGCGCACCGAGCACCGTCGCCTTCTCGGCCTCCCTGAGGTCGCTTCGGGACTCGATCCCGGCTTCGTACAGCCGACGCGCACGCTTGCGCCCGACCTCGCGGACGCCGGCGAGATCCAGCAGTTCCTCGCGAACCCCGTACTCGACGCGCTTTCGAGCGTCTCGAACCGCGGCGACCGCCTCGTCCGGAAGGCCGATCTCCCGCCCCAGCGTTTCGGCGGCGCGCAACAGCCACTCGGCGGTGTCGACCTTCCCGCGAACGTCGCCCGGACCCACCTGGTACCGTTCGGCGATCCGTTCCTCATCGACCTCGGTTGCCCAGTCCTCGAGGAGCCGGGCGGTCTTCAGGGAGGCGAGCCAGTCCTCGAACCGGACCTCCTCGTACTCGCTGGGCGCAGGTCCGAGCAACTCGTCCTCGCGATCGTGGTACGTCTGGGTGTACCGCTTCTCGTCGCCGGACTTGAGGTACAGCTCGTACATATCGGGCGTTCTGCTCACGAGGTGGTAGAGTCCAAGCGGCGTGAGCTCGGCTCGGCCGTCGGCCGCTTCGGAGTCGGCCTCCTCACGGCCGTCGTCCCCGTCGACGCGGCCGTAGGTCACGAACCCCTCGGCTGCCTCGTCCGTTTCACCACTCGGGGCGTATTTTCGGTCCGCCCGCTCGTCGCCCGTGCCTTCCGCATCCGTGACTCCGTCCCTCCGTCCTGCCGCACGCAGCCCGTCGATCAGCTCGGCCGCGCTCATCGGGTCGAGGTAGAGACGCGAGACGGTGTGGCCGATCGACGTCGCGGCGATCGCGTCACGGTCGCCGTCGCGATCGCGCTCGAGGAAGTCGTTCGCGACGAGGTACTCGACCACGCCGTCGGTGACGCTGCGGAGGTGATGGTCGTCGTCGGCCTGCTCGGCGTACAGGGTGTTGGTCAGGAACTCGAAGAGCCCGTCGCGCGTCGACGCGAACCCCGTGGCGACCGTCGCGAGAACGTGCGTTCGAAGCGCGGGCTCGGCCGCCAGCTTCGACCGGACCGGCTCCGCGTCGGCCCAGACGTATCGGTCGAAGAGTTCCTCCGATCGCTCGGCGCTGTTCGCGAGCAATACGGCCTCGCCGTACGGATCGAGTCCCGGTCGGCCGGCCCGGCCGCACATCTGGTGAACCTCCAGGACGTCGAGCGGCTTCATCCCGCCGAAGTCCCCGTCGTACCGCCGCCAGTCGCGAACGATCACCCGCCTGGCGGGCGTGTTGACCCCGGCGGCAAGCGTCGGCGTCGCACAGATACACTTGATCAGCCGGTCGCGGAACGCGTCCTCGACGAGTTCGCGGTGGGCCGACGTGAGGCCGGCGTGATGAAACGCGGCGCCCGACTCGACCGCATCGGCAAGCGTCTCGCCGGTGTCCGTCTCCGATCCGGACCGGATCTCCTCGGCGAGCGCGTCGAGCTCCGCTCGTTCTGATTCCTCGAGGTGCCGTCGGGTCACGGCGGCGAGATCGCCGGCCGCCGATTCGGCGTTGCGGCGGGAGTTGACGAAGACGAGCGAGGAGCCACCCTGTCCGTCCTCCACCGTCCCAAGCGCGTCGTCGACGAGCGCCGCCGTCTGGTCGTCAGTCGGCGGATCACCAACCGGAACCTCCGTCCGGCTGCCGTCGTCGAAGTCGATCGTCCCGTTCGCGTGCACCCCGATCCGGAGGTCGATCGGCCGCCAGTCGGAGTCGACCAGGGCGGCGTCGAGCCAGTCGGCGATCTCCCGCGCGTTCCCGACCGTCGCCGAGAGCGCGACCGTCTGGAGCCCCTCGTTGATCCGGCGCAGCTTCGCCAGCGTCACCTCGAGGGTCGGCCCCCTGGAGCGGTCGTTGACCAGGTGGACCTCGTCGCTGACGACACAGGAGAGGTCGTCGATCCACGGTGCCCCGTTGCGGATCAGCGAATCGACCTTCTCGCTGGTCGCCACGATGACGTCGCGGGTGGCCAGCCACTCGCCGTCGGAGTCGTAGTTGCCGGTCGAGACGCCGACCGTGACGCCGAACTCCTCGAACCGTTCGAACTCGGCACGCTTCTCCGAGGCAAGCGCTCGAAGCGGGACGATGTAGAGGGCGGTCCCGCCGCGTTCGATCGCCGACAACATCGCGAGCTCGGCGATGAGCGTCTTTCCGGAGGCCGTCGGCACCGCCGCCACGAGGTTCTCCCCCTCGAGCAGTCCCGCCTCGACCGCCTCGGCCTGCGGGGGATACAGATCCGCGACGCCCTCGGCTTCCAGCGCCTCTCCGACTCCCGACGGGAGTCCGGAGAGCGAAGTCGGTTCCATTGTCCCCTTCTTGGCTCCCGATTCGGTTTAAACGCTCGGAGTGGACCGTTCCGTCTGTGGACTGGAATTCGATCGCTGTTCGTCTCTTGCCGTTCGTCTTGCCGTTCGTCTCGTCGTTCGTCGTCCGTGCTCAGACCGTCTCCCACCGTTCGTCGTCCGTGCTCAGATCGTCTCGTCGGGGTCGTGGTCCGCGGCCATCCGCCGTGCCTCGGCGGCGAACCGGTCCTCGTCGGCCGGGTCGGCCGCCTCGAGCGCGTCCGCCTCGACCTCGGTCGCCGCCGTCACGCCGCCGCTCGCGTACAGCCGCTGTTCGGCCAGTTCCTTCGTGTACGTCCGATCACCGTCGGTCGTCGCGTAGGTGAGCCTGACGAGTCCCTTCGAGTCGAACTCCCGATCGACGAGCCAGAGCGTGGGCATACCCCTTTTCCGGGCGGCAGGTGGTTAATCGATCGGGTTCGATCGTTCCGCGGTCCCTGTTCACCCACGGTCGGTTCTCCCGCCGCCGTCGAGCAGTCGGTCCTTCTCGGCGCGTGACAGCTGCTTGATCGCGTACTCGCGGGACATCGCCGCCGACCGCGTGTCGAACGACTCGACGTACCGGAGTTCGACCGGCGTCCGACCGCGAGTGTATTTGGCACCCTTGCCGGAATCGTGCTCGGCGACACGTCGGTCGACGTCCGTCGTGTAGCCGGTATAGAGGGTTCCATCCGCACACTCGAGCACGTATACGTGGTGGCCACCAGCGCCGTCGGCCGATGGATCGGGACCCTCGTCGGTCGATGGATCGGGACCCTCGTCGGTCGATCGGTTGTCGCCCCGGTCGCTCATCGGTCGGATGGTTCGTTCTCGTCACCGGCTTCGGTCCCGGTTTCCTCACCGTTTCGTTCGCGTGCAGCCCCGACGCCGCGGGCGATGAGACCGGCCTGGGCGCCGGCGACGAATCCGGCGTCGACGTTCACCGCACTCACGACGGTACACGACTGGAGTGCGCCGTGGAGTGCCGCCTCGCCGTCGCCGCCGACGCCGTAGCCCGTCGAGACCGGCAACGCGATCACGGGCGCGTCGACGAGGCCGGCGACCACGGTCGGGAGCGCACCCTCTCGGCCGGCGGCGACGATCACGGCGGCGGCGCCACGAACCCGGTCGATCTGGTCGACGATCCGGACGAGGCTGGCGACGCCGACGTCCTCGATCACCTCGACCTCGGCGCCGATCTCGCGGGCGATGACCGCGGCCTCGCCGGCCACCGGGGCGTCGCTCGTGCCGCCCGTGACCACGCTCACCCGAGCGTCCAACGTGGGCCGATCGAACTCCGGCGCGCGGGCGACGAACGTTCGCGTCCGGTCATCGTGCTCGATCTCGGCGTCGGGGACCGCGGCGATCACCGTTTCGGCGACCGACTCGGCGACACCCGGTTCGATCCGGGTCACGACTGCCCGTCCCGCGGTCTCGACCGCGGTCCGCGCGAGTTCGGCCGTCTCCGCCGGCGTCTTTCCCTCGGCGAGGATCGCCTCGGGGATCCCACGGCGCGTCTCGCGGGCCGCGTCGAACCGACCGGCGTCGGTCGTCGCGTACCCGGCCAGCCGCGATTCGGCCTCCTGCACCCCGATCTCGCCGGACACGAGCGATTCGAGTACCTCACGCATACGCGCCGATGCGGCCCCGAACGGTTCGTAGTTGTCGGTCCGCAGACCGGGATCTGCGGGTTCCACGGTGGCGATCGATCGTCCCTCGATCACGATCGATCCGCGACCGTGTGTATTCCGGAGGGTATTGAATCCTGTGAACGGCCCTTACGCGCCTCGTATCGGGCGAATTCAGGAACTCTTATTAAGTGTCGATGGATATCCTCGATCGCATGGCAGACCTCATTGTCAAAGCAGCGGTCAAGGACGCGCTGGATGAGAAGAACGTCGCCTCCGACTTCTACGAGGCGCTCGACGAGGAAGTCGACGAGCTGCTCGCCGACGCCGCGCGACGCGCGGAAGCCAACGACCGGAAGACGGTCCAGCCGCGCGACCTCTAACTCGGTCCCCCTCTTTCCGTTATTTCGTCCGTCACGTCCACGAGCGGCGGCCCCGTCGAGTCGGATCGGGTTGCCGTCACGCCGCCACGCCGTCGCGTTGAACCGTGTCGACGTCACGCTATGGCGTTAGGTCTCGTGAACCGTCACGCCGTCGTCGCCCCCGACGTGGACCTCGTCCGCCATATCGACGAAGAGGCCGTGATCGAGTACGCCGGGGATCGCCGAGAGCGTCCCCGCCAGTCGGTCCGGATCGGCGATCGCGTCGAACGAACAGTCGAGGACGAGGTTCCCGTTGTCGGTGACGACCGGGCCGTCCTTGCGCTCGGCGCGTCGGAGCGTCGGGTCCCCGCCGGCGTCACGGATCGCTGCGGCGGCAGTGGTGTGCGCCTCCGGGAGCACCTCGACCGGCACGTCGGCGGTGAGTTCGTTCGTCACCTTCGAGGGATCGACGACGACGAGGAGCCGGTCGGCGGCCGCATCCACGACCTTCTCGCGGGCGTGTGCTGCACCGCCACCCTTGATGAGCGTCCCGGACACTTCCTCAACATCGCCACCCTCACCCGTGAGGACGACTTGATCCGCGCCGTCGATCGCGATATCGATGCCCGGACCGTCCGGTCCACAGACCGTGTCCAGTCCGACGGTCGGAATACCGTGGTCGCGCGCACACGCTCGGGCGTCGAAGGAGGTCGGGATGCCACGGACGTCCAGCCCGGCATCGACCGCGCGACCGATCGCCCGGATCGCGTGTGCTGCGGTCGATCCCGTTCCGAGACCGACGACGTCCCCGTCCGAGACCGCTTCGGCGGCCGATTCGCCGGCGCGTCGTTTCTGTGCGTCCGTGCCCCCGGTCGTCTTCATACGCGTGCCCTCGGCCCCCGCGTAGAAAAGCGACGTCACTCCAGCCGGTCGAGAACGGCCTCGGCGTCGTACGCCAGCGTGAGCGTCCGCGACCGGCCACGTCCCTCGACGTCGGCGTACTCGGCGTCGATGATCCCGAGCTGGTCGAGCTTGTTGATGATCTCCGAATAGCGGGTGTACCCGAGGTCGGTCTCCGCCTCGAAGGCCTCGTAGACGTCGCCGGCACGCTCGCCCTCGTGGTCGACGAGCACCTCGACGAGCGCGCGCTCGGAGGCCGACAGTCCCCGAAGCGACCGCGAGAGGTGGACGAACTTCGACTTCTCGTAGGCGCTGTCGACGTCCTCGGCCGCGATCGTCTTCGAGGCGCGCATCTCCGCGTTGAGCCCCGCGCGCCGGAGGAGGTCGATCCCGACCCGCAGGTCGCCGTTCTCGGCGGTCAGCTCCGCGACCTGTTCGAGCTCCGGCCGGTCGAGGACGCCGTCGTGGAACCCGCGGGCCGCGCGCTCGCCGAGGATGTCGGCGATCTCGGTCACGTCGTAGACGGGGAAGTAGACCTCCTCCGGCCGGAACACCGACTGGACGCGCGCGTCGAGTTCGTCGATCACGTCGAGTCCGAGGTCCGAGGAGACCACGATCACGCCGATCTTCGCGCCCGAGTGGGTCTCGTGAGCGCGCAGCATCGAGTAGAGCGTGTCGGAGGCCTCGTTCTCGTAGAACAGGTAGTTCACGTCGTCGAGCGCCACGACCAGGACCTCGTCCTCGTCGATCAGGCGGTCGGTTATCTGGCCGAACAGCTTCTTGAAGGAGATCCCCGAGGAAGGCGGCTCGTACTCGAACAGGCGCTCGAAGAGCCGCGAGAAGACTGCATACCGGGTCGAGTCGACCTGGCAGTTGACGTGTGCGGTTTGGACGTCCGTTTGGGCGGCGAGCTCGCCGAACAGATTCTGGATCGCGGTCGTCTTTCCGGTCCCCGGCGGGCCACGAACCATCGTGTTCAACGGGCGGGACCCGCGGGCGGCCGGCCGGAGCGCGTACTTCAGGCTCTCGACCTGGCTCTCGCGGTGGTTGAACGTCTCCGGGACGTAGTCGATCTCGAAGACGTGCTCGTCGCGGAAGACGGACTCGTCCCACGAGAGCATCCCGTCCGGGTCCCCGGTCATCGTCTACACCACGTTTCCCGGAACACTTAATCGTTCCCCGGAGCGTCGGTGGAAGTGAAACGGCACGAGAACCGGCCCGAACCGTTCGGAATCGCGGCGTCGCGTTTCACTATCGGGACGCTTTCGTCGGTGGGTCGATGACGGTCTCCTCCGCCCCTCCCGGTCCATCAGTCAACACGAGGACGTGCCGTGTTAACGATCGATGAACGCGCCGGCTGAACCGCGCCGTAACGTTCCAGCCGGCGTCGATCGCCGCTGAGCGCCAGTCGCGGTCCGCGATGAGCACCGTGCGATCGCTCGTCCGGTTGGCTTCCGTGAGCGCGCCGGTCACCAGGTCCGCCAACTCGTGGCGTTCGATCTTGGACTGGCGGCCGTACGGGGCGTCGAAGACGACGCAGTCGACCCCGTCGTCGACGATCGGCAGTCGTGTCGCGTCACCACGGAGCACGGTCCAGTCGGTCCCGTTCAACAACGCTCGGAGGTTTCGGCGCGTCCCACGAACCATCTTCGCCTGGGCGTCCGCCGCCACGACGCGGGCGCCGACGGCGCCGGCTTCAAGCGGAATCCCGCCGGTTCCACACATCGGATCGAGCAGCGTCCGTCCCGGTCCCGCCCGTGCGATGTTCACGTACGCGCGGGCGTCGACCGGCGCCATGCTTCCGGGTTGGAAGAACGGTCGATCCGTGGGCTTTCGGGCGAAGTCCCGATCGGCGACGACCGTCCGCCACCCCAGGACACAGACGTCGGCCACCTCCCCGTCGGCCCCCTCGACGGCCCGGTGGTCGGCACGGTCACCGGCCGCGAACAGCGCCCGCAGGACGTGATCGGGATCGTCGAGATCGACGTCGAACCCGCGGTCGACCAGCACCTGTCCGAGGTCGCGTTCGGCACGTTCGGTCGAGATCTCGGCCGTTCCGCGCACGTCGCGTGCCCGCACGGCGACGCTGCCGGTGCGGTCGATGCTCGTCGCTCGCAACGCGGCGACGGCGCTGGCGATCGTCGCGTCGGTTCGGCCGATCGCCTCGTGGGCGGCCCGCGTGTACGCAAGCCGCACCACCTCATCGCCGACTCGACCGGCGCGAGCGATCCCGGGCGCGAGGAGTTCGACGCCCGGCACCAGGCAGCCGGCCTCGTAGGTCGCGAACGCGTCCTCTTCCCCGGCGAGTTCGAGCCAGTACACGAGTCCGAATCCGGTCGCGCACGCAATGAGGATAGCGGTCGGCGGTGGCTGCTCCCACCGCCGTCCCCCGTGCCGTCTCGTTCATCGGTCGTCCCGCTCCAACTTTCGGTGACCAGCCGTCCGGTTTCAACATCCTCGACAGATTCGTTGGAAAGGACGGACCGTGTATTGGTGACCGATCGTTCGATATTCGGCGTCACCCGACTCTTGTGGTTAACACTCTGTCTGCAAACCCGGATATAGTTACCAAAGTTATTTATTCGGGCGTCCGGAATAGGCGTTCAGAATGTCACGATCTAACAGGCGACAAGTGCTGCGACGACTCGGCGGGGCCGCGACCGCGGCCGGAACGTTCGGATTCGCCGGGTGTATGGGGAACGGAAACGGTGGCGGCAACGGGAACGGCGGCGGCAACGGCAATGGCGGCGGTAACGGTGCGACAGCGGGCACGACTGGCGACACACTCGAGATCACGGTCGGCTGCCCGACCGCGCTGAGCGGCGCCTTCGCGCCCAACGGCGAGGCCGAGCGCGACGGCGGCCAACTCGCCATCCGCCACCTCGAGGAGGATCTCGACGTTTCGATCGACCTCGTCACGGCCGACACCGAGGTCGACCCCTCCGTGGCCGTCGAACGGCTCGAGGGGATGGTCGTCGAGGACGGCGTGCACGTCGCCTACGGCGGCGTCTCCTCCGCGGTCGGGATCGCGATGGGGTCGTGGGGGTCGGACAACCGCGTTCCGTTCTGTCCCCACGGCGCCTCCGACGACATCACCGGCGCCGAGTGTTCCGAATACATGTTCGCGACCTACTCCGGGAACTCGATGCAGGCCTCCGTCGCGGCCCCGCAGATGGCCGAACAGGCCGACGACTGGTACATCCTCTACTCGGACTACACCTGGGGACAGACCGCAGAGACCGTCTTCACGGAGGTCCTCGAGGAGAACGGCTCGAACGTGGTCGGCTCCTCGGCGGTCCCGTTCCCGGCGGACGACTACACCTCCTACCTCAACACGGCCGACGACGCCGACCCCGACGGGATCGCGCTGTTGGTCGCCGGACTCGACCAGCGGACCTCGATGAACCAGCTGCTCAGCGTCGGCCTCGAGCAGGACTACACGATCGCGATGCACCAGCTCGAGGACGTGAACCTCTGGGGGGTCAGCCAGGAGGCCGCCGCCGCGATCGACGTCGCCAGCCAGGGGTGGCTCCCCTCCCTCGACGTTCCGGAGGACTGGATCTCGGAGATCCGCGAGATCTCCGAGCACGAACCCTACGTCCGCCACTACATGGGCTACACCTCGGTCGACCAACTCGTCCGTGCCGCGGTTCGGGCCGACTCGACCGACGGTGAAGCGATCAAGAACGAACTCGAGGGTCACGAGGTCGAAAGCGAGCGCGTTCGGGCGCTACAGCCCTCCGAGGAGTCGCTCTACTGGCGCGCCGCCGACCACCAGCTCGTGCAGCCGGTCTACGCCAGCGCGGGCCGGGCGGTTGAGGATATGGAATCCGAACCCGATCGCTGGTTCGATGTCATCGACCGGATGCCCGGCGAGGAAGCCGCCGGGGAACCGAGCGCGGAGTGCGAGTTGTAAGGGTCGATGTCGGCCGCTACTCTCGCGTCGACGCCCGACGAACTGCCCTCGCTCCCGTGGGTACTTGCGGGACTCGCGTTGCTGGCGGTGGTGATCGTCACTCTCGCCGTGCGCCCGGGGCTGTTCATCAGCAACCTCGTCGGCGGGATCGTCTACGGGATGATCCTGATGATGATCGCGCTGGGGCTGTCGCTGATCCTCGGCCTGCTCGGCGTCGTCAACTTCGCACACGGCGCGCTGTTCATGCTCGGTGCGTACGGGGCCTATCAGGCCGTCGCGCTGTTCGAGCTCCCCTTTTGGCTCGCGCTGATCGTCGTCCCGATCGGCGTCGGGCTGATCGGGGTGCTGATGGAGGTGACGGTCCTCCGGCGACTCTACGGTGAGGACCCGCTTATCGGCCTGCTTGCCACCTTTGGGGTCGCGTTGATGCTCGAGGAAGCGACCCGCGCCCAGTGGGGCGGCACGCCGCTGAGCTTCGATCCACCGGCCGTGCTGCGGGCATCCGTCCAGGTTGGATTCCTCGAGATCGCGACAACACGGCTGTTCACCGCCGCCGTCGGCGCGCTCGTGGTCGGTGGACTCTATCTGTTGATGTACCGAACCGACTTCGGGCTCTCGATCCGTGCCGGGCTCCAGGACCAGCAGATGGCCGAGTTCCTCGGCATCGACATCCCGAAACGGTTCACGATCGTCTTCTTCATCGGCGCGGCGATCGCCGGGCTGAGCGGCGTGCTCCGTGGTGCCGAGGTCGGGATGGACCTGGGGATGGGGATGGACTTCGTCATCCTCGCGTTCGTCGTCATCGTCGTCGGCGGGCTCGGCAGCATCTTCGGGAGCGTCGTGAGCGCGCTGTTGATCGGCGTCGCGGTCTTCGTCACGCCGGTGATGTTGCGCGCGATCACGACCGTGGCCGGCCTCGAGTGGCTGTACGTCTCCGGGATCGGCGGGCTGATGCCGTTCCTCGTGATGATCGGCGTCCTGCTCGTCCGTCCGCGCGGCCTCTTCGGTGAGGAGGGGTTACTCGAATGAGCGACGCGACCGAACCGACGGCGGACGGACGCGACCGGCTGCTCGCGGCCATCAGCCGTTACCAGGTCCCCATCGGGATCCTGCTGCTCGTGGGTCTGTTGCGTCCCGTCATCGCCCACGATGCCCTGTTGGGCAGCAGCTACATCGCAACCTCGATGCTGATCTGGATGCTGTTTGCGGCCGCGTTCAACCTCCTGTACGGGTACAGTGGGCTGCTCTCGTTCGGCCACGCGATCTTCCTCGGCACCGGCATTTACGGGGTCGCGATCGGGTTGCGCCACTTCGATCTCCCGTACCTCGTTGCCGCGCCGATCGGCGTGATCGTCGCCGGGCTGATCGCCTACGGGATCGCCCGGCTCATCGTCGGCTACGGGGAGATCTACTTCGCGATGTTGACGCTCGCGTTCGCGGAGGCGATCCACTTCGTGGTCAACGCCGATCCCTTCGGGTTGACCGGCGGCGCAGACGGGCTTCGCTCCGGCACGACGCCGGCGTGGATCGAGAGCTTCCGCGGACAGAGCGTCGTCCAGCTCGGCGGCGGCGAGTTCGACCTCTATTATTTCGTCGCGATCGTCTTCGTTCTCGCGAGCCTCGCGCTCTGGCAGATCGTCCGGTCGCCGTTCGGCCGGACGCTCGTCGCCATCCGCGACAACGAGGAGCTCGCACGGGCGATGGGAATCTCGACCGCCCGGTACCAGGTGTGGGCGTTCACCCTGTCGGGCATCTTCTCGGCGATCGCCGGGACGCTGCTCGTGATCCGGAACTCGGGTGCCTCCCTCGAGAACTTCGGGATGATGACCGGCGCCGAGGTCATCCTGATGTCGATCTTCGGCGGGATGAGCTACTTCTTCGGCCCGATCGCCGGGGCGTTCTCCTGGTTCTTCGCGCGGGAGTACCTCACGAACCTGGAGATGGTGGCCGTTCCGCTTTTGGGAACCGTCGACGTCGGCCCGATCCTCGGCTACTGGCGGTTCTTCTTCGGGTTCCTCTTCGTCGTCGTGATCGTGCTTTCGCCGCGGGAGGGACTGTGGGGATTCGTTCGGTCGATCGCCGACCGCGTGCGACGCCGCCTTACCGAGGTGATCCGTGAATGACCGACACATCGTCCGACGACGCGACCGAAGCGGAACGCGTGACCGACGACGCGACCGACCCGGCGTCCGTGACTGACCCGGGAACTGACCACGAATCGCTCGACCCGACCGAGGCGGCCCTCGGTGCACGCGGGCTCACGAAGCGGTTCGGCGAGCTCACCGCGGTCGGCGGGGTCGACCTCGCCGTCCCGGAGGGCGAACTCCGCGCCATCATCGGCCCGAACGGCGCGGGCAAGACCACGTTCTTCAACGTCCTGACGAACGCGCTGGAGCCGACCGCCGGCGCCGTCTATCTCCACGGCGAGGAGATCACCGACACGCCCCAGTACGCCCGGCCACACGACGGGCTCGTCCGGTCGTTCCAGTCGAACCAGCTGTTCACCGAACAGACGGTCCACGAGAACGTCCGGATCGTCGCCCAGACCGCCGAACAGGGCGCGTTCTCGCTGGACCTTCTCGGGCGCGGTCGCGATCTCGCGACCGAACGCGCCCACGAGGTCCTCGAGCTGACCGAGCTCGATGATCTCGCCGAGGAAACGGCCAAGAACCTCTCCCACGGTGACCAGCGCCGGCTCGGGATCGCGATGGCGCTGGCGACCGACCCGAGCGTGCTCCTGCTCGACGAGCCGACCAGCGGGCTCGGTGCCGTCGAGACCGAGACCACCGCCGACCTCATCGAGGACATCCAGTCCGAACTCGGGCTCACCCTGTTGCTGATCGAACACGATATGAACATCGTCCTCTCACGAAGCGACCGAATCACCGTTCTCCACCGCGGTGAGGTACTGACGACCGGCACGCCCGAGGAGATACGCAACGACGATGCGGTACAGGAGGCCTATCTCGGCGAGCGTGACGAGGAGGGATCGCCGTGAATCTGCTCGAGATCTCGGGACTCGAAGCCGGCTACGAGACCGGACAGATCCTCTTCGGGATCGACCTCGCGATCGACGAGGGCGAAGCCGTCGGACTGCTCGGCCGGAACGGTGCGGGCAAGACCACCACGATGCGGGCGATCATGGGCGCCGATCTGCCCCGGATCATCGACGGCTCGGTCCGCTACCGCGACGCGGAACTGCTCGATCGGGAAAGCTACGACCGTGCGGAGCTGGGGATCAGCTTCGTGCCGGAGGAACGCCAGCTGTTCCCACGGCTGACGGTGACCGAGAACGTCCACATTGCCGCCTCGGCGGCCGAAGACCCGCTTCCGGTCGAGGAGATGTTCGATCTGTTCCCCGCACTCGACGAGATGCGTGATCGGCACGCGAAGAACATGAGCGGGGGTGAACAGCAGATGCTGGCGATCGCTCGCGCGCTCGTGTCGAACCCGGACCTCATGTTGCTCGATGAGCCCTGTGAGGGGCTTGCCCCCCAGATCGTCGAGCGGCTCGAGGACGTCGTCACCCGGATCAACGACGAACGCGGCGTGACGGTGCTCATCGTCGAACAGAACGTGGCGACCGCGATGGCCGTCGCGGACCGTCACTACATCCTGGATGAGGGCCGGATCGTCGAGGAGGTCACCACCGACCGGCTTCGGGAGGACGACGAGCTGCGTCAGCGACACCTCGGCGTCTAGTCGGCGACGCGCTCGCCGCTCCCCCATCACCGATCTGGTTAACAGTGTATTCTTAATTCTCCTCTAATCTTCATACTGTATTTTTTAACCACAACTTTGAAGGAGTATGTTAACGAAGTACGGGTGATGACCGTAGACACAATCGACCGCGTCGCGGTACTGGGCGCGGGCAGTATGGGACACGGAATCGCCGAGGTCGCGGCGATCGGCGGCTACGACGTCGTCGTCCGCGACCTGGAGGACGAGCTCGTCGAGGACGGGCTCGAACAGATCGAGTGGAGTCTCGGGAAGCTCGCGGAGAAGGGCCGGATCGACGAGTCGGCCGAGGACGTCTTCGCCCGCGTCGAGGGCACCACCGACCTTGAGGCGGCCGTCGAGGACGCGGACCTCGTGATCGAGGCCGTTCCCGAGCGGATGTCGATCAAGAAGGACACCTTCGCCGAGGTCGACGAGTACGCCCCCGATCACGCCATCCTCGCGAGCAACACCTCGGGACTGTCCATCACCGAGATGGCGACCGCGACCGACCGACCCGAGCAGGTCGTCGGGACGCACTACTTCAACCCGCCCATCCGGATGGACCTCATCGAGGTCGTCCACGGCGAGGAGACCAGCGAGGAGACGATCGAAACGATGCACGAGTACGCCGACTCGGTCGGCAAGACCGCCATCGACGTCAAAAAGGACGTCCACGGCTTCGTCGTCAACAACGTCCTCGTGCCGTTTATGGAGGAGCCGGCCTGGATGCTCGAGGAGGGACTGACGACGATCGAGGAGGCCGACGCGGCGATGGTCTATCAGCGTGGCTATCCGATGGGCCCCTTCGAGCTGTCCGACTACAGCGGGATCGACATCGGCTACCACTTCCGGGAGGACTCCCGGTACGAGGCGCCGCCGCCGATCGAGCGCAAGGTCGAGAACGACGACCTCGGGCGCAAGACCGGGACGGGGTTCTACGAGTACGAGGACGGTGAGGGGACGACCTACGACTTCCACGACCGCGAGGGCTTCGACACCCTCCGCGTCGAAGTGCGGATGATCAACGAGGCCGCCAGGCTCATCGGCGAGGGCGTCGCCACCGCCGAGGACGTCGACCTCGGCATTCGGCTCGGCGGTCGGTTCCCGATCGGCGTCTGCCGGCTCGCCGACCAGATCGGTCTCGACGTCGTTCTCGAGAAGCTCCGGTCGCTTCACGAGGAGTACGGCGAACAGCGGTACGAACCGGCCGACCACCTCGTCGAGCTCGTGGAGGCGGGGAAGACCGGCGAGGACGCCGGCATCGGCTTCTACGACTACCACGGCCAGTGGCCCTACCAGTTCCTCAACGTCGACCTCGACGACCGCGGTGTGCTCTCGATCGAGTTCGACCGCCCCGAACGGCTGAACGCCTTCTCCGAGGAGATGTTCGCCGAGGTCCAGCGCGCCCTCGAGGACGCGCCCGTCGAGGACGTTTCCTGCGTCGTCTTTTCGGGGGCCGGCGACCAGTTCTCCGCCGGCGCCGACATCACCGGCTTCCTCACGAACGCCCCCACCGAGATCATGGACGTCGAGGAGTCCATCGAGACCGTCCACGAGTTCCCCCGGCCGACGATCGCGAAGATCGATGGCTTCTGTCTGGGCGGCGGCCTCGAGCTCTCGTTGGCGTGTGACCTTCGGATCGCCTCCGAGCGCTCCACGCTCGGCAGTCCCGAGATCGACCTCGGGCTGATCCCCGGCGGCGGCGGCACACAGCGACTCACCCGGATCGTCGGTGAGACGCGCGCGAAGGAGCTCGTCTTCCGCGGCAACCACGTCTCCGCCGAGCGGGCTGCCGACTGGGGGCTCCTCAACCGCGCCGTCCCCGGCGACGAGTTCGAGGACGTCGTCGGCGAGTTCGTCGACGACATCGCCACCGGGCCCAAGACGGCGCTGAAGGTGGCCAAGAAGGTGATCAACGAGGGCCAGAACGCCAGTCTCGAGGCCGGCCTCGCGATGGAGAGCCAGGGCTTCGGCCTGCTGACGACGACCGACGACGTGATCGAGGGCGTCGACGCCTTCCGAAACGACCGCGAACCGGAGTTCAAGTGACGATGACTGACACCGCAGCGATCGTCGGCGGCGGCCTGACCGAGTGGGGCGAGCGCGAGGCCACCTGGAAGGACCTCGCTCAGGAGGCCGGCAAGGCGACCTTCGACGACGTCGACGGTCTCGACCAGTCGGACGTCGAGGGCCTGTTCGTCGGCGCCGTCCAGCCGGAGCGGTTCGCCTTCCAGAGCCACGTCGCGCCGCTCGTCGCGGAACTGCTGGGAATCGATGCCGATATGATCTCGCGGACGGAGCTCGCGTGTGCGAGCGGTCAGGCGGCGCTCCGGTACGCGTGGCTGGCGATCGCCGCCGGCCAGATCGACGTCGCGCTGGTGCTCGGCGTCGAGAAGATGAACCTCGGAAAGGAGTATATGCCCGAGATGCAGTCGACGATGACGAACGTGCTCGACCGCGAGTTCGACGGCGTCAACGGGCTCAACGGCCCCTCCCACTTCGCGCAGTTCGCCCAGCGGCACATGCACGAACACGGTACCACCCGCGAGCAGCTCGCGATGGTGAGCGCGAAGAACAAGAGCCACGCCGCCGCGACCGACTTCGCGCAGTACCGCGAGGAGGTTTCGGTCGATGACGTCCTCGAGTCGTATCCGATCGCGCCGCCGCTGAACCTGCTCGACTGCAGCGGCATCACGGACGGCGCCGCCGGCGTGCTGCTCGTCAGCGAGGAGAAGGCGCGGGAGGTAACCGACACCCCGGCCTACATCACCGGCAGCGGCCAGTCGTGTCTCTCGAGCAACTCGATCAACAACCTGCCGTCGATGACGACCTGGCCCCAAGCGCGGGAGGCCTCCGAGAAGGCCTACGACCAGGCCGGCATCGAGGACCCGCTCGCGGAGATCGACGTCGCGGAGGTCCACGACTGCTTCTCGATCAGCGAGGTGATCGAGTACGAACAGCTCGGCTTCGCCGAGGAGGGCGAGGGCGGTGCCTTCATCGAGGAGGGTCGCAGCGAGCTCGACGGCGACGTCGCGGTCAACCCCCGCGGGGGCCTGCTCGGCTGTGGCCATCCGCTCGGTGCCACCGGCGTCTGTCAGGCGCTCGAGGTCTATCGACAGTTCACCGGCGACGTGCCGGACGCGCGTGCGGTTGCGGGCGACCCTGAGACCGGCCTGATCCACAACCTGAGCGGCAGCGGGTCGGTTCACAGCGTGATGACGCTCGGGAGGGATCCGCAATGACGCGCGAGGACCCGCCCCGCGAGACGATCTCGATCCCGAACGAGGTCGATCTCCCGCGGCTGCTCGACTTCTACGACCTGCAGGACGCCGAGCACACCGGGATCCACGAGTTCTACGACAACCTCCGGAACGGGGAACTCACCACGACGACGTGTGACGACTGCGGGGCGGTCCACTTCCCGCCCCGGATCGTCTGTCCCGAGTGTCTGAGCGACGACCTCTCGTACACGTCGCTTCCCCACGAGGGGACGCTCCACTCGTTCACCGAGGTCCGCGGCACCGCGGCGATCGGGATGACCGACGACACGCCGTTCGTCGCCGGCGTCGTCGACCTCGGCGACGTGCGGCTGTCCGCACGGGTCGACGACGCGAGCCACGAGGACCTCGCGATCGGCGATCCAGTCCGGCTGAAGATCGTCGACATCGACGGGCCGACCGACCAGGACCGGGTCTTCTACCGGTTCGTGCCGGTCGAGGACTGAGTCGGATTCGTTTTGGAGCCGGTCTCGAGATCGGTCGCGGACCCGTTCGCCGATGTTCTCGTGACGCTCCGACGGTACGCTAACGCCGCTCTCGGTGGCGCTCCGACTGGACGTCGACGGTACTCGTGAAAAATCGCAAAAGTCGGATTCGACGGGGCGACCGGTCCGGGAACGAACCGGTCACGATCGGGGGCTTTGCAGGCGCGCTATCCGACGTTCTTCTCCTCGTCGTCCCAGAACTCCTCGCGGAGCTCGTACTTCTGGATCTTTCCGGTCGAGGTCTGTGGGAGGGTTTCGCGGAACTCGACGCTCGTCGGGCACTTGTAGTGGGCCAGCCGCTCGCGGGTGAACTCGATCAGTTCGTCCTCGGTGAGGTCTGCTCCCTCCTGGGTCACGACCAGCGCCTTCGGCGTCTCGCCCCACTTCTCGTGGGGAACGCCGATGACCGCGGCGACCTGCACGTCGGGGTGCTCGTAGATGACGTCCTGGACCTCGATCGTCGAGATGTTCTCCCCGCCGGAGATGATGACGTCCTTCTTCCGGTCGACGATCGTGAGCATCCGGTTCTCGTCCCAGGTGGCGATGTCGCCGGTGTGGAACCAGTCGTCGCGCCGGTCGTGAAACGCCCGGTGGGTCTCGTCGGGCTTGTTCCAGTAGCGGTCCAGCACCTGGTTGCCGCGGACGATGACCTCGCCTTGGGTCTCGTCGTCGGTCGGAACTGGATCGCCGTGTTGGTCGACGACGAGGACCTCCGTGTTGAGCGTCGCGAAGCCGGGCTTGTTGATGATGTCGTATTTGTCCCCTTGCTGGATCTTCCGGTGCGTGTTGCTCGTGGTCACGAGCGGTCCGGTCTCGGTGGCGCCGTAGGCGTGGATGATCCGCCAGCCGAGTTCGTCCTCGACCTCGCGGATCGTGCTCTTCGGCGGCGGGCTCGCGGCCGTCTCGACGCGCACCGGCTTCTCGCCCGTCGACGGGACGTCGGCGTCCTCGTAGTAGTCCAAGAGCATGTTCAACACCGTCGGTGCGCCACCGAGGTAGCTCACGTCGTGGTCGGCGATGCGCTCGAAGACGGTCTCGGGGTCGAACTGCTCGACGATGACGTGTTTGCCGCCGATGCCGGTGAGACCGTAGATGTGTCCCCAGCCGTTGATGTGGAACATCGGTGAGGTCCACAACAGCGTGTCGTCGTCCTCGAACTCGACGTGGTGGGAGTGGATCAGCGCGTGGTAGTGCTGGATCCGATGGGTGTGGACGACCCCTTTCGGATCGCCGGTGGTGCCGCTGGTGTAGAGGATGGTCGCGTCGTCCTCCTCGGAGATGTCCGGACGGTCCGGCTGCTCCGGGGAGTGCTCGGCGAGCACGTCCTCGTAGCCGTGCCAGCCCTCGCCGGCGGCGTCGCCGTCGTAGGCGACCCACTGCTCGACCGAGGTTCCCGCCTCGGCGTCGGTCCCCTTGAGGTGGTCGACCTTCTCGGTGAATCCCGTATGTGCGATCAGCACCGACGGGGCGCTGTCGTCGACGAGGTAGTCGTACTCGTTCGGCTGCAACCGGAAGTTGAGCGGCACGAACAGCGCGCCGATCTGCATCGTCGCGTACAGCGTCTCGATGAACCGGTGGGAGTTCGGCGTCAGCAGCGCCACGCGGTCGCCCTTCTCGACGCCCCACTCGAGCAGCGCGTTCGAGAGGCGGTTGATGCGGTCGTTCAGCTCGTTATACGTGAACTCGGTCCCGTCCTCGGCGACGACGCCGACGTCGTCGCCGTAGAGCGTGACCGCCCGATCGAGATAGTCAGTCGTGAGTAGTGGTCGTTTCATGGGTGTCGTTCAGTGACGTGTGGTGGGTCGTGGTCGTCCAGCGCGTCGCGGCATCCGCCTCGGCGCGGCCTCCGCCGGTGATTGCGGCGGTCGATCGCCACGTGAGTGTGACTCTCTGACGATGTCTTCGCCAACGGGAGTCCATATTTTACATAGTAATTTAAACTTTCGGGAATTCTTTCCAATCGATACGATCGACTATCGATGGTGATCGACGTCGTCGGGATGGAGTCGGTCGCTCACCGCGCGGTCACTCAGTCGAGAGGCGCCGATCGCCCACGACCAGGTCGGCGGCCGTATGCTCCCCGTTCTCGCCGTAGCGTGCCGTATACTCCATCAGCTGGAACAGCGTACCCGTCGGATTGCGGGGGGAGACGAACGCTTCGATCCACTCGTCGTACGCCGCCCGATCGACGATCTCGAAGCCGGCCGCCTCGAGCGTCGCCGTCATCGTGTCGATGTCGGTGACCTCGATCGTGACGTGATGGAGGCCGGGTCCGTTCCGGTCGAGGTAGTCGGTGAGGAACGACTCCTCGGCGACCGGCTCGATGAGTTCGATCCGGGAGCCTCCGCCCAGCTCGTAGTAGACCCAGCGGAACCGGTCCTCGACGACGTCGTCGACCAGCCGCCGACATCCCAACGCCGTCAGCAGCGGCTCCGCCGACTCGACGTCCTCGACGGCGATTCCGACGTGGTCGACCCGCGCGCGTGGTGCGTCTTCGCCCATGGGTCGTCATTGCCGTACACATTGTTAATTATTGCCGTCGATCGTTGTCGTCGCTTGCCGTCTCCACTTGCCGTCACCGCTCTCCGTCGCCGCTTGCCGTGTCGCGCACCGTTGCCACTTGCTGTCGTCGCCGCTCGTTGCCGTCGGCGTCATTCACGATCCCGTTTCCGACGCGGCGTCGGACGGTGGAATTATTTACCACCCACAACATACATTGTGGTATGAATTACCACTCAGTATTTCACATCCGGGATCGCCGGGGGGCGACGGTGGTCGATCGATGAGCGACGCCGACGAAACGGCCGACGGAACGACCGGCTCGGAAGACGAACCCTCCGAAGCCGACGCCGCCGAGGATCCGACCGAAAGTTTCTCACCCGCCGGGCAACGCCACTCCCTACGTGAGATGACCGACACCGAACCCGAGTGGGACTTCAAGGAGCGCGACGTACTGATCCTCCGGGAGCTGGCTCGGGATCCGCAGCTGTCGGCCCGGGAGCTGACAGACGTCCTCGAGGCGGAACACGGGATCGACGTCTCCCACGTCACCGTGAGCAAGTCGATCCGGAATATGCGCGACGCGAACGTCTTCCGGGAGGCCATCCTGCCGAACGAGGCGTACTTCAGCTTCTCGCTGTTCGAGTTCCAGTTCAACCCCGAACACTTCGAGGAGGGCTGGCGCGACGCGATGGAGCACATCCGGGAGGACAAGAGCACGCTGTTCTACTTCCTCTGTGACGGCGCCTACCAGTGGCGCGCCGTGATGATGTTCCCGGACGGCGAGGCCGAGTCGAAGTGGATCCACGAGTTCTACAAGGAACACGGCAAAGTGATCAACAACCTCCGGAACCACGCGTTGACCAACGTCCTCAAGTTCGGCACCGATCCGGAGCTGTTCGAGAACATCACCGACGGTCAGCAGTGATCGGCGGTCGGTGTGCACTCGCCCGCCGGCAGTGCTCACCGTTCGGTGTCACGTCGTCGCGGAGAAACGCCGGGAGAGGGATTTGAACCCTCGATCCCGTGAGGGAACACGCTTTCCAGGCGTGCGCCTTGCCACTCGGCCATCCCGGCTCGATTCGTCCTACTGCCGTCCGACTGTTAAACCCTTCTGTTCGCACGCAGGCGGTGCTCCACCGCGTAGGCGATCGCCGCGACGACGGCCGTGATCACGACCGCGATCACCGCCGCTCCACCCAGGCCGATCGGGAGGGTTTCGGCCCGAACCAGTCGATAGCCCTGAAACGCCGCGAGGAACGCGACCCCGCCGACGAGCCCCCACAGGATCGCCGACTTCACGCGGGCTGCAGTCGCAGTCGATTCCCCTGGGTCTGCGGACACCATCTACTCGCTGACGGCGATCGCCTCGATCTCGACGCCCACACCCTTCGGGAGCGCGCCCGCCTGCACCGCCGATCGGGCCGGCGGTTCCTCGTCGAAGTAGCTCGCATACACCTCGTTCATCGCCTCGAAGTCGTCGATGTCGGCCAGGAAGACGGTCACTTTGAGCACGTCGCTCGAGTCCGCGCCAGCCGCCGACAACACCGCCGTGAGGTTCTCGAGGGCCCGTTCGGTCTGTGTCGCGATGTCGGCGTCCGCGAGCAGCTCGCCGTCCGGCGTCATCGGGATCTGTCCGGCCGTGAACACGAGATCGCCGTTGCTCGTCGCCTGGCTGTACGCGCCGACCGCCGCCGGCGCCTCGTCGGTGTGTACGATATCCGTCATACTCGCCGATCGAGCGCTCGCGTATTTAAACACCCCGTCACGCAAGCACGAACCCCGTCACGCACCGATCTACCGCCTCACGCAAGCACGCACCCCATCACGCACCGATCCACCGCCTCACGCGAGCACGTCGACTTCGTAGCCGTCCGCCTCAAGGCTGGCGACGATCTCCGCCGCATGCTCGGCGTCGTGGGTCTCCATTTCGACCTCGAGTTCCGCGGCGTTGACCGCGACGTCACGCGAGGTCCGGTCGTGATGGACCGCATAGACGTTCGCGCCGTGTTCGGAGACGATGCTCGCCACGCGTTCCAACTCCCCGGGACGGTCCTTCAGCGCCATCTTCACCTTCAGATACCGGCCCATCTCGATGAGTCCGCGCATCACCACGGTCGTCAGCCGGTTCATGTCGATGTTGCCGCCACACAGCGCGGCCACGATCGTCTCCCCGTCCTCGTACTCGAACGCCTCCGCGAGGATCGCCGCAAGCGGCACGGCTCCCGCCCCTTCCACGAGAACCTTCGATCGCTCCAACAGCAGCGTGAGCGCGTGGGCGATCTCCGTGTCCGAGACCGTCACCACCTCGTCGACGCGTTCCTGGATGACCTCGAACGGCGTTTCGCCGACCGACCGCGTCGCGATCCCGTCGGCGATCGTGTCGACGCGGTCGATGCTCTCCACGTGCCCGGACGCGAGCGACTGGGCGGCCGATGCGGCCCCCTCGGCCTGGACGCCGATGACGCGGACGTCGTCGAGTTCCCCCGCGATCGCCGTCGCGATCCCCGCGATGAGCCCGCCGCCCCCGATCGGCACGACCACGGTGTCGAGCTCGGGGCAGTCCTCGGCGATCTCCAGGCCGATCGTTCCCTGGCCGGCCATCACCGCCTCGTCGTCGAAGGCGTGGACGTACGTCCGGTCCTCCGCGGCCTCGATCTCGTGGGCCCGTGCCTGCGCCTCCTCGTAATCGATCCCGTGGAGGACCACCTCTCCGCCGTACCCGCGCGTGGCCTTCACCTTCGAGACCGGTGCGTACTCGGGCATCACGATCGTCGAATCGACGTCGGCCCGCGTGGCCGCGAGCGCGACGCCCTGGGCGTGGTTGCCCGCGCTCGCGGTCACCACGCCGGCCTCCCGCTCCGTCGGCGAGAGGGTGGCGATCCGGTTTGCCGCGCCGCGGATCTTGAACGCGCCGGTTCGCTGAAACGTCTCCAGTTTGAGGTGGACGTCCGCCCCGGTCAGCTCGGAGAAGGTTCGGGACCGTTCGAGCGGGGTCCGCCGTGCGACCTCCTCGACGTGCGTGCGGGCGGCCTGGACGTCGGCAAGCGACAGCATCGTTTCCATCTGGCGTCCGCGACCGCTAATGGTTTCGGGTCCGATCGCCGGAACCGACACGGCCAGCGCACGCGGCGCCGTATGGAGCGCCGGATCGCCGTCGCGAACGCCGTCACTGCCGGGGTACGCTCGCGAACGCTATCGCTCCCGGGACAAGGGGTGGGGAAAGGGGGAATGCACGCGTGTGACGTGCATCTGTAGGGTACATCCCCGGTCATAAAAAGGTCCGGCTGGCGGAGTGAAAGTGAAACAGCCCGAGAGGGCCGCCCCTTTCCCGTTTCGACCGATCTCCCCAGTCTCGGCGTACCGCTCCATTCTCCTTTCGGCGGGACACTCCCCCTTCCCGGCCGTGCGCTCCGACCGACGTCGGCGGTGCGACCAGCGTTTCGTTTTAAGTTCTTCCTCGCCGTGTCCCCCGATATGGACCTGTCATCCGCCCTCACGAACGCCGTCGCGGTCTATCGGCGGCGCCCCGCGGACCTCCTGCCCTTCTACGTGCTCGGAGCCGCGATCCCGGTGATCACCCGTGCGCTCGTCGCCGCCGTGCTCGCCGTCGCCTACGTGTACCTCGAGGTGACCGGTCGGATCGCCCGGGTTCGGACGGCCCTCTCGGAGACGGATCTCGGATCGATGCCCGACCCGGAGGCCGACCCGGCGGCGTTCCAACAGTGGACGGACTCCCTCGGCGACGTGCTGTTGCCGCTTGCTGATCCCGTCGTCCTTGCGGCCCTCGTTGCGGCGGGGGTGGCCACCGTCGTCCTCACCGTTCTCCTCTCGGCGGGCGTCTCGGCCGGCCAATACGCCGTCTCTCTCGCCCGCCTCCGTGACGAGCGTGGTACCCTCGCGGGGATCGGCGGCGTTCGTTCGTACTGGCCGTCGATCCTCGGGCTCTCCCTGTTGGAGGTCGGGATCTGGCTTGCTGCCACCTTCGGCGCCGCGATCGCCATCACGGCCGCGTCGATCGTCAACCCGATCCTCGGCGTTCTCGCGGCGCTTGCGGCGCTGCTGGGCTGGACGGTCATCGTCATCTGTACTCGGGCCGTCTTCGCGTTCGCGCCGGTCGCGGTCGTCGTCGACGACGTCGGGGCCCTCGGCGGGGTCGATGCGGGGCTTGCATACGTTCGGTCGAACCCCGGCGATGCGCTCGGGTATTACGCGGTGACGATCGCCACCCTGGTCGCGGTCACGTCGGCGGGGAGCGTGCTCGCGTTTTTCGAGGCGCCCAGCTCGCTCGGCCTCGCGACCCTGCTCGTGGTCGCACCGGGACTCGACCTCGTGAAGACCGGTCTCTTCGGCCGATGGCGCGGCACGATCGCGCCACCTGCCCCGCCGACCCGATCACTCCGCGCGTCGATCAGTGCCGGCATCGGCGGCAGCTGGCGGGCGCTGACGGGGTTCGTCCGATCGACTCCCCTCACCCACGGCCTCGTCGTCGCGATCGCCGGCGCGAGCTTCGCGCTCGGCTGGATCGCTGCCGGTCCGTTCGAGGAGATGGTCACGGCCTCGATCGCAGCGCGTCTCGAGGGGCATCTCCCGCCGGCCGCGGCGCTCGAGTTCTTCGCGAACAACTGGACGGTCGCGCTCGGGACCGCCTTCGCCGGCGTCGTCCTCGCGGTGCCGACCGTCGTCGCGATCTGGTTCAACGGCTTCGTCTTCGGGATCGTCTTCCGGCTCGAGGCGGATCTGCTCGAACTCGTCGGCTTCGTGGTTCCGCACGGACTCCTCGAGATCCCCGCGCTGGTCATCGCCGGAGCGGTCGGCCTCCATCTCGGCCGATCGGGGTGGCGAACCTGGCGTGGGACCGCTCCCCGGATCGCCCTCGCGGACGACCTGGAACGCGCGTTTCGCGTGCTCGTCGGCGTTGGGATCCTCCTGCTGGTCGCGGCGCTGATCGAGGGGTTCGTGAGTCCGTACTACTTCGAGTTCGTCCGGCCGGTCGTGGAGCCGGTCGTCGCGGACGCGCTCGCCTGACCGTCGGCGTCCGGAAGCACCTTCCCCGGGTTCAAGATCCCGTTCGGATCGAACGTCTCCTTGACCGCACGCATCGCGTCCACGCCCGCCGTCCCGTGTTCCCGCTCGAGGAACTTCCGCTTGCCGCGCCCGATCCCGTGTTCGCCGGTTGCGGTCCCGCCCAGCTCGATCGCCCGATCGACGATCGCGGCGTGGGCGGCCCGCGCCTGCTCGACCTCCTCGGGATCGTCGGGGTCCGCAAAGACCCCGTAATGGAGGTTTCCGTCGCCAGCGTGGCCGAAACAGGGGATGAAGCGGTCGTACTCCTCGGCCACCGATCGAACCGCCGCGATCATCTCGGGGTAGCGTCCGATCGGGACCGTCACGTCGCCGGAGCCCTCCATCTCCCGATCCGGGTTGAACTCCTCGCTCGCGTAGGCGATCTCCTCGCGCGCCCGCCAGAGCTCGGCCATCTCCTCGCCGCCGGCGATCTCGAACGCCGCGACGTCGTGGGCCTCGAAGATCGTCCGGCAGAACGCGATCTCCTCGTCGATCCCGTGGTTGGCGTGGAACTCGAGGAACGTCATCGGTCGCTCCGGCAGCTCGACGTCGGCGTAGGCGTTGACCATCCGCGCGGTCCGTTCGTCGATCAGCTCGAGCTTGGCGACGTCAACCCCGGAGGTGATCACGTCCGAGATCGCCTCGGTCGCGTCGGCGAGGGTCTCGAAGACCGCGCGGCCACCCTTCACCTGTTCGGGCCGCCCGGCGAGTTCGAGCGTCGCCCGCGTGACGACGCCGAGCGTTCCCTCGCTGCCGACGAACAGGTCGCAGAGGTTGTACCCGCTCGAGGTCTTCGCCGCCTTGCTGCCGACCGTCACCACCGTGCCGTCCGCGCGTACGACCTCGAGCTCGAGCACCCAGTCGGCCACCTCCCCGTACTTCACCGTCTGCTGTCCGGAGGCGTCGGTGGCGATCATCCCGCCGATCGTCGAGATCGACCCCGAGGAGGGCAGCGGCGGGAAGAACAGCCCGTCACCGGCGACCGCCTCGTTGACGGCCTCGCCGATGACGCCCGGCTCGACGTCGATCTGCAGATCGGCGGGGCGAACCTCGAGGACCGCGTCCATCCGCGTCATATCGAGGCTGATCCCGCCGTGGACGGGTGTGGCGTTCGCCTCCAGGCCGGTCCCGGCCGCGTACGGCGTCACCGGAACGCCGCGGTCGTTGGCCGCCGACAGCACCGCCGAGACGTCCGCGGTCGACTCCGGAAACACCACGGCGTCCGGCTCGACCGCCTGTACCTCCCGCGTCCCGAAATCGCTCGCGTGCGTCCGCTTGTCGGACGGACCGCGCGACACCTCCCCCTCGATGTCGAGATCGTCGAGGAACGAGCAGTCGTGTTGCATACACCAACTGGGGACGGTGGTGGATTAAACCTCACCGCTGCGGGATCGGCGTTCACCCTGCGATCGGTGTTCCTGCGCGATCGGCGTTCACCGCTCGTCGATCGGGACGAAATCGGCGTCCGTCCGGCCGGTATACCGGGCTCGCGGGCGGATCAGTCGGTTGTCGCTCTGGTACTCCAGGATGTGGGCGATCCAGCCGCCGGCCCGCGCCATCGCGAAGATGGGGGTGTACATGTCCGTGGGGATCCCGAGATGGTCGTAGACGGAGCCAGAATAGAAGTCGACGTTCGGCGCGATGCCCTTCTCGACGAGCCCCTCGTCGGCGAGGTGTCCCTCGATCGCGGTCGTGTAGTCGAGCCACGTCGTGTCCCCGCTCGCGTCGGAGAGGTCACGGAGGCGGGACTCGAGGATGTTCGCGCGGGGGTCCTTCACCTGGTAGACGCGGTGCCCGTAGCCCGGAATGCGACGTCCGTCGGCGCGGGCCTTTTTGGCCCACTCGACAGGATCGGCGCCCGCCTCGTCGATCTCCTCGAGCATCTCCATCACGTCCTCGTTGGCGCCGCCGTGGAGCGGCCCCGAGAGGGCGCCGATCCCGCCGATGACCGAGGAGTAGACGTCAGCCATCGTGGAGGCGATGACCATCGACGCGAACGTCGACGCGTTGAGCCCGTGGTCGGCGTGTAGCGTCATCGCCATGTCGAACGTCTCCTCGGCGACGTCGTCCGGCCGGGTACCGGTCAACATGTACAGGAAGTTCCCGGCGTACCCGAGGTCGTCGTCCGGCTCGACCGGCTCCTCGCCGCGGCGGGCACGGTCGAACGCGGCGAGGATCGTCGGGATCTTCGCGGTGATGCGGCGACCCTGCCGGCGACCCACCGCGGCGTCGTCGGTGTCGGCGTCGGATTCGGGGTCGTAGGTCGGCAGCAGCGAGACCGCCGTTCGGAGCGCGTCCATCGGGTCGGCGTCGGCGTCGGCCATATCCGCGACCGCGGTGAGAACGTCGTCATCGACGTGCTGGTCCGCCGTGAGCTTCTCCGTGAACGTCTCGAGCTCCGTACGCGTCGGCAGATCGTCGTGCCACAGCAGGTATAGCACCTCCTCGAAGTCCGCACGCGTCGCCAGGTCCTCGATGTGGTAGCCGCGGTACAGGAGCGTCCCGTCGCTCCCGTCGATGTAGCTCAGATCCGACTCGGCGACGAGAACGCCCTCCAAACCGCGCTCCAGCTCGTTTGACATATGCGGACCCTTCCCGCCACCTCGAAAAAAGCGTTGCCGTTTCGGAGGCGTTCGTGACGTCGATCGTCGAACGCCAGCACGACGATCTCGGGCCGATCGGCGACGACGGCGCCGGTCAAACGACCCGATCCTCGACGCGACCATCCGGCTGAACGGTTCGATCAACCGGTGAAGACGCTCGGATCACCCACGCGCGGGGACGACCGATATCGTTCGTTTCCGGTCGATCGCGTCCTCGAGTTCCTCGGCGATCGCCGAACCCCGAGACACCTGGATCTCCCCGCCCCGGCCGACGGTCGCGGTGAAGAGGTATTCATCCTCTGCGCGTACCTCGACCGTCTCGCCGACGTCCTCCTCGACGGGGATCTCGACGTGTCGTGAGGTGATCTCCGGCTGGACGACCGCGCCGCGATCGCCGCCCATCGGGCCGGAGCCTCCCGCACCGGCGCTACTGGCGCTGCCGGCCGCACCCGACCCGCCCGCACCGTCGCCCGGTCGCTCGTCGTGGGTGCGGACGTCGATGTCGATGCCCAACCGGTTCTCGATGTCGGAGATCCGGCCCCCGCCCTTGCCGATCACGTAGGAGATGTCGTCCTCCTCGACGTAGACGATGGCGGTGTCACGGCCCTGCAACTCCACGTCGACGTGTCCCCGGGCGACCGACCGGATCTCGCGTTCGATCTCCTGTTTGGCGATGCGCGAGACGCCGCTCTCGCCCCCGCCATCGCCATCGGCGCCGATCGGCACCGTGACGACCTGCCGATTGAACGTGTAGATCTCGTAGTCGGCGCGGCCGGTTTCGAAGTCTCGAACACGGATGACCGGTCGCGCGAGGTCCTCCGCGGTGAGTCCCTCGGGGACCTTCACCTCGGTGTCGACGTCGTAGACCGTGTGCACGCGACCGGCCTCGATGTAGACGACGGTGTCGACGATCTGCGGGATCATTCCGAGTTCGACGCGCCCGACCAATCGCTGGAGCGCGTCGATCGCCCGGGACGCGTGGACGACGCCGACCATTCCGACGCCGGCCATCCGCATGTCCGAGAAGACCTCGAAGTCGGCGGTCTTCCGAACCTCGTCGTAGATCGTGTAATCGGGCCGGACGAGCAGCAGGGAGTCGGCGGTGTTCGCCATGTCGCCGCCGAGCGCGCCGTACTGGGTGATCTCCGGGCCGACCTGGAGGTCCCGTGGCTTCTCCATCGTCTTGACCGCGTAGTCGTTGTCGTTGAGGAACTCCGCGACCGCCTGTGCGAACGTCGACTTGCCGGCACCCGGCGAGCCGGAGATGAGCACCCCGCGTTTCGACTCGAGGAACCGCTCCCGGAGCTCGTCGGCGAACTCGTAGTCGTCGAGGTCGGTCTTGGCGATCGGCCGGACCGCGGTGATCTCGATCCCGTCCGCGAAGGGTGGGCGGGCGACGGCGATCCGGTAGTTCCGGTACTGGACGATGTCCATCCCCTCCTCGGAGAGCTCGACGAAGCCGTCGTTCGACCCCCGGGCCAGGTTGACGATCGCGGTCGCCCACTCGCCCATCCGGTCCTCGCTCGTCGGTTCCTCCTCGATGATCTCGTAGCGCATCTCGCCGAGGGTCCCGCGTTTGGCCTTCGGCTTGGTCCCGGTCTTCAGGTGGACCGACATCGTCTCCTCGGTGAAGTAGTCGGCTATCGGCAGCTCCTCGACGACGCCGCGGGTAACCGGCTCGACGTACTCGATGGCGATTCCCTTTGCCCGCGCCACCTCCGCCTGCACGACGTCGCTCGTCAGCAGGGCCGCGTCGTGGTCCTCGGCGACGTCCCGGATGATCGCGTCGACGTCGCCCTCGCTGGCGGCCCTCGTCTCGGTGGCGCTCGGGCGTCGACCGACGTACGACAGCGAGATCGTCCCCTCGTCGGCGAACTCGGCGAGCTGCTGGAGCTCCGAGAGACCGTCCCAGCCGGGGTCGTGGCCGTCGTTCGCCTGCGACTCGAGCTCGCCGACCACGGCCTCCGGGACGAGGACCGTCGCTTCCTCGTAGGTGCCGTCCGCGACGCGTTCGGACACGCGGCCATCGATGACCGCACTGGTGTCCGGTACAACCTTCATACCGGTCCTGCGGGCGGGATCGGTATAAGGGTGTTCGACCGACCGGCTGTAAGGGTGCGCGACCGACCGGCTGGTCGGGCGACGACGCCCACCCGAACCGATCGCGGAGACGTTGAACGTCGTTCAACGATCGGGCGTCCTCGTGGAACGGCCACGAGGTCCACAATCTTGATTACCGGCTGGGGTCACCACCATTTAGAGCCGTGATCCCACTGACGGTCCTCAAGGCCGCGTTGATCTGTACGGTCGCGATCGGGATGGCGGGCGGACTGATCGCCTGGCGCGAGCGACCGACCCCGGGATCGGTCCCGCTGGCCGTCCTCCTGGCCGGCCAGTGCTGGTGGTCGGTCACGCTGTTGTTCCGGATCGACGCGGTCGGGATCGCCGCGAAAGGCTTCTGGGTCGACGTCTCCTGGGTCGGGATCGCGGTCATCCCCGTCGCCTGGTTGTTCTTCTCGCTCGAGTATTCGGGGTATCACGAGTACGTCCAGCCGCGATACGTCGCGGTGGCCTCGATCGTGCCCCTGTGTATCGCGGTCATCGGGGCGACGAACACTGCCCACGAGCTGATGTACGTCCGGTCCACGCTGGTGGAGATCAACGGCGCGACGATGCTCGATCGGACGCCCGGTCCGTGGTTCTGGATCGCCGCGGGCTACACCTATCTCCTCGGGCTGCTCGGGACGCTCCCGCTTCTCGAGTTGATCACGAGCGACGTTCTCGCGTTCCGCGCCCAGAGCCTCGCACTCATCGTCGGGATCGTCGTGCCGTGGCTGACGAACGTGCTGTACCTCCTCGGGACCCTGCCGACCTACGGCGTCGATCCCACGCCGATCGGCTTCGCCGTCTCCGGCGTCGCCTACCTCGGCGCACTCACCCGGTTTCGCCTGTTCGGGACGAACCCTGCGCCGATCAGATACGCACGGCGATTGGCCTTCGACCGGATGGAGGAGGGCGCGATCGTTCTCGATTCGAACGGATACGTCGTCGAGTTGAACGAGCGCGCCGCGACGTTCCTCCGGACCGATCCCGACGACATCCTGGGGCGAGCGTTCGCCGATGCGCTCCCACAGGTTGCCGGGATCGTCGACTGTGTCGGCCCGAACGACCGTATGGTGCTCGAGGCGGACGACGGCACCCGTGCCTACGACGTCTCGGCGTGTTCGATCGTCGACTACACCGGGCGCACGATCGGCCGGTCGATCACCCTTCATGACGTCAGTGCCCACCTGCGTCGTCAACGGCGGCTCACCGTGCTCAACAGGGTGTTCAGACACAACGTTCGAACGACCACGCAGCTCATTCTCGGGTGCGCATCGGAGATCGACGATGACGCCGGGCGGATCGCCGACCGGATCGAGGACCACGCGATGGCGATCGAGGACCTCAGCGAGAAGGTCCGTCGGGCGATCGATCTCTTCGACCGCGATCGGGCCGACCGGCGCCCGCTCCCGTTGGACTCGATCCTGCGCGACGCGATCGACTCGGCGCGGGACGCCCGACCGGCCGTCTCGGTCGACTACGATGGCGTCCCCGACGACGTCTACGTCGACGAGCTGTTGACCGTCGTCTTCGAGGACCTGATCGAGAACGCCGCCGAACACAACACGACCGCCGATCCGGCGCCGCACATCCAGGTCGACGTTCGGATCGGGGAGCCGGAGTCGGGCGTCGTCCGTGTCATCGTCGCCGATAACGGCCCCGGCATCGACGACGAGGAACTCGCCGTCCTCGAGGAGGAAGCCGAGACGCCGTTGCGTCACGGGAGCGGGCTCGGCCTCTCGCTCATCACGTGGGGCATCGACATCGTCGGCGGCCGGATCGAGTTCGCCGACGCCGACCCGACGGGAACGATCGCCACCGTCGAGGTTCCGATCCGATCGCGGCCCCCTTGACGGGTCACACGGTCTCTCCATCGCCGGGGTCGGCGTCGCCCGTCAAACCGGTCCGGAACCCGAGAGGTATCCCCCGTCGTTAATATCAACTGGTCGATATTTGCGGTCGGTATGGCATCCGAACCATCCACCCAGTCACGGCCGACTGGATCGACCGCGCTTTGGAACCGTTCGACCATCTCTCGGGCCCGCACCGTGCTCGAGCGCCTTCGAAACGCCCTGTTGTATAGCTCGACGTACCTCGCGTTGGTCGCAGCCGCCGAGGTCGCGCTCGTGATGATCGTCCTCTCGCTTCCGGTGAACCTCTCGCCGCTCGTCGTCGGTCTCGTCACCTTTGCGGTGTACGTCAACGACCGGCTCGCCGACCTCGAGACCGATGAGGCGGTCGCGCCGAACCGGACCGCCTTCGTTCGCCGTCACCAGCGCGTCCTGTACGTCGCCGGCGCGATCGCCTACGGCGTCGCCGTCGCGCTCGCCGTCTCCGGCGGTCCCCTCGCGTTCGGGCTGACGCTGCTGCCCGGCGCGTTCTGGGTGCTCTACGCGCTCGATTACTTCGCCGCACTCGGCAGCCGGATCCGGCGGCTCAAGGAGGTCCTGATCGTCAACTCCGCCGTCGTCGCCCTCGCTTGGTCCGTCACGATCGTCGGGATGCCGGTGGCGTTCACGAACGCCCCGATCACCCCGACCGCCGGCGTCCTGTTCGGCTACCTGTTCCTCGCGACGTTCGTGAACACCGAGATCCCGAACGTTCCCGACGTGGAAAGCGATGCGGCCGCCGGGGTTTCGACGCTCCCGGTCGTCGTCGGCGTGCGCCGAACCCGGCAGTCGCTGTACGGCGTCGTGCTGCTCACGCTGGGGCTGATCGCGTACGCGGTCCTGCGGGGGCTGCTCGTGCCCGCGGCGGCGCTGGCGCTCCTCGCCGGTCTCGTCTGTCTGGTCACCACGATCGCCTTCCTCGGCCGGAGCGACGCCGAGCGACGGCTCGCGATCTCGGCGGAGCTCTCCCGGGTTCCGGCTCTCGGCGTGCTCGTCCTCGTCACCGTCGGGCTCTAGTCGGCAGCGTCCGACGATCGACTCCGCCTTCGCTGTCCCTCCGCCTTTGCTGCCCCTCCGCCTTCGCTGCCCGTCCATTTTTACGCTCCGTCGCCCGACCGTGGGGTATGACCGACTCCGCCGACGAACTGGTCGATCTCACGCGGCGACTGGTCTCGATCCCGAGCCACGAGGACGAGACCGCGGCCGGCGACGCGGTCGAATCGTGGCTCCGGTCGGAGACGGACGCGGCCGTCGACCGCGATCCCGACGGGAACGTGATCGCCCGACGCAATCCCGGCGCGTCGACCAGCCTCGCGCTCGTGGGGCACCACGACGTCGTCCCGCCCGCGGATCGCCAGCTCCTCGATGACGACGGGTACGTCGTCGAGGAGCGTGAGGGACGGCTGTACGGCCGAGGGACCGCCGACATGAAGGGCGCGCTCGCCGCCTGTCTGCTCGCGTTTCGCGACGCGACCGTTCCCGACGATCGCGAGCTCGTTTTCGCCTCCTTCGTCGGCGAGGAGGACGGCGGCGTCGGCGCCAGGGCGGCGATCGACCGCGGGTTCGGGCCCGACTTCGCCGTGGTCGCGGAGGGGTCGACCGGCTACTCGGCGGCGCCGGATCAGCCCACCCACGTCGTCACGGACGTCGCGGTGGCCCACAAGGGTCGGCGCGGATCGACGCTGGTCGCCACCGGCGAATCGGCACACGCCTCCGAGACCGAGGCCGGCGAGAACGCGGTCTACCGGGCGTGTGATGCGGTCGATATCGTCAGGGATCTCCCTGCACCCGAAACGACGGTGTTCGACGAGCAGCTCGCCGGCTCGATCGCGGTCACCGGGATCGATGGCGGAACGGCGATGAACGTGATCCCCGACCGGTGTACGGTCACCGTCGACGAGCGAACCGTGCCGGCCGAGCGCGCGCCCCTGGAGCGTGTCGAGACGATCGACGGGGTCGAGTGGACCGTCGATGGCGACCTGCCCCCGATGGCGTGTTCGCACGCGGGCTTCGCCGATGCCGTGCTCGCCGCAGCCAGCGCGGCCCATCGAGCTGACGCCGGCGTCGCGGACTGGTCGGATCCCGGGTCCCCGGACCACGTCGTGAAACCCCACGCGACGGATGCCGGCTGGCTCGCCGACGCCGGGACCGCCTGCGTCGTCTGTGGCCCCTCCGAACCCGGCGAGGCACACACCGAAACCGAGAGCGTCTCGATCGACGTCCTTCGGCGGTGTCGGCGGATCTATCACGGGATCGCGGAACGGGACGTTCCCGACTCCGGGTAGTTCGCTCGTCGAGACCGCAGCCATCGTCTCGATCGCCGATCCTGCGGCCGGTTCGTCACTGGAGGCGCGACGTTCTTCCGTGATGACGTCGTATCGACTCCCGATGAGCGACTCCGCCGATACGACCGACGCGTCGGGATCCGACGAATCCGCAGACACCGCGGACACCGCGGACGCCACGGACGCCGCAAACGCTGTGGACGCTCCCGACGCCTACGAGGCCCTTCTGGATCGCGCCCGTCGTTGGAACACCGTCTCGAGCGCTTCGGGCGTGCTCTCGTGGGACCAACAGGTGATGATGCCCGAGGGCGGGACGCCCGCGCGGTCGAAGCAGCTCTCGGTGCTCTCCTCGCTGCAGCACGACCTGCTCACCGCACCGGAGACCGGCGAGCACCTCACAGATCTGGACGACGCCGACCTATCCGGCGATCAGTCGGCGGCCGTCCGGGAGATCCGTCGCGAGTACGAGCGTGCGGACGCGGTCCCGCGGGACCTCGTCGAGCGGATCTCGGAGGCGTCGACGGAGGCGCTCGGCGCCTGGGAGCGTGCCAGAGCCGAGAACGACTTCGAGGCGTTCGCGCCCCATCTCGAACGCAACGTCGAGCTCAAGCGCGAGTACGCTGCCCACATCGATCCGGACCGGGATCCCTACGCCGTCCTCTTCGAGGAGTACGAGCCGTGCCTCCCGCTCGAACGCGCCGAGACGATCCTCGCGGAGCTACGCGAGACGCTCGTGCCGCTGCTGGAGGCGATCCGCGAGTCGGACGCCGACCTCGCGGTCGACACTTTCGAGGGCTCGTTCGACACGGGGACCCAGGAGGAGCTGGCGCGGGCGGCGCTCGACCGGCTGGGACACGACTTCGACCGCGGTCGACTCGACGTCTCCTCACACCCGTTCACCTCGGGGAACCAGTTCGACTGTCGGATCACGACCCGGTTCGACGAGGCTGACCCCCTCTCGGCACTCGGGTCGACGATCCACGAGTTCGGCCACGCACGGTACACCCTCGGGCTCCCGGACGACGAGTTTGGGACGCCGCTCGGCGAGCCGCGTGACCTCTCCGTCCACGAGTCCCAGTCGCGGCTCTGGGAGAACCACGTCGGCCGGAGCCGGGCGTTCTGGGACCACTTCCTGGCGACGTTCCAGGAGCACTTCCCGTGCACCGCGGACGCGTCCATCCGGGACGCCTACGAGGCGGTCAACCAGGTCCATCCGGACAACCCCATCCGCGTCGAGGCCGACGAACTCACCTACCACCTGCACATCCTGGTTCGGTTCGAGATCGAACGCGACCTGATCCGCGGCGACCTCGGCGTCGCCGACGTCCCCGAGACGTGGAACGACCTGTACGAGCAGTATCTCGGCATCCGCCCCGAGACCGATGCCGAGGGATGCTTGCAGGACATCCACTGGAGCCACGGCAACTTCGGCTACTTCCCGACCTACTCGCTCGGGTCGGTGATGGCTGCCCAGCTGTACGCCGCCGCCGAGGCCGACGTCGCGGCGATGGACGGTCCGTCACTCGACGACCGGATCGCGGCCGGCGAGTTCGACGCCATCCACGACTGGCTGGCCGAGAACGTCCACCGTCACGGGTCGCGCTACGAGACGAACGAACTCGTGAAGCGGGCGACCGGTCAGGACTTCTCGGCGGATGCCTTCACCGACTACGTCGAGTCGAAGTACGGCGCGCTGTACGACGTGTCACCCTGATCGAGATCGGGTGCGGATTCGTCCCCACTCACCACGGTTCGTTCTTCACGCCGAGCGCGAACCCGATCACGTTGGTCACGACGTGCAGGATCGGGGTGACGACGATGACGACCGCGATCGCCGGGAGTGTGAACCACTCGTCGAACCACGCCGGCGCGAGGAGCCACGCGAACGCCAGCGCACCGACGACGAAGTCCAGCTGGTCGAGTCCGGGGAACGCCGCGCCTCGTTCGCGGCCCGACCGTCGCTTGAGGAACGAGGCCCCGATGTCCCCGGCCATCGCACCGAGCGCGAGACCGACGGCCGCGCGGAGCGGGAACGTCGGCAGGTCGACCCCGAGCGCGGTCGCGGCGGGGTCAACGATCGCGTTCAGCACCAGCGCGAGCAGAACGCCGACTGCCGTCCCGACTGCGGTTCCGCGCCACGTCTTGCCGTCGCCGAGCACGCGCGCGCCGTTCCACATCCGGCCGCCGTCGATCGGGCGGCCGCCGCCGGCCAGCACCGCGGCGTTGTTGGGAACGTACGCCGGCAACATCGCCCAGAGCGCGCTCGCGACGAGTGATCCGACCATACCCGCCCGGTGAACCGGTGTGGTGTTAGCTTCTGTGGTGTTCGCCGGCCGCGGATCGTCGGCCACGGATCGTCGGCCGCGGATCGCCGGTCGACCGGCTTGCTGACCGGGTCGACTCGACGGATGCGTATCGACCGTCGTTCGACTCGCCAGATAGCTCGGATCGACGACACGCTGATTACCGTCCCGCCGGAACGGTCGCGTATGCTCCCGCCGATCGCGAACCGGTTCGTCGCCGGCGAGACCGCGGCTGCCGCCTTCGACCATACCCGATCGATGAACGACGACGGGATCGGGGTCCTGTTGAACCTGCTCGGGGAGCACTACGGAGACCCCGCGGACGTCGACACCGATATGCGGGCCTATCGCCAGCTCGTCAGGGACGTCTCGCGGGCCGACCTCGACGCGTGCGTCTCGGTCAAGCCGTCCCAGATCGGCCTCGACGTCTCCGAGGAGCTGTTCGCACGGAACTACCGCTCGCTCGTCGCCCACGCCGCCGATCACGACGTCTTCGTCTGGTGTGATATGGAGGATTCCGACACGACCGACGTCACTCTCGACACCTTCGTCGACGTCGCACGGGATCACCCCTGGACCGTGGGCCAGTGTCTCCAGTCGAACCTCAAGCGCACGCGTGCGGACCTCGAGCGTGTCGTCGACGTCCCGGGCGCGATCCGGATCGTCAAGGGCGCCTACGACGAACCGGCGTCGATCGCCTACACCGAGCAATCACGGGTGAACGAGGCCTACCGCGACGACATCGCGTTCCTCTTCGAACATCGGGATCGCGGGGTCGCCGTCGGTAGCCACGACCCCGAGATGGTGTCACTGGCCCGCCGGCTGGGCGAGGAGCACGGCACCGACTACGAGATCCAGATGTTGATGGGCGTCCGTACGGACGCCCAGCACGACCTCGCCGCGCAGGGCATCGACGTCCGCCAGTACGTCCCCTACGGCGGGAAGTGGCTCTCGTACTTCTACCGGCGTGTCCGCGAGCGGAAGGGGAACGCGCTGTTCGCGCTTCGGGCGATCCTCGGCCGCTAACCGACCGCTGACGCCGGCATCGCCGGGGTGAATCGCCACGAGCCGATCGAACCGCCACCCGTTCAGAGGGCTGATAAGGCCTGCCGACACATATCGGTACAACTGAATGTCCACGTGGAAACGCGACTTCGGGAGCGGGCTCATCGTGCTGGTGCCGCTCATCGTCCTGCTGCTCGTCATCGGGTGGATCTATCGGCACATCGCGTCGATCCCCCTCATCAGCACGCTCGAACCCGAGTGGCTCCTCGAGCCGATCCTCCCGCTGTACCGTGTGGTCATCGCTCTGGTCGTCTTCACGACCCTCGTGCTCGCCGTCGGCTACTTCATGCGGACGACCCTCGGGCGGATCGTGGAGACCCGGATCGACGAGTCGATCAACCATATTCCCGCCCTTCGGGTGGTTTATAACGCGTCAAAGCTGGCGGTCGAGACCGCGCTTTCGGGGACCGAGGACCTTCAGAATCCCGTCCACCTCGAAACGTGGAAGGGGATCCGGATGACCGCGTTTAAGACGGGCAAGAAGACCCGCGACGGGAAGCTCGTACTCTTTATGCCGACCGCGCCGAACATCACCTCCGGATACGTCATCGAGGTCGAACCTGAGCGCGTCACCGACACCGGCGAGTCGGTCGAAGAGGCGATGACGCGGATCCTCTCGGCCGGCTTCGCCGAATCCGCCCATCAGGTCTCCGTCGACGGCGACCTGATCGACGGGATGGGCGAGGGATCGGCCGATGCCAAGGCCGCGGGCAACGCGGATATGACCGATGCGGAGGCGGCTGATGCCGACCGGACCGACCCCGACACGGCGCCGTGAGTCACCGACCGAAGAGCCGGCCGAAGAACCCACGGTCGTCGCCCTCGTCGTCGCCCGTGCCCTCGTCCACGTCGCCACTCTCTCCCTCGTCGTCACCCGTGCCCTCGTCACTGCGGTCGCCCCAATCACGATCGTCATTCTCGCTCCGGCTCCGACCGTCGTCATCGGCCCCGTCCTCGCTCCGGGATCGGTCGTCGTTCACCGTCGATCCGTCCACGTCCGCCTCTCCACCAGTGTGAGCAGCGACCCGGTTCGTGTCGCTTGCACCGTCCTCGGCGGCCGTGTTTGCCCCCCATTCCGGCTCACGCCCGTCGTCATCACGGAACGGGACGCTTCCGACGTCGGTGTCGGTGTCCGTATCGACGTCGGCCGTTGCGTCGACGGTCGATTCCCGTCCTCCCTCGTCGTCGGCGTCGTCCGCGGTATCCACTTTGTCCGCGGTATCCGATTCATCCGTCTCGCTCGCTTCGTCCGCGGTATCCGCTTCGTCCGCGGTATCCGCTTCGTCCGCCCCATCCGTTCCAGGTGCGTCATCGACGGCGTCTCCCTCGGCATCGCGGATCGTCGGTGGATCCTGTTGACCGATGATCTCCCCGTCCGCATCCACGTCCCGGGTGCCTCCCTCCCGATCCCTGTCCGTGAGATCGCCAGTCGTCATCTCGACGTCGGGGGTGGACCCATCCGCGGGTTCCGGCGTCGAGCCGTCGGCATCGATCCCCGGATCAGGATCACTTGCCTCTCCGCTTGTGGTGGACTCGGACGTGTCTCCGACCGCGGCGGACTCGACCATCTCCTCGACTGCGGTGGGTTCAGTCGGTTCCGGATCCGGAATCGACACTCCCGTGAGCTGTTCGGTTAGCGTCCGATACGCTCGCGTTGCGGGCGCCGTCGGTGCGAACGTGACGAGCGGCTCGCTTGCTGTGACCGCTGCCGCGACGGCGTCGTCCTCCGGGATCCGTTCGTGGATCGGCACGTCGAGGTGGGAAACGATCAGGTCATCGTGCCCGTGGGGGTCGTCGGGATCGACGCGCGTGATAACTGCGCCGTCGACCCGCCCGCCGAGCCGATCGGTCAGTTCGCCTGTTTTCGCCGTATCCCGCAGCGCTTCCCGTTCGGGGGTCGACACGAGCAGCGTTCGATCGGCGATGTCCAGCGGCAGCGCCGAGTCGTGTGAGAGCCCCGCGCCGGCATCCAGGATCACGTAGTCGGCCTCATCGAACGCGTCGACGACGTCGCCGAGACGGGCGGGATCAGCCTCGGCGTACGCGTCCAGGTCGGTTTCCCCCGGAAGGACTCGAAGGCCGCGCGGGCCGTCCTGAACTGCCGCCTCGGGATCCGCACGGCCGGCAAGCACGTCGTGGATCGTCTCGCCCTCGACCGTGATCCCGAGCGCGCCGGCGAGGTTCGCCATCCCGAGGTCGGCGTCGATCGCCACGACTGCCTCCGATCCGTCCGCAAGGAGCGTCGCGATCGACGCCGCCGTCGTCGTCTTTCCGACGCCGCCCTTCGCCGAGGCGATCGTATACACCGTTGCCATACCTCGTTGGACCGGCAGTGAGTACTTAAAGGTACGCGAGGACGTGGCCGACGACACCACGGACTACGGACGGAGAGGTGACCCCGTAGCTGCCGATGGCTTTCGCAAACACCTTATACGTCGCTGCTGGAACTTCTGACGATTAGTGAGTATGCCGAGACCAGAGGTGCTCGAACGAGTGACGGAGGCCGAACGCGAGGCGGACGACATCATCGCCGAGGCGGAAGCCGACGCCGAGGAAACCCTCGCCGAGGCCCGCGAGCGGGCGGAAGAGATCCGCTCGACGGCCGAGGCGGAGGCGTCCGCGGAGGCCGACGAGCGGCTCGACGCCGCTCGCGAAGAGATCGAGTCCCGGCGTGAGGAAATACTCGAAGACGGACGCGCCGATCGAGATGCCCTCGAGTCGGATGCACGGGACCGCATCGACGAGGCGGTCGACTACGCGATCGACCGGTTCGAGGAGGCGGTGAATGCTCAGGCCTGAGCGGATGAGCAAGGTGTCGGTGACGGGCTCCAAGCGCGTCATCGACGACGTCATCGAGACGGCCTATGAGCATCACTCGCTGCACGTCACCGACTACGACGGTACCCACGAGGGGTTCGAACCGGGTGACTCCCTCGAGGGCGCCGAGGAGGTCAACGACCGCCTCGTCACCGTCCGGTCCCTCGAGAGCATCCTCGAGGTCGACGACGAGGATGCCGGGCCGACGGGCGTCCTCGACGACGAGGAACTCGAGGCGGAACTCGTGGACGTCCGCGAGCGCGTCAACGAGCTCACCGACCGGCGCGATGAGCTCCGCGACCGCGTCCGTGATCATCAGGAGGAGATCGACCGGATGGAGCCGTTCGCGGAGCTCGGGATCGACCTCGATCTGCTCCGCGGCTACGACACCCTCGAGGTCGTGGTCGGCGAGGCGAAAGCCGACCCCGTCGAGGACGCGCTCGCCGCGGCCGACGGCATCCGGGCCTTCGAGGTCTTCTCGGGCAACGGGGTCATCGCAGCCTTCGCGTATCCCGCCGAGGGAGCTGACGAGGGCGTCCTGCAGGACGCCCTCGTCGGCGTGGACATCGCCCTGCTCGAGGTCCCCGAGGCCGAGACGAGTCCGACCGAGTACGTCGACGATCTCGCGGCCGAAAAGCGCGAGATAGAGGCCGACCTCGAGGACGTCGAGGCGGAGCTCGATTCGGTCAGGGAGGAGGCCGCCAGCTTCCTCCTGCGCGCCGAAGAGCAGCTCACCATCGAGGCCGAGCAGAAGCAGGCGCCGCTCTCGTTCGCGACGACGGAGAACGCCTTCATCGCCGAGGGCTGGATCCCGACATCGACGGTCGAGGAGTTCGCGGCGGCCATCGACGACGCGGTCGGCGACCACGCCGACGTCGAGGAGATCGAGCGGGCCGAGTTCACCCCGGATGGGGACCATCACACCGAGGCCGTCGACGCCGAGGGCCACGAAGCCGCCACCGACGGCGGCCACGAGGCGAGCGAGGACACGCCGCCGGTCGTCCAGAACAACGGCGACATCGCCGGCCCGTTCGAGCTGCTCGTGAAGAGCTTCGGTCGGCCGCAGTACGCCGAGTTCGACCCGACGCTGCTCGTCTTCCTCACGTTCCCGCTCATGTTCGGCTTTATGATCGGGGACCTCGGGTACGGCGTCCTCTATGCGGGCCTCGGCGTCTACCTGTACAAGTCCTTCGAGGGAACGATCCGCGAGATGGGCGCGATCGCCATCTGGGCCGGTCTGTTCACGATGCTGTTCGGCGTCTACTACGGATTCGACGTCTTCGGGTACCACGCCTACCCCCACTTCGGATTCGAACACTGGGCGATCTCGAAGGGACTCGGTCCCGGCGCGACCGAGTGGGCGCTGAGCTGGCTCGTGCTCAGCGTGCTGTTCGGCATCCTGCACCTGAACGTCGGGTTCGTCCTGTCGTTCCTGAAGAACTACCGGATCCACGACCTCGAGCACGCGCTCTATGAGGGCGGCTCGTGGCTGCTGCTGCTCAACGGCGCGTGGCTCTGGATCTTCAGCCAGCACGTTGCCGGGCCGAAGCCGGCGTTCCTCTTCGACTCGATCTCCGTGCTCACGCTCGGCGCCGTCGAGTTCTCCGGCTTCCCGGTCGTCGTCGGGTACCTCGGGCTAGCGCTTGCGGGCGTCGGTGCCCTGCTGTTGGCCATCGGCGAACCCGCAGAGCTCGTTGAGGTGCTCTCGCCGATCGTCAACGTCGTCTCCTACGCCCGGATCATGGCCGTGCTGCTCGCGAAGGGCGGGATGGCGCTGGCCGTGAACCTGCTCGCGTTCGGCGCGTACATCGGTGAAAGCGGTGAGGGGAGCTTCCACTTCATCTTCACCCCGAGTCATCTCGAGTACGTGCAGAACCATCCGGACTCCTACGAGCTCGTCTTCGCGGGACTGACGACCTCCGCCGAGATGCCGATCGTCGGGCTCGTCGTCGGCGTGCTCGTCGCGATCGTCGGGCACATCGTCGTGCTTCTGCTCGGAATCACGTCCGCGGGCATTCAGGGCGTGCGTCTCGAGTACGTCGAGTTCTTCGGCAAGTTCTACGAGGGCGGCGGCGAGGCGTACTCCCCGTTCGGCCACGACCGGGAGTACACCGCGAACGAGTAGTCGATCGTCGGCCGCCCGTCGGGCTTCCATCGGTGGGGCACGACGTTCCGTCGATCGAGGGCGTTTTTTGCATCGATCGGTGTTCCCCGGCCACACCTCGGTGTGTGTATTCCTCACAACCGTCGCTTTGAGCGGTTCTCGCGGTCGTTTTCGTCGTTCGTTTTGGGAAGTTTTATGTCTCCAGTAGGGGGAATACGAACTGTTCGGAGACGAGCACCCACAACTACTACCAATGTTTGAAGCTACCAGCGAACTCGGGAACGTCGTACTGCAGGAAGGTCAAGGCACGCTCACGAACCCGTCCGCCGCCGCCGCACTCGCGGTCGGTCTCGCGGCGCTCGGCGCGGGCTATGCGGAACGTGGTATCGGATCCGCGGCCGTCGGCGCGATGGCCGAGGACGAGGGGCTGTTTACGAACGGCCTCATCCTGACGGTGCTGCCTGAAACGCTCGTTATCCTCGCGCTGGTCGTCGTTTTCCTGGTCTAACCAGCCCCCCTCTTTCCAACCAATGAGTTTGGACACCGTCGTTGAGGACATACGAGAAGAGGCCCGCGCGCGTGCGGAGGAGATCCGCGAGGAGGCCGACGCGGAGGCCGAGGAGATCATCGCCGAGGCCGAGGCCGACGCCGAGCGCATCCGCGACCAGAAGCTCGCGGAGGCCGAACGGGAGATCGAACGGGAGCGCGAACAGACGCTCTCGTCGGCCAAACTCGAGGCCAAACAGGAGCGCCTCGGTGCTCGTCGTGACGTCCTGGAGGACGTCCGCGAGGACGTCGAGACGGCGATCGACGAGCTCGATGACGATCGCCGCCACGATCTCACCGAGACGCTGCTTGCGGCGACGCTCGCGGAGTTCGATGACGACCAGGAGGTCGTCGTCGCCACTTGCGAGGCGGACATCGATCTCCTCGAGGAACTCGTCGACGGCCGCGACGCCACGGTCGGCGAGCCCGTCGACTGTCTCGGCGGCGTCGTCGGCGAGAGCGACACCTCCCGCGTTCGCGTGAACAACACCTTCGACTCCGTCCTGGAGGACGTCTGGGACGACGAGCTCAAGAACCTCTCGGAGCGACTGTTCGACCAATGAGTGCCGTCGGCAGCTCGAACCCGGAGTACGTCGTGGCGAGGGTTCGCGCCCGCCGCGGCAAGCTGTACAGCGATGAGGAGTATCGCAAGCTCACCCGGATGGGGCCGGCCGAGATCGCCCGCTTCATGGAGGAGTCGACCTACGAAGCGGAGATCAACGCGCTCGGCAGCCGCCACGGCGGCGTGGACCTGATCGAGTACACGCTCAACCGCAACCTCGCAAAGCAGTTCGAGGGGATCCTCGACTGGAGCGAGGGGCGTCTCTACGACCTCATCGCCCGATACCTCCGGAAGTTCGACGCTCGAAACGTCAAGACCATCATTCGTGGGGTCTACGTCGGCGCGTCCACCGAGGAGATCGAGGTCGACCTCATCCGTGCCGGCGAGTTCGACGACCGGCGCATCCGTCGGCTCCTCGAGGCGGAATCTATCGAGGGCGTCATCGAAGCCCTCGATGACACGATATACGGACCGGCCCTCGAGGAGGCTTACGCCGACTACGAGGAGTCCGGAATCCTCGTGCCGCTCGAGAACGCCGTCGACCGGACGTTCTACGACCACCTGCTGTCGGGACTCGGCCGCGACGAACCGACCCGCCAGTACGAGGCGTTCCTGACGGCCGAGATCGACTTCCGCAACGCGCGGAACGCGCTTCGGCTCGCCCGGTCGGGTGCAGACATCGACCCCGCCGAGTACTTCATCGACGGCGGCGACCTCTTCACCCGCGACACGCTCGCCCGGCTCGCCCGGAACCTGGACGAGCTCGTCGAATACATCGCCGAGAGCCAGTACGCGGACGACCTCGGTCCCGCGCTGCGCGAGCTCGAGGATGCCGACAGTCTCATCGCGTTCGAACACGCGACCGATGCGGCACTGCTGGCCTACGGCGACCAACTCGGTACCATTCACCCCGTCTCGGTGACGCCCGTCATCTCCTACATCCTCGCCAAGGAGCGCGAGGTGCAGAACATTCGGGCGATCGCCCGCGGGAAGGAGGCCGGTCTGAGCGACGCTGAGATCGAGGAGGAACTGGTGATACTATGAGCCAAGAGATCGCCGTCATCGGCAGCCCTGAGTTCACCACGGGGTTCCGTCTGGCCGGCGTCCGGGCATTCGAGAACGTGCCGGACGATCGAAAGGACGAGGAGCTCGACGGTGCGGTCGAACGCACGCTTGAGGACGAGGGGGTCGGCATCATCGTGATGCACGAGGAGGACCTCTCGCACCTCTCGCGTGGCGTTCGAAAGCGCGTCGAAGGCAGCATCGAGCCCGTCCTGGTCACGCTCGGCGCGTCGGGCGCCGGCGGGGGCGGGCTGCGCGACCAGATCAAACGAGCCATCGGGATCGACCTGATGGATGAGGACGACTAATATGAGCAAAGCAGAATCCACGGAGACCACCGACAACGGTGTCATCCAGAGCGTGAGCGGTCCGGTCGTGAGTGCCCGCGACCTCAACGCCCGTATGAACGACGTCGTCTACGTCGGCGACGAAGGGCTTATGGGTGAAGTCATCGAGATCGAGGGCAACATAACGACCATTCAGGTGTACGAAGAGACCTCCGGCGTCGGCCCCGGTGAACCCGTCGAGAACACGGGCGAGCCGCTGTCGGTCGACCTGGGTCCGGGAATGCTCGACGCCATCTACGACGGCGTCCAGCGTCCCCTGGACGTGCTGGAGGGTAAGATGGACAGCCCCTATCTCGATCGCGGCGTCGACGCCCCCGGCATCGACCTCGACGAGAAATGGGAGTTCGAGCCGACCGTCGAGGAGGGTGACGAGGTCGCCCGCGGCGACGTCGTCGGCGTCGTCGAGGAGACGGTCACCATCGACCACAAGGTGATGGTGCCGCCGGACGCCGTCGAGGAGGACGAGACCGCGGAAGTCGTTGCGATCGAGGCCGGTTCATTCGACGTGACCGAGACCGTCGCCGAGCTGTCGAACGGCGTCGAGGTCACGATGCGTCAGGAGTGGCCGGTCCGTGAGGCACGGCCCACCGTCGAGAAGCAGACGCCCCGACAGCCGCTCGTGTCGGGCCAGCGCATCCTCGACGGCCTGTTCCCGATCGCGAAGGGCGGGACGGCCGCGATTCCGGGGCCGTTCGGCTCCGGGAAGACGGTCACCCAGCACCAGCTCGCGAAGTACGCCGACGCCGACATCATCGTCTACGTCGGCTGTGGCGAGCGCGGCAACGAGATGACCGAGGTCATCGAGGACTTCCCCGAACTGGAGGACCCGGCCAACGGCAACCCGCTGATGGCCCGAACCTCGCTCATCGCGAACACGTCGAATATGCCCGTTGCGGCGCGTGAATCCTGTATCTACACGGGCATCACGATCGCGGAGTACTACCGCGATATGGGCTACGACGTCGCGCTGATGGCCGACTCCACCTCGCGGTGGGCGGAGGCGATGCGCGAGATCTCCTCCCGACTCGAGGAGATGCCCGGCGAGGAGGGATACCCCGCGTACCTCGCCGCCCGGCTCGCACAGTTCTACGAGCGCGCCGGCTACTTCGAGAACATCAACGGGACGGAGGGGTCCGTCTCGGCGATCGGTGCGGTGAGCCCGCCCGGCGGGGACTTCTCCGAGCCGGTCACCCAGAACACGCTGCGCATCGTGAAGACGTTCTGGGCGCTCGATGCGGACCTGGCGGAGCGCCGCCACTTCCCGTCGATCAACTGGAACGAGTCCTACTCGCTGTACAAAGATCAGCTCGACCCCTGGTTTCAGGACGAGGTCGCCGAGGACTGGCCCGACAAGCGCCAGTGGGCCGTCGACGTGCTCGACGAGGAGACCGAACTCCAGGAGATCGTCCAGCTCGTCGGCAAGGACGCCCTGCCGGAGGACCAGCAGCTGACCCTTGAGGTCGCTCGCTACCTCCGTGAGGCATACCTCCAGCAGAACGCCTTCCACCCGGTCGACACCTACTGTCCGCCGGAGAAGACGTACCTCATGTTGACGACGATCGAGACGTTCAACGACGAGGCGTTCGCGGCGCTTGAGGCGGGCGTTCCGGTCGAGGAGATCATCGACACCGACGCCCCCCCGAAGATCAACCGGATCGGCGTCCAGGACGACTACGAGGAGTACATCGAGGATCTCAAAGCCGAGATCACCGAGGAACTCCGGAGTCTCTACTAACAATGAAAGAGTACCAAACCATCACCGAGATCAGTGGCCCGCTGGTGTACGCCGAGGTCGACGAGGCGATCGGGTACGACGAGATCGTCGAGATCGAGACGGCCCAGGGCGACACCCTGCGCGGCCAGGTGCTCGAATCCTCGGAGGGCCTCGTGGCCATCCAGGTGTTCGAGGGCACGAGCGGCATCGACCAGAACGCGTCCGTCCGCTTCCTGGGCGAGACGATGAAGATGCCCGTCACCGAGGACCTCCTCGGGCGGGTGCTCGACGGATCCGGCCGGCCGATCGACGGCGGTCCGGAGATCGTCCCCGAGGAGCGTCAGGACATCGTCGGCGCGGCGATCAACCCCTACTCCCGGGAGTATCCCGAGGAGTTCATCGAGACGGGCGTCTCCGCGATCGACGGGATGAACACGCTCGTCCGTGGCCAGAAGCTGCCGATCTTCTCGAGTTCCGGCCAGCCGCACAGCGAACTTGCGATGCAGATCGCACGGCAGGCGTCCGTGCCGGAGGAGGAGGAGGACGGCGAGGACGGTTCCGAGTTCGCCGTTATCTTCGGCGCGATGGGTATCACTCAGGAGGAGGCCAACGAGTTCATGCAGGACTTCGAGCGCACGGGCGCGCTCGAGCGATCGGTCGTCTTCATGAACCTCGCGGACGACCCCGCCGTCGAGCGGACGGTCACGCCGCGGATGGTTCTTACCACCGCCGAATACCTCGCCTTCGAGAAGGACTACCACGTCCTCGTCATTCTGACGGATATGACGAACTACTGCGAGGCGCTCCGGGAGATCGGCGCGGCTCGCGAGGAGGTTCCGGGCCGACGTGGCTACCCCGGATACATGTACACCGACCTGGCGCAGCTCTACGAGCGCGCCGGCCGGATCGAGGGCCGAGAGGGGTCGGTCACCCAGATCCCGATCCTCACGATGCCGGGCGACGACGACACGCACCCGATCCCGGACCTGACCGGCTACATCACCGAGGGGCAGATCTACGTCGATCCCGACCTGAACAGCCAGGGTCTGCAGCCGCCGATCAACGTGCTTCCCAGTCTCTCGCGACTGATGGACGACGGCATCGGCGAGGGACTCACCCGTGAGGACCACGCCGACGCGAAAGACCAGATGTTCGCGGCGTATGCGGAGGGCGAGGACCTTCGCGACCTCGTGAACATCGTCGGTCGCGAGGCGCTCTCGGAGCTCGACAACAAGTACCTCGACTTCGCGGACGCCTTCGAGTCGGAGTTCGTCGACCAAGGCTTCGACCAGAACCGCACCATCGAGGAGACGCTGGAGATCGGCTGGGACCTCCTGTCGATGCTCCCGAAGGACGCGCTCAACCGCGTCGACGAGGAGTTCATCGAGGAGTACTACCGCGAGGACGACTCCGAGCGCGAGATCGTCGAAGCGGCTGACTAATCCGCACACCGCTTTCGCCGAGACGCCGCCCGTTTCGGGCTTCTTTCACGCCGGAAACGGTCGTCCGAAGTCCGTCACTGTCTCCCCCGACGACGCCGATGAACACTCCGATAGCGGCTGCGCTGAGCGGGTAGCGACTGCGGCCACCACGGGTACCGAGGAGCCTGCGGAACCCCGGTTCACACGCCACCGTGACGCTCCGAACAGACAACTATTAACCTCCTGCGGGAGCAATCTCCCGCCAACAGATGGCCAAGGACGTCAAACCCACTCGGAAGAACCTCATGGCGATCGAGGATCGCATCCAGCTCTCCGAGCGGGGCCACGATACCCTCGAACAGAAGCGGGACGGCCTCATTATGGAGTTTATGGACATCCTCGATCAGGCACAGGACGTTCGCTCCGACCTGGGTGAGGATTACGAGACCGCCCAGCGCAAGATCGATATGGCGCGGGCGATGGAGGGCGACGTGGCGGTCCGCGGCGCGGCCGCGGCGCTGAAGGAACACCCGGAGATCACGACCCAGTCGAAGAACATCATGGGCGTCGTGGTCCCCCAGATCGAGTCCTCGAAGGTGCAGAAGTCGCTTGACGAGCGCGGTTACGGTCTGCTCGGCTCCTCGGCACGGATCGACGAGGCCGCCGATGCCTACGAGGAACTGCTCGAGACGATCATCCTCGCGGCCGAGGTCGAGACGGCGATGAAGAAGATGCTCGAGGAGATCGAGACGACCAAACGCCGCGTCAACGCCCTCGAGTTCACGCTCCTCCCGCAGCTCTATGAGAACCAGGAGTACATCGAACAGAAGCTCGAGGAGCAGGAGCGCGAGGAGATCTTCCGTCTCAAGAAGATCAAAGCGAAAAAAGAGGAGGAGGAAGCCGAAGCGGAGGCCGAGGCCGAGTCGGATGCAGCCGCCGAAGCGGTTTCCGCGGACTGAGGCGCCTGCCCCGTCGTTTGGGTTCGCGCTCGCTTCCGGTTCGGTTTCCGCGTTCGCTCCCGGTTTCGATCCTGCGTCCTTTTATCGTCGCTCAGTCCCCATCGATCCCGTATGTCCTGTCCCGACTGTGGGGGCGACCGCGTCACGCTCCGAGTCCCCGCCGACCTGCGTGATCACGCCGGTTCGGAGACGGTTGCTGTCTGTCGTGACTGTCTCCGCGTGCAGCCGATCGACGCCGGTGCCGCCGAGCCAGCCACTCCGAGCGCCGTCGACGAGTCGATCCCGGACGGCGACGGCGGCGTGGCGTTTCTGCTCGCCTGCGGCAAACTCGGCTCGCTGGCGCTCCACCGCCCGGCGATCGTCGAGCTGTTCGAGTATGCCGAAGCCGCTGGCGTCGACGTCTATCTGACGCTCGACCGGCTGGCAGATACGGTCCCGAACCCGCATTTCGACGTGTCGAGACGAATGGAACAGGTTGACGAGTTTCTCTAGCCGGGACTCGATCGTCGAAGGAGGATCGTCGAGTCTAGACGCCGGTCGAATACCGGAGGAGGCCGGCGGTCCCGCCGAAGGCGTCCAGCAGCTGCTCGCCCTTCTCGAAGTCCGTGGAGATGAACTTGGTCTCGGTGCCGCGCTGTTCGGCGATCGCCATCAGATGCTCAATGACGTCCTCACGCTCCTGAACGGCCGCCTCCTCGCCACACTCGGCACACTCGTGGTCCGGGGTGGAGTGGCGGCTGTCGACCACCTCGAACTCCTCGTGGCCGTTGGGACACTCGTAGACCACGACGTCGGACCGAAGGTCCTCCGAGAGGAGGAGGCGGTCGACCGACCCCATGATCAGGTTCCGTCGGGTCTGCTCGAAGCCGTAGGTCGCCTTCTCGCCGGTGTGGAGGTTCTCGAAGAACTCCTCCATCAGGTTCTTGTCCTCGACGATCGCCTGGTCGGCAAGCGCCTCCTGTCCGGCGTCGACGAGGTCGTAGAGGCCGGATTCGTCGGTGTAGGAGACGTCGAACTTGCCGAGGACCGTGTCCTGGAGCTCGTGGTGGAGATAATCGCCGTCGAGGAACTCGTCCTTCGTCGGGGAGGGGCCGCCGACCAGGATCCCGTCCAACTCGTGTCGTTTCGGGACGAAGAGGTCGTTCGCCATCTCCGCGACCTCCTGGTAGAAGTTGTCGATCGCCTCGAGCCGGAGGCGGGCGAACCGCTGTGCGGACTGGCCACCCTTTCGCTGCTTGCCCGGCACGAGCGAGGAGGCGGACTTGACGGGCTCGACGCGTTTGCCCTTCAGCCAGCCAACGTTGGCCTCCCGGCGATCGAGGACGATGAGCCCGAACAGGCCCTTGTCCGCGAGCATATGCTCGAGCGGCTCGGTGAGAAAGTCCGAGTCACAGTGATACCGGAACGACTCGATCGGGTCCGGCGGCGACTCGAGCGTCTTCGTCACCATCTCCGTTCGACCGCCGCCGGAGTCGACGGCGCCCGAGAAGATGACGATCCCGTTCTCCGGAGGGAAGGTGTCGTAATACCGGAGCCGGTCCTTGATACTGGTCAGAGCGTCCTGCACGTTCGTCCGGGTCTGTTTGGACTTGATGTTCGACGCCTCGCTGTGTTCCTGGGTCACGTGGGCGACGACGTCGGAGATCTGTTTGTCCTCGGGGATGTAGATCGTGACGAGCTGGGTGCCGGAGCCCTCGTACTCCTGGAGCTCCTCGATGACCTTGCGGAACTCGTATTTCCGCCGGTCCTCGGTCGTCCCCTCCGTCTCTGTACTCATTGGGTAGTCATCGCCGCGCTGGCGGTAAGTATGCTTTGACCTGCCCGTTCTCGGGGTACGGTCCGGCCGTCCTCCGCGCCGAAGCGGGATCGGCGTCAGCGTCTCCCCACGCTCGTCTGACCGTGTTCGGCTAGCCGAACCGCGACGCGAGCTCCTCCCGGAGGTCATCGACGTCGAGGTCCTTCATCTCGAGGAGGACGAGCAGGTGGTAGACGAGATCCGCGCTCTCATAGAGCAGCTCCGCCTCGTCGTCGTCCTTGGCCGCGAGGATCGTCTCGGTGGTTTCCTCGCCGAGCTTCTCGAGAACCGCGTTCTCCCCCTTCTCGTGGGTGAACAACGAGGCGGTGTACGACCCTTCGGGGAGATTCCGTTTTCGCTGTTCGATCGTCGCACACAGCTCGTCGAGGACGTCGTCGGCGACGTCCGTGTCGGCCCCGGCCGACCCCTTGCCGCGTCCCGGCTCGTCGCTCATACGCCCGCCTCCAGCTCCGGGAAGAACGCCAGGTCGTGGATCCGCGGATCGTCGGTCAGCTCGGGGTGGAACGAGCAGCCGACGATCGGCCCGTCCCGAACGAGGACGGGCCGGTCCTCCCAGCTCGCCAGCACGTCGACGCCCTCGTCGACCGCATCGATGAGTGGCGCGCGAATGAAGACCGCGTGGAAGGGATCGGCGAGACCGTCCACCGCGAGCGGCGCCTCGAAGGAGTCCGCCTGTCTGCCGAACGCGTTCCGGTCGACGGTCGCGTCGATCAGCCCGAGCGTCTCGACGCGGTCGTCCTTGGCGTCCTGCGAGAGCACGATGAGCCCAGCACACGTCGCGAGCACGGGTTTCTCGGCGGCGACGTGGTCGCGGATCTCCGTTGCGATCCCCTCACGATGGATCAGTCGCGAGATCGTCGTCGACTCCCCGCCCGGACACAGGAGGACGTCACAGTCCGGGAGGACTCCCGACTCCCGGACCTCGACGACCGCAGCCGGTTCGTCGTGGGCAGCGGCCGCACGCCGGATCGCCGCGGCGTGTTCCGACACGTCGCCTTGGACGGCGAGGACGCCTGCTTTCATACTGATCACTGCGCGTGCGGCTTTCAAAAAGGGCGCGTTCTCGGCCGCCTGCGTCGATTCCACCCGGGTGTGCGTGTTGTGACCGTTCGGCTCGACCGCTCAGACCATCAGCGAGACGAGCTGGACGAGCACGCCGAACAGGACCGCGAAGGCGATGACCGTTTTCGGATCGATCCTGATCGCGTCCCGGCCTTCGGAGTCGAAATACCGGACCAGTCCCGCGCTGGACATCAGTCCGCCGGAGTTTTGACCGCTGCTCATAGCCGTTCCTCCGGTGGCCACTCGCGTAAACGTTTCGACACGGTCGCCACACGGGTTACAAACGTGCCGCGTGAGTAACCCTTATGCGCACGCCGGCACAACCATCGGTAGCGTAGTATGACTGTTCGACTCCTCGATTTCCACGCCGACTGGTGCGGCCCGTGTAAGACTCAGGACCCGATCCTCGAAGAACTGCAGGAGGAGTTGGGTGATGCCTTCGAACTGCAGAAGATCGACGTCGACGAACAGCAGGACGTCGCGAACCAGTACCAGGTTCGATCCCTGCCCACGCTCATCGTCGAATCCGACGACGGCGTCGTCGACCGGTTCGTCGGGGTCACCCAGAAGGAGGACCTCGAGGACGCCATCTCCCAGGCCACCGCCGCTGCGTAATCGTTTCCGCTCCGGATCGCGTCTCCAACACGGGTCATCCGCCAGTCTTTCACGAACCGTTCGATAGACGCGTCCACCTCTCGACGGACGTCCCCGTCTCGCAACCTTTTAGCGCGTACCCGCGTATCAGCACGTATGGCCACGTTCGACGCCGCAAAGAAGCGAACGCTCGAGAAGCTCGTGTGTATGCGCTGTAACGCCCGCAACCCGAAAGACGCCGACGAGTGCCGCAAGTGCGGGTACAAGAACCTCCGTCCGAAGGCGACCGAGCGCCGCGCCGCGTAGTCGCTCTCGACTCGCACGCGCCGTTTTTTCCAGCCTCACTGTCCGTATCGGAGCCGTGCGTCCGGTGTCGGGCCTATTCGTCGTACTTCGGTGCTCGTCGTTCGGCTCGTTCGAGCGCGCGCTCGATCACGGTCCGCACCGAATCGTCGCCGTCCGCCGCCCGGTAGGCGTCGCCGTGGCCGGCATACAGTTCGGAGACGGTGTCCGGCAGCCGATCGAGAAGGTCGTGGAGGCTTTCGATCAGTCGTTCGCGTGACTGGCCCGTCATATCGGTACGTCCGAAGGAGCCGTTCTCGAAGGCGCCGTCGTTGTAGACCACGACGTCGCCGCTGTAAACGCGTTCGTCTCCGACGAACGCGACGTGATCGACGGCATGGCCCGGTGTGTACACCACCTCACACGGCTCGTCACCGATCGTGACCTCCTCGCCGTCCGCCAGCGCCACGTCCCGTCGTGGGTGGTCGTCGTAGGCGTACAGCTCGGCGTCGAAGGCGTCGAGCACCGCGTCGAGCTCGCCCACGTGGTCGGCGTGTTGATGCGTGAGGACGACGCGGTCCAGATCTTCGACGTTGTCGGCGATCGTCTCCTCGACGTTCGGCATCGTCCCGGCGTCGACGAGCGTCGTCGTCTCGCCCGGCACGAGATACGCGTTACACGTGAACTCCTCGGCGGCGGCGGTGACGTTGATCGGATCCATAGCGCCCGTTGGCCCACGAGCCTCTTAAACGAGGCGTCGCGTCCCGACGTGGGATCGGGACTGCTACCTCCGGTCCGGTATCGGCCAGGAATCGCAAGTCAAACGGATGGGCCCTGTCGGATTTGAACCAACGCTCAACTCGTTATGAGCGAGTCGCTTTCAGCCGGACTAAGCTAAGGGCCCTCACCACGGGCTATCCGTCGATGCCTCTTTAGCGTACCGTCTTTCCGTCGGGCGTCCTCCTCGCGTTGCGGCCGAGATCGGCCCGTTCGACGACGGCGCCGCTTTCCGGAAATGGCCGATCGAAGAAGCGCCGAAGCCAGGACTCGAACCTGGGACCGCCTCGTGACTGCGACGAACGGACCGAGCCGATCGTCCTAACAGCGAGGCGCTCTACCAACTGAGCTACTTCGGCGTGCACCTGTTCGTATTGGTCTCTTTTTGATAGGGCTTTCGTTTTCACCCGACGGCGGCGGTACGATCCCGTATCCCACACGGGGGACCGTCGGCCGTCCCGATCGCCGTCTCGGGATCGACGACGCCGACCGACATCCTTTCACGCCGACCGACTGAACCGGTCGGTATGAGCGATCTGGAATCGGTGCGGCGATCGATCCTCGACCGGATCACCCCCGACCCGGCCGAGCGGGACCGCCTCGAGTCGATCGCCGAGCGACTCGTCGACCGGGCACGGGCTGCAGTCGATGACCTCGACGCGGACCTGACGACCGGTCCCGCCGGCGACGTCGACGTCGTCCGCGTCGGATCGACCGCCCGCGGGACGTGGCTGGCCGGCGATCGCGACATCGACCTCTTCGTCCGGTTCCCGACCGACCTGCCCCGAGCTGACCTCGAGCGGTACGGACTGGCGGTCGGACACGCCGTTCTGCCGGACGGCCACGAGGAATACGCCGAACACCCCTACGTCACGGGGACCCTTGACGGGTTCGAGGTCGATCTCGTCCCGTGTTACGACGTCGCGGACGCGAGCGCCATCCGATCGGCGGTCGACAGAACGCCGTTTCACGACGCCTACCTCTCGGAGCGTCTCACCGACGATCGCGCGGCGGACGTGCTGTTGACGAAACGGTTTCTCAAGGGCATCGGCGCGTACGGCAGCGATCTCCGAACCCGTGGCTTCTCGGGCTATCTGTCCGAGCTCCTCGTCGTCGAGTTCGGTGGGTTCGAACCGCTCCTGCGGGCCGCCGCCGACTGGCACCCGCCGGTCCGAATCGATCCCGAGAACCACGGCGAGGAGACCTTCGACGACCCGCTCGTCGTGATCGACCCGACCGATCCGGAGCGGAACGTGGCAGCCGTCTGCTCCGCGCGTAACCTCGCCCGGCTGCAACATCACGCGCGCGCGTTCCTCGCCGACCCGACCGAGACGCCCTTTTTCCCGCCCGATCGCGAGCCGCTGTCGGCGGACGCGATTCGCGAGCACATCGATCGACGGGAGACGACGCCGATCGCGATCGTCTTCGAGCCGCCGACGCTCGTCGACGACCAACTGTGGCCACAGCTCCGGAAATCCCGCGATGGGATCGTGCGCGCGCTCGAGGAGCGTCAGTTCCAGGTGCTCCGGTCACGGACGATGGTCGACGACGATACCGCCGATCACGTCCGCGCCGTCGTCCTCGTCGAACCCCTCCACGACTCGCTGCCCGCCGTCGCCACCCATCGCGGTCCGCCCGTGGCGGTCCGTGAGCACGCCGAGGGGTTTTACGACGCCTATGCCGGGGACGGGGACCCGTATACCTACGGGCCGTTCCTCGACGGGGATCGATACGTCGTCGAGCGCGAGCGGACGGTCACGAGCGCGGCGCGGTTTCTCGCGGAGGGGGACCTCTCCGACGTCGGCCTCGGGGCACAGCTGACCGAAGCCATCGCGGGCCGTGAGGTACTCGTCGGGACGGACATCGCGTCGCTTGCGGACGGGTTCGGGACGCAGCTTCGGTCCTACTTCGAGCCGCGACCCTGATCCTGGTTCTGGCCGACGGCGGCGCAGTTCTGCGGCTGGTGGCGGTCACGTCGGCCAGCGGAGTCTCGTCGATCAGCCCCGAACGGTGGGTTCGGCCGGTCAGCGTCCGAACTGTGACTCGACGTCGTTGATGAGGACGCGCGTCGAGCCGTTGAGGTCGCCCTCCGGCTCGATCGGATCGCGACCGTCGTACGTCTCGTGAACCATTCCGACGCCCTCGGCGAGGGTATCGAGCCCGTACCCTCCCTCGAGCACGAACCCGAGCGCCGCGTCAGTCCGGTCGGCGATCCCCCGAACCCGGTCGGTGAGCAGGGCGTACCCCTCCGAGGAAACCCGCATCCGCGAGATCGGGTCGTGACGGTGGGCGTCGAAGCCGGCCGAGACGAGCAGGAGGCCCGGATCGAACTCCGCAAGCATCGGGTCGAGCACCTCATCGACCACCGTGCAGTACTCGACGTCGCCGGCCCCGGCGGACAGCGGAACGTTCAGCGTCGTCCCCTCGCCGTTACCCTCGCCAGTCTCGTCGATCTCGCCCGTTCCGGGGTAGAGCCCCTGTTCGTGGATCGACGCGTAGAAGACGTCTCCGCGGTCGTAGAAGATGTCCTGCGTGCCGTTGCCGTGATGGACGTCCCAGTCGAAGATCGCGACCCGGTCGACCAGGTCCTCGTCGAGAACCGTCTGTGCGGCCACGGCCGCGTTGTTGACGAAGCAGAACCCCATCGCGTCGTCGGTCACGGCGTGGTGACCCGGTGGACGGCCGATCGCGAACGGGGTCTTTCGCCCGGTTGCTCCGTCGATCGCCTCCCGTGCTGCCCACTGGGCAAGGCCGGCGGAGGCGAGTGCCGCGTCCCACGTCTTCTCGCAGGCGACCGTGTCGGGGTCCCAGTTTCCACCCCCGTCGGCACAGAACGCCTCGACGTCGTCGACGTACGCCTCGTCGTGGACGGCGGCGACCGCCGATCGACTTGCCGGCGTCGCCTCGTGATAGGAGACGTCGTGACGGTCCTGCAACCCCCGTCGGATCGCCCGGAGCCGATCCGGCGTTTCGGGGTGTCGATCGCCGGTGTCGTGCTCGAGACAGACCTCGGAGTAGCCGAACTGCATACTAGTTGAACAACGCGAAGTAGGTCTCGATGTCTTCGGCCTGGATGGTCCGCCGGTCGGCGTGTCGCGCGAGCGTCGCCGCCGCGCTGGCGACGTTATCGGCGTAATCCTCGAGGACGTCCGCCAACGCGATCCGCGCGTCCATCCCGACCCGATAGCGGTCGTCGATGCGCGACCGCGCGATCCGGTCGACCGGTGCGATCGGGAGCGTGAGATCCTCCCGGTCGATCACCTGTCCGACGTCGAAATCGGCGGCCATCAGCGTCTTTCGCCCGTCCGCGGTTGCGTGCTCGGCGGCGTCCGCCGCCACCGATGCGCCGTGGTCCTGTACGCGGCGTGCCAGCGCCTCGGCCGCGTCCGCACTCACCCTGAGGTCGCCAGCGTTCCGCCGGATGATCTGGTCGACCGGGGCGAACGGCAACTCGACACTCATACACACACTGGGGTCGGTCCGCCGTATAACGCTTTCCGTTACCTCTCGTCTCCGTTTCCGGTAGCCGCTGTCGGGTGCGCTCGCGCCGCCATCCGGACGCTGCCCACGGTGGGAATCCGCATCGGTTCGCCGGGCACCGACCGGGGATCGACCACGTCGATCGGCGTCGTCTACAGATGAACAAGGCAGTTCACGGGACGCTCAAAAGACCTCTTCGGCGTCGATCCGGCCGTCCCGTTCGGGTCCACGAACGGTCACTTCCTCGCCGAGCCGGACGGTTTCGTCCGTCTGGACGCTCTTCGTCCGGTCCCCATCGTCGAGTACCACGGGGTTTCCGGCCTGGACGACCGTGCCGGTGAACTCGACCGGATCGTCGGCCGACTCCTCCATTTCCCGTGAATCGCCCGCCTCGGTGGCTCCCGACGCGTCCGCGGTCGCTGCGGCGGCGCCGCCGTCGGACTGAGCGCGTGTGGCCCCGCCGGTGCCGGCTGCAGTCCCGTCGTCCGTCCCGTTCGTTCCCGTTCCGCTCGATCCGTCAGCGAACGCGCCGAGGCCCTCACTTTCGGACCGTGCTCCCGTCGCTTCCGTGGAATCGCCGTCGCCACTCGATCCATCCCGGGATCGATTGGTCGAGGACCCGTCGTCGATGACGCTGACGGTCGACCGCCAGTTGGCCGACGCTTCGAGATCGTCTTGCCACCCGTCGGTGATCTCGACGTCGGTGACGACGACCTCGTCGGCGAGGTCGATCTCGGCGTCGGCCTTCTCGCCCCACAGCGCGACGCGGATCTCGCCCGTTTCGTCCTTGATCCGGACGTTTCGGACCTGTCCCTCGGAGCCGTCGTCGCGGTCGAAGGTCCGCTTCGGGTCCGTCTCGATCACGCCGCCGGCGATGTCGACGGTGGTGCCGATCTCCAGGTCGGCGATGGCGGTCGTCTCCGGGACGTAGTCGACGTCCTCGTCGACGCGTTCGATCGATCCGCGGTTCCCCACGTGCAACTCGAGGGCGTCGTCCCGCTCGCGGACGTAGCCGTCGACGACCTCGACGACCTCCCCGGCGTCGAACTCCTCGGCCAGGTCGGCCCGGTCGTCCCACATCGTCACGCGAACGCGCCCCGTTTCGTCGCCGAGGGTGAGGTTCGCCACCCGTCCCTCGGAGCCATCGTCGCGCGAGAACGTCCTAATGCTGCCCGCCTCGAGTACCTTCCCGACGAGCGTGACGTCGGAGGCGCCGAGCGTCAGGTCCTCGACGCGGTAGGTGTCGAGTATCTGGACGTCGACCGCCGCGTCCGCGTCGGGTTCGACCTTGTTCGCGCTCACCTCGAGGCCGTTGTAGCCCTCCTTCGGGCGTCCCATCACGCGCAACACGTCGCCGGCCTGGAGCTCCTCGACGGCGCCGGTCGCCATCTCGTCCCAGAGAGCGACCCTGACCGAGCCGGATTCGTCGGCGATCTCGACGTTGCAGACGCGCCCCTCCTCCCGGTCGTCGTCCTCATCGTCGCGATCGAAGGTCCGGATCTCGCCGATCGAGGTGACCTTGCCGAGGAACTTCACCTCGTCCATCCCCGGTTCGATGTCCGCGATCGTCTCGGCCTCCTCGTCGCGAAGTTCGTGGGCGATGAGCATCGCGGCCGTCTCCTCGTCCGCGAGCCCGCCCATCTGTTCGACCTTGTCCTTGACCGCCGCCTCGAACGCGTCGAACTCGACGTCGGTCTCGAGGTCCTCGTAGACGTCCTCGATCACACCCATAGTCGTACCTCACGGAAGGGTGACTCGGCGGTTAAGCGTTGTCCTTGTCCCGATTCAGCCGCCGACCCGGTCGCGTCGGGGATCGGTTTCCGTCGTTCGGTCCGCCCGGATCGACGGTCCGGATCGATGGTCGGCTCCGGCGTCCGCTCGGCTGTGGCGGTTCCCGACGGTCGTCCTGAGTGCCGTTCGGTCATCACTCACCGGTGGGGTCGGTATCGTATAAAAACGGTCGTGGACGTTCGCCACGGTCCGACGGCTCAGTACGGGTGGTTCACGCGTACGGATCCCAGCCACAGACGCGGCACTCGTTCGCCGACTCCTCGTGGAGGCCGCCACACTCGGGACACTGCTTTTTGTTATACGATCGCTCCCAGCGTCCGATCTCGGTCTCGTGACCGCGGTCCTCAAGGAATTCGTCGAACAGACCGTCGCTCGTGCTGGGTGCTGACGACATACACGGTATGGTATACCGTGACAGTACTTTAGTGTTTCCGATCGCGCAACCGGTCGGCCGGACCGTCTCACGGCCGCCACGTTCGGCCGTTTCGACCGGTTTATACCTATGTGACCGCGCTACCGACGTATGGACGACACGGAGACACCGTCCGGCGTGACGGCGGAGACCGCCGAGATCATCGCCGCGCTGCGCGCGGCCGATGCCGTGCGCTTCGGCGAGTTCGAACTCTCCCACGGCGGCACGAGCGACTACTACGTCGACAAGTACCTCTTCGAGACCGATCCCGACTGCCTCCGGCTGGTCGCGGCCGCGTTCGCGGACCGACTGGCCGACGTCGACGCGAAACTCGCCGGCGTCGCCCTGGGTGCCGTCCCGCTCGTGGCCGTCACCGCGGCGGAACTCGGTCGCCCCTACGTCATCGCGCGCAAGCAGGCCAAGGAGTACGGCACCGGCAACCGGATCGAGGGTCGTCTCGACGACGGCGAGGAGGTCGTCGTCCTCGAGGACATCGCGACGACGGGCCAGTCCGCTCTCGACGCCGTCGAGGCGCTTCGTGAGGCGGGCGCGGTCGTCGACCGGGTGTTCGTCGTCGTTGATCGCGAGGAGGGCGCCCGGGAGCTGCTGGCGGACCACGACATCGAACTCGAGTCGCTCGTGAGCGCCTCACAGTTGTTGGCCGACGCCGACCGCGACTAGCGGTCCATTCGTCCTGCGTCCGTACTCAAAAAGGCGGTCCTGACGGCGGAACAAGCGCGGAGCGTCGCAGCCGGACTAGGCCACCGGTGTGCGCTCGACGACGGTCCCGTCGACCGTCGGATACTGTTCGACGATCTCCCCATCGTTGAGGTCTCCGTCCTCGATCATCTCCTCGAGAAGCCACCAGGCGATCTCGACGTGGTTCGATTTGACCGTGTAGAACTCCTCGGGAACGCCCAGGGCGTCGAAACGCTCCGGATCGGCGTTCGTTTTTCCGTAGACGAGCGTTCCATCGTCGGTGATCTCGTCGAACTCCCGGCGGACGTTCTTCGCCATCCGCTTGAGCCGGTTCCGGTGTTGAGCCGCGTCCTTGAACACGGAGGTACAGAAGTAGACCTTCTCGTGGCTCGCCATCTCCGCGACGATCGCCTCGTCCTTCGACCCCTCGACGGCGGACATGTGCCCCTCCTGCAGCTCGAAGCCCTCCTCTTGCATCCGCCGGTAGTTGCCGTCGCTCATCTCGAACTCGTTGACGTTGCAGAACTCGGCGGCGCCCTCGTCGAGGAACTCGATGAACTCCGGCTCCGCTCGGATGCCGGGGATCTCGAAGGCCGGCGTGAGGCCCTCCTCGCGGGCGATGTAGAGAATGTCCTCCCATTCGGTTCCGTGGAGGTCACCCCACAGCTCCAGCGGCGGGTGGAAGCGGATCTCGTCGAGGCCCGCCTCGCTCAGCCGGCGCATGTTCTCCCGTCCACCGGGAATTCCGGTGTATAGGTGCGTGTGGTGGTCCTCCCCGAACTCGTCTTTCAACAGTCGCAGGTATCGACAGGTCTTCTCGAGGGCTTCCTGGGGCTCTCCGCCCGTGATCGAGGTCCCCAGCGCGTCCATCCGTTTGGCCTCGGTGATGACGTCCTCGTCGTCCTCCACGAGGCGCTCGTTGGCGTAGACGTCAGTGACGTTCTTGCGCTTCTCACCGAGCGGACAGTAGAAACAGTCCCGCTGGTCGCAGTACCCGTAGACGAACAGGACCATCTTCCCGCCCTTGGCGCACTGTTCACAGCCCTTCGATATCATCTGCCTCCGAATAGCGGCTCGGGCCTCAAAAAGCGTCCGAACCGTCACGTCCCGTGTGGCGGGGTCGCGCACACGGCGAACCTGTGGTACGTCATCCCGGATCGATCGGCTCCTTCCGCGGTACCCCGATGCCGATCGACCTGATGGTCTCCCGACGTCGATCGACCGAAAGCATATGCCTGCCCGCATCGTAGCCGGGAACGATGCTGCTCGTCCTCTGTGTCGACCTCGACGACGACCTCGGCCGGAAGACGGGAACCGATACCCCCGTCGTCGGCCGCGACGCCGTCACCGAGGCCGCGGTCGCGCTCGCGACGGTCGACCCGGAGGACTCCGACGTCAACGTCCTCTTCCAGGGCGTCACGGTCCACGACGAGCTGGCCGCCACGAGCGACGAGGAGGTCGCCGTCGCGGCCGTCACCGGGGTCGACGGCTCCGACATCCAGGCCAACCGAAAGGTCGGCGAGGAGGTCGACCGGGTGCTCGCGGAGATCTCGAGCCGCGAGGAGGTCCGTGCGATCGTCATCACCGACGGCGCCCAGGACGAGTCCGTCCTGCCGGTGATCCGCTCACGGCTTCCCGTCGACGGCGTTCGTCGGGTCGTCGTCCGGCAGGCGCAGAACCTCGAGTCGATGTACTACACGATGAAGCAGGTACTTGCCGACCCGGAGACGCGCGGGACCATCCTCGTTCCGCTCGGCATCCTGCTGCTCATCTACCCGCTCGTCGTCCTCGCGAACCTCTTCGACGTCGCCGGGGCGATGGTGCTCGGGATCATCTCCGCGCTGTTGGGACTGTACTCGCTGTTTCGCGGGTTGGGGCTGGAGTCGGCCGTCGACTCGACCGCCGACCGCCTCCGGAACGTGTTGTACGCCGGTCGGGTGACGCTAATCACGTACGTCGTTGCGCTGGCGCTGTTGGTGATCGGCGGCGTCCAGGGCTATGAGACGCTGGAGACGGTTCGATCCGCGGTCTCCCCGAACGACCCGATGGCCGTGGGACCGGCGATCGCCGCGGTCGTTCACGGCGCCGTCCAGTGGGCCGCCGCCGCGGGCGTCACCTCCAGCCTCGGCCAGATCACCGACGAGTACCTCGCGGGACGCTTCCGGTGGCAGTACCTCAACGCGCCGGTCTACGTCGTGTCGATCGCGGCGGTGTTGTACGCGCTCTCGGGGTTTTTCCTCCCGGACGTCGCCGGCGTGCGATCGTTCCTGCTCGGTGACCTCGCGCTCGTGCTCACCGCCGGGACGCTGCTCGGCGTGTTGAGCACGCTCACGTTCGCCGTCGCCGAGTCACGGACCGAGGACCGGCCCGCCGATCCGGTATGATGGCCATCTCCGTCGAAACGAACGGTCCCACCGCCGTTCACGACGTCACCGACCGTATCGAGGCAGCGATCCCCGCGGACGCCGACGGGCTCGTGACAGTCTTCGTCCGGCACACGACCGCCGGCGTGGTCGTCAACGAACCGGAGTCACGGTTGCTTGAGGATCTCGAGACGTTCCTCGAGGATCTGGTCCCCGACGAGGGGTGGCAACACGACCGGCTCGACGGGAACGCGGACGCTCACCTGCGCGCGACGCTGCTCGGCGAGAGCGTCACCGTCCCCGTCTCCGCGGGCGAACTCGATCTCGGCCGCTGGCAGGCGGTCCTGCTCGTGGAGTGTGACGGTCCGCGGACGCGGTCGATCGACGTCCTGGTCCACTGACGTCACCGTCGACGTCGAGGAAACGTCGTCTCCGTTCCGTGCTCGTTCTGTGCCTGTCCCGTGTTCGTTCCGTTCCCGTTTCGTGTCCGTTCCCGTTTCGTGTCCGTTCTCGTTCCGTGTCCGTTCCGTCCGTCCCGTATTCGTTCCAGTCAGCCGGTCAGCCAGTAACTCGGTCAGCGTATCGTTCGCGAGCAGGAGCCGCAGAGGTTCTCCTCTTTGACGTCGACCTCGCGAACGGTCGGCGAAAAGGACATCACGCACTTGCTGTTGTCGCAGTGTTCCAACCCGAGTGTGTGGCCGATCTCGTGGACGACCTCCTTGCGGACCCGGTCGTCGACGACCTCGCGTTGGGGCTTCGAGGTGATGCCGCCGTCCGAGGAGGTCTGGAGCCGGTAGGTCGAGATGACCGATCCGTTTCCGTTGAGGTATGCAAGCCCGAAGACGTAGTTCCGACGGCGGTAAAAGAGGTCCCGCGCGGTGATCCCGATGTTCTTCTCGCCGGTCCCGGCCTGGCCCACGGTCTCGATCAGGTCCTCCGCACGGTACTGATCGCGGCCGTCGTCGTAGGCGGACGCCGGGATCGACTGCTCGTCGTGTACCGTCACCTCACAGCCGTATACCGACCGCAGCGCGCTCGAGGCCTCCCGTTTGACACGCGCGGAGACCTCACCCACCGGAACGATGTCCACGAGCATGGAAGGCGTTATGCTCCCCCCTGGCATAAATGACCCGACGTGACCCGATCCGACGCGCCGCCGATCGTCGCCGCCGTCGCCGAGGTTCTCGCTCCCGAGCGACCGCGCGCCGCGGGATGGACCACCGTCGAGGTCGGGATCGGTCGACGTCCCGAGGCAGCTCGCGCGCTCGTCGACGCCGGTCACGACGTGATCGCGATCGACGTGACCGAACGGGACGTTCCGACCGGCGTTACGTTCTCCAGGGCGGACGTCCACGATCTCGCGGACGGGACTGTGACCCTTGCCAGCGAGACGGGGATCGACGCCCCGCTCTCCACCCCGCCGATCGACGCCGTCTACGCACGGAACCTCCCGGCGGAGATCCAGCCCGCGGCCGCCCGGTTCGCGAGCCGGGTCGACGCTCCGCTCGCGTTCACGACGCTCGGGTTCGAATCCCCCTCGCCGGCCCTCCCTCCGTCGCTTGAACGCCGGGCGATCGGGACCGAGACCGTCTTCATTCTCTCCGATTGAGGCGATCTCCGATCGGAACGGACGCGTCGGCGCCAGTCGGAACGGTTTTTCTCGCGGCCCCCGGATGCGGGCGTATGCAGGTCGACGCAGTCGTGCTGGACATCGACGGGGTGCTCGTTGACGTCGCCGACTCCTACCGGCGAGCGATCGTGGAGTCGATCGACCGCGTCTACGGCGCGACGATCGCGCGCGAGGACGTCCAGCCGTTCAAGGACGCCGGCGGGTTCAACAACGACTGGGAGCTGACCGACGCCGCGGCGCTGTACGTGCTCGCCGGCCGACAGACCGAGGGGATCGACCTCTCGGTTCCCGCGTTCGCCGACAGCGTCGCCGACGCCGGTGGCGGACTCGCGGGCGCGAAGGCGGTGCTCGCCGACGCGCTCGCTCCCGAGACGTGGGACACGGTTCGCCAGGCCTGGGACTCCGAGCGGCTCCGGGACGTGTTTCAGGCGCTGTACCTCGGTACGGAGTTATACCGCGACCTCGAGGGCGGTGATCCGCCGGTCGAGACGGACGGATACATTCACGACGAGCCGGTGCTCGTCGACCCCGAGACCATCGATGCCCTACGGGAGCGGTTCGACGTCGGGGTGGTTACGGGCCGTCCGGCCGCCGAGGCCGAGATCGCGCTCGACCGGGTCGGGCTCGATCTGCCCACGATCCACCGGTTCACGATGGACGACTGGGAGGAGGGCAAGCCACACCCCGCAGCGCTCGTCACGCTCGCCGACCGGTTCGAGGCCACGACCGTGGCCTTCGTCGGCGACACGCTCGACGACGTCCGAACCGCTCGCAACGCCGACGAGGCCGACCCCGAGCGCGTCTACTACGGGATCGGCGTACTCACCGGCGGGCTGACCGGCGAGTCCGGACGCCGCGCATACGTCGACGCCGGCGCCGACGCCGTGGTCGCCGACGTGAACGAACTCCTCGAGCTGCTCGAGTAGCGGCTCCGGCTCCGGTGACGCAACGGCTAAGGCCCCGCCGTGAGCACTCCCGGTATGCGAATCTCCATCCTCGGCGGTACCGGTGACATCGGCGAAGGGCTGGCGCTCCGGTGGGCGTTCCACTCGAACCACGACGTCATCATCGGCTCGCGTGACGCCGAGAAGGCGCACACGAAGGCCGACGAGTACGAGACCGAGCTCGACAGCCGCGGCGTCGACGTCACGATCAACGGCTTCGAGAACGGGATGGCGACCGACCGCGGCGACGTCATCGTCCTCGCCGTCCCCCCGTACCACGTCGGCGACACGGTCGAGTCGATCGCCGACCGACTCGACGAGGACGACGTACTCGTCTCCCCGGCCGTCGGAATGAAACGTGAGGAGGAGGGGTTCCGGTACCACCGTCCCGGCGCGGGTAGCGTCACGCGGATCGCGGCGGACGCCGCACCCGATGACGTATCGGTCGTCGGCGCGTTCCACAACCTCCCCGCGGCCCGGCTTGCGAACCTCGACGCCGACCTCGGGATCGACACCCTGATCCTCGGCGACGACGAGGACGCGACGGACATCGTCCGGATGCTCGCCGAGGACATCGACGGACTCCGCGCACTCGACGCCGGCGGGATCGCCAATGCCCCCGAGGTCGAGTCGATCACGCCCCTGCTCGTTACCCTCGCGATGCACAACGACGGGCTCCACGATCTCGGCGTCCGGTTCTCCTGATCGGTTGGTCGGTCGTCGGTGGGTTCCCGGCCCGATCGTGATCGCAGCCCAGCTGCGTCCGGCGAACGTTGCATCCGCCCCGATATTTATTGTCGACGAATCGAATGATTCTCCCGAGTATGACGAAGCCGTTCAAGGTATCCGGATTCGTCGGACTGGCTGTAATGATGGCGGTCGGCCTGCATCAGGCGATGATCCTCGCCGGCGGCGATGCCGTGCCGAGATGGATGATCGGCGGGCACGCCCACCTCGGCGTCCTGTCGATCCTCGCGATCGTGATGGGATTTGCCGTCCCCGCACTCGAGGTGACCGGGACCCTTCGGACCGCCGTCACCGGTCTCTTCATCGCGGGGCAGTGGGGCGTTCCCGGCGCGGTCTGGCTCGGCGAGGGCCTCGGGCTCGCGTTCCTCGTTCCCACCACGCTGCTGTGGGGGAGCGCCCTGATCGTCGCGATGCTGATCATGGCGTACGTCGCCGCGACTCGGGACGCGACCGGATCGGGGTCGGGCCCGACCGGCGTCGCGCCGGCCGACGACTGATCGGCGTCGTAACCGACTGGTCGACGTCGCAACTGGACGGCGCCGCCGCAACCGGACGGCGGCGCCGCAAATTCCCGGTTTCGCCGCCGGATCCGTTCCCTCGCCGGGGGACGAGTTGGCACGCAGGGGCGACGGACGATACGGTTATCCCCGTTCGGGGAGTAGTTCCGGAAATGACGCCCTCCACTTCCACCACTGAGCGACAGCCGCCCGACAAGGCGATGCTCCACTGCTTTGCGTGCGGTCACGAAAGCCGCATTAACGGCGACTGGCTCATCCACGTACGCGCTGACTCCCTCACCTACGAATGTCCTGCGTGTGAAACGGTGATCGATTCCCGACGGAATCACGAGGCGTTGGCCGCGGGCAGTCGTGGATCGCTTGGCTTCCCGGTCGAGAACTGACGTCGGCTCACGGGTTTACTTATAAATAGGCCGGCACCGAGCCGGGTCGCCGTCCGATCGTCGGGCCGTTACTCCGCCTCGGCGTCAGCGGACGCTTCGGCTGTGGATCCGTCTGCTGTTTCGGCTGCGGATCCGCTTGATGCTTCGGCTTCCACCGTCTCGGTCGTCGTGGCCCGTTCTTCGGACGTCTCGGGGTCCGCGATCCGCGCCTCGTGGATCACTTCGTGCTCGCCGAACAGCACGAACGCGCGGTGGGGCTCTTGAGTCACCTCGATCGTGGTCGAATCGCCGTCCTGGACGGACCCTGTCGCCGCGTCACCGTCCCATGGTTCGGGCTCGCCCGGATCCGGCGTGACGACGACTGAGAGGTTCTCGGCGGCGATCGCCCCGCCGCCGTCGTGGGTCACGGTAACGGCTTCTTCCTCGGCGTCGTAGTTGACTGCGAACTCCGCCGTCGGCGCGATCACGTGGCTACCGGCTTCGATCGGTTCCGTCGGCGGCGTCCACTCCGCGGTGAACGTCGTCCCCGGATCGAACTCGCCGAGCGGGACCACGTCCCCGCGCTCGAGCACGTCGTGCTCGTCGGCCGGCTGCGTGTCGGCTGCCTCGCCATCGACGAGCAGCCGGAACTCCGCGGCGTCGCGGTTCACCGGATCGCGGTAGACGGCCTCGATGCCGTCGTCGGACTCAGCAACCGGCTGGGGGGTCCCCGATTCGGGTCCCGACTCCGATCCGGTTCGGAACGTGAACCCGTGACGTGGCTCGGTCGTGTAGTGGCCGACCGACCGTTCACTCACCGCGTTCGCCGTCTCGGTTCGGATGCTCACGGTCACGCGGTCGCCGATCTCGACGTCCGTGAGAGTGATCGTGTCCCCGTCCGTCAGCTCGTCGTACTCCTCGGCAACCACGAGGGTCTCACGCTCCTCGTTGCGCGGGCGACTGCGCTCGCCGTCGCCGGTCCGCTCCGCCGGTGAGTAGGTCGCGATCCGCAGTCCCTCGGGATCGGCCGGCTGCGCCCCGACGTAGGTCAGCCGCATCTCCGCCGCGGCGGGGTCGTAGTGTGCCGAAAGCGCCTCGCGCGCGGTCGTGACCCCGGCGAGGTGGTGTTCCCGTTCGTTCTCCCTCTCGCCCTCCGCGTCGGCGTCCGTGCCGACCCAGACGACCTCGACCCGGGCGAACGGCGGGACCTCGGCGGTCAGCGTGTCGCCGGGACCGAACTGCTCGTACTCGTCGCTCGGCTGCGTCCCGAGGGACTCCCCGTCGGCCCGCAGCTCCACGCGGTCGGCGGCCATCGCGTCACCCTCGCGGTGGTCGACGCGAACCGTCCCCGCCTCGGGGTCGTATTCGACGTCGACGTACGCCTCGGGAACGACCTCGTGTTCGGCCACCACGACCGGTTCCTCGGGAGCGGTCCACTCGATCGTGACGGTGCTGTCGATCGGCTGATCCCCGAGCGGGACCTCCGACCCCCGGGACAGCGTCTCGGTCTCGTCGTCGATCTGCCGGTCGGCCGGCTCGCCGTCGACGAGTACCCGGAACGCCGACGCATCACGTTCCTCCTCGCCGTGATAGGTCGCGATGAGTCCACGGTCCGGGTGGTCGTGTACGTACATACGCGGCGGCGACGCGCGGAAGCGCTGCAACGGGCGCTGGTTCACGCCCGGGATCGACGGCACGGTCAGGCTCACGGACACGGCGTCACCCATCCCGACGTTCTCGATCGTGAGCGTGTCCCCGCCGGTGAGCGTTCCGCTTTCGCCTCCGTCGCTGCCGTCGCCCTCGTTCCCGCCCTCTTCCCCGTTCCCGAACGATCCGGCGGGCGTTCGAACCATCCCGTCGTCCGAGCGGTGCGTCACCGTCACCTTCCCGGCATCGGCCTCGCGGTCCCTGACGTACGTGACCGTGACCGTTTCCGACTCGACGTCGTGATCGATCGAGAACGCCTCGGAATCGATCGCCTCGTTCGCGTAGACGCGGTGGGCGTTCCGCTCCGCGTCGAACCAACGGAGCACGACGCTCGCGAGGGTATCGGTCTCGACGGTCAGCGTGTCGCCCGGCTCGAACCGGTCCAGCCGGTCAGCCGGCTGGCGCTCCGTGAGCTCGCCGTCGACCCACAGCTGGAGCGACTCGAGGGCCTCGCCCGTGACCGTCTCGCCGCCGCGGTGCTCGAGGGTGACGCCGCCCGCCTCCCGGTCGACCGTCGTCCCGACCCGGATCTCGGGCGCGTTCTCGCGGTCGTGTTCGGGCGGCGCTTCGAGGACCGCGTTCACCCGGATCGTCCCCGTTCCCTCGGACCGCTCGATCGTGGCCTCCTCGACGATCCCCGTTCCGATCGTCTCGATCAGGGATCGAACCGCTCGATCGCCGGGCGTGCTCGGGTCGTCGGTGAACAGCAGATAGCGGTTCTCGGCGCGTTCGTCGGTGCCGCGCAATCGCGTCGGGTGGACTTCGAAGCCGCCGGCGAACGCGCGGATCGTTCCGGCTCCGACTGCGGGCGCGCCCGCGGTCCGAAAGCCGGACTCCGCGGCATCGGGCGCGAACAGGACGGTGTCGAACGACTCGACCAGTCCGAACGCCGCCTCGGCGTCCGCGTTGGCATCGATGAGTCGGTCCACATCCTCCTCGCCCGCGGCCGCCGCCGCGATCGCCCGCGCCGTCTCGACGCGGCCGGATCGGTCCTCGCCCGCGACGAACGCCGCGATGCCGTCCGTACTCACGGTCGTTATTCCTTCGTCGTCCCCCTCGTCGGCGATCCGCCAGCTGCCGACGGTCGCCACCTCCTCGCCACGGTCGAGCTGCTCGAGGGAGCCGGCAGCCACCGTGATCCGGCGCCGGTGATCGTGGGTGATCGCGGTGACGACCGTCGAGAGATCCGCGGTCGTGACGTCGAGCGTCCGTGTCACCGTTTGCACCTCGTACGATGGCTCCTCGGACGTGTCCCCGTCAGCCACGTTCACCGCCACCACCAACCGATATGACGGCTCGATCGAGCCGTCGTCGGGCAGCGCTGCGAGTGCGCTCGCGGCCGAGTCGGATAGATCGTCGAGGTTTCGCCGATCGGTTTCCGCCGTCGAGTCGACCACGCGGTCGGGGTCGAGCGTCCCCGTGAGCGCGGCCAGCGTGAGGGCGCTTCCGCCGAGGAAGCCCCGTCTGGAGGGTCTCGCCATGGTCGGATCCATCCACGCACCCCAAAAAGCCGTTGTGAAGACTCAAATCCGCGTTTGTGCCACGAGAGTCCGATCCGCACCAGAATATTAGGTGTGCCTAAAATATTTATCCTCCGATGTTTTAGGACGACCTAAATGATGGCGGAGACGCTCGCCGACACCCGCAGGCGGATCGAATCGCTCGCCAGCGACACCGGTCGGTACTATCTCGCCTGTGCCCGAACCGGGGATCGACCGACCCCCGTCGCGGGGCTCTCCTTCGAGAGTCGTGAGGCGGCTCGCGCGGCCGCCCGTGCGTGTCGAACGTATCGTACATCGCTTCGTCGCTACGACGAGGCGGTTCCGTACTACGACCTCGTGATCCACGAACGCCACGACGTAACGCCCGCCGGTTCGGTGCCCGAAGCGGTCCAACACGTCGGCACGGCCGGTGATCGACGGTGAGCGTCGAGACGATGGTTCACGCGGCGATCGCTCGTGTCGACGCCGAGATCGAACGCGTCGACTCGCTGACGCCCGCGCTCCGGCGGTTCGAGACCGCGGTTCGTGACCTCGACCCGGTCGACGATCGGGCTCCCGCATCGGAGGAGCCGACGCGACTGGCCGATGGCGGGATCGCGGCTGCGTCTCGTCGTGAGTTCCGGGCCAGCCACCCCGGTGAGTCCCGGAATGCGGCGGGGAACGTCGATCACGCCGCGGTCGTTCGCGACGCGTTCGCCGAAACGGTACTGTCCGTCCGCGACGAGGGCTCCAACTCATCTCCGTCCGCGTCGACGCCGACGGTTCTCCGGGGGCTTCGCTCGGAGTTCGGCGACGAGATCGCGGTCGCTCTGGCTCCCGGTACCAACGCCCGGTTCACACCCCCGGTCAAACGAGCCCTGCAGTCGGCGATCGCGGGGCGACGTGGTGAGCTTCGGGCATTTCGGGCCGCGCTCGACCGGGAGCGCGAGTCGCTTCGGTCCGCTCGGGAGGACGTCGACGCGGTCGTCTCCTGGATCGCCAGTGCGGACGAGACGCCCCTCTCGGAACTCGGCTTCGAGGCGCTTCGTGACCGGCACGAGACGCTCGATCGCCATCGCGAGCGCTGCGAGAGCCGCCTCTCGGAGCGACAGCGGACGCTCGGCTCCGCGACCGGACACGGCGCCGAGGCCGGCCTCACGCACCGGTCGCTCGTTGCCCATCTCTACGGCGACGTCGACGAGTTCCCGACGACGCATCCGGTGTTGTCAACCGTCGTTCGGCTGATCGACTGCTGTGAGTCGTGTCAACGTTCAGTTCGAGATCATCTCACGCGACGGGTGTGACCACACGGCGTGTCCGGGGCTCGACGGGACGATCGACGAGCGGAGCCGACGCAGATACCGGTCGCGGAAGCGGGCCGGCAGCCGATAGCCGAACGACCCAGCAGCCGATAGCCGAACGACCCAGCAGCCGATAGCCGAACGACCCAGCAGCCGATAGCGGAACGACCCAGCAGCTGCTAGCGGAACCGACCCAGCAGCCGGTAGTCCCGATCGGGCTCGTACCGCCGGAACAGCAGGCTGTTCGTTAACACCGAGACGCTCGAGATCGCCATCGCGCCGGCCGCCAGCACCGGCTGGAGGAGTCCCAGCGACGCCAGCGGGATCATCGCCGTGTTGTAGCCGAGCGCCCACACGAGGTTCTGTTTGATCTTCCGGAGCGTCGCCTCCGAGATCCGGATCGCCTTCACGACGTCAACCGGATCGTCGCGCATCAGCGTGACGTCGGCCGCCTCGATGGCGACGTCCGTCCCCGAACCGATGGCCGTCCCGACGTAGGCAACCGCGAGCGCGGGGGCGTCGTTGACGCCGTCGCCGACCATCATCGCCCTTCGACCGTCGTCCTGAATGGCTTCCACGGCGTCCGATTTGTCCTCGGGAAGCACCTCCGCGCGGACGTTCGCGGGAGGGATCCCGACCTGCTCGGCGACCGCGTGGGCGGTGCGCTCGTTGTCGCCGGTGATCATCATCACGTCGACGTCGCGCTCCTGCAGCTGGCTCACGGCGTCCGTCGCGCTCTCCTTGACCGTGTCGGCGTCGGCGACGACGCCCACGAGATTGCCGTCGTAGGCGACGAGCATCGCCGTCTTCCCCTCGTTCTCCAGCCGCTCCATCGTCTCCTGAGCGGACGCGGGGTCGATCCCGTTGTCACGGAGGAGCTTCCGATTGCCGACCAGCACCTCGCCGTCGTTCACGGTCGCTTTGATGCCGTGGCCGGGAACGTTCTCGAAGTCGTCGGGGTCGGCCACGTCGATGCCGCGCGCTTCGGCACCCGCGACGATCGCGCGGGCGAGGGGGTGTTCGCTTCCGCTCTCGGCGATCGCCGCGAGCCGAAGCACGTCGTCCTCGCCGAGTCGTTCACGCGCAGTGAGCTGTCCGCCGTCGGCGGCAGGGTCGCCACCGTCCGCGACGGGGTGGTCACCGGTGCCGAACACGACCACGTCGGTCAGCTCCATCTCGCCCTTCGTGAGCGTCCCGGTCTTGTCGAAGACGACCGTGTCGACGTCCTTCGCGCGTTCGAGGACGTCGCCACCCTTGAACAGGACACCGTTTTGTGCACCGAGAGTCGTTCCGACCATCGTCGCCGCCGGCGTCGCCAGGCCCAGCGCACAGGGACAGGCGATCAGCACCGACGAGGCGAACACGATGACGGCGAACTCGAAGACTGAGACGCCTCCGGCGGCGACGGGGCCACCCGCGACGGGTCCCCACAGCGGGAGCGCCTCGACGAAGCCCGCGAGCGTCGCCGGGAACAGGTACCAGACGACCCCCCAGAGGACGGCGTTCGCGATGACTGCGGGCACGAAGTACGCGCTGATGCGGTCCGCGAGGTTCTGGATGTCGGGCTGACGGGACTGGGCCTCCTTGACCGTCTGCACGATCTGTTGGAGGGCGGTGTCCTTCCCGATCTTCGTCGCCTCCACGACGAGCACGCCGTTCTCGTTGATGGTCGAGCCGACCACCTCGTCGCCCTCGCCCTTCTCGACGGGCACGCTCTCGCCGGTGACCATCGACTCGTCGACTGCTGACTGGCCGTCGACGACGGTGCCGTCGGTCGGGATCTGCTCGCCCGGGCGGACCTTCATCCGGTCGCCGACGTCGACGTCCTCGAGGGGGATCTCCTTCTCGTTCCCGTCCTCGTCAACCACGGTCGCGGTGTCCGCCTCCATCTCGAGGAGTTTCCGGAGCGCCTCGCCGGCTTGCCCCTTCGAGCGGGCCTCGAGGTAGTTGCCGAGCGTGATGAACACCAGAATGAACGCCGCCGTGTCGAAGTACAGTCCGCCGGCGATCAGCTCCAGCAGGACCGCGACGGAGTAGACGTACGCGGTGGTCGAGCCCAGCGCGATCAGCACGTCCATGTTGGCGCGGCCGTTCGTGACGAGCGCCTTGTAGGAGTTCTCGTAGAACGGCCTACCGAGCACCAGCTGGACGGGCGTCGCCAGCGCGAACATAACCCATCCGGACGGAAGGCCGAAGAGCTCGTCGCCGACGAGTCCGAGCGCCAGCAGGTGGTCGACCATGAACACCAGCAGGGGCAGGGACAGCACTGCGCCGAACAGCGTCAGCCGGAGTTGCCGATCGATCTCCTCCTGCCGGGCAGCCTCTCGGGCATCCCCTCCCGAGTCATCGCCGCCTCCTGCATCCTCCCGGACGGGCGAGTAGCCCGCCTCCTCGATCGCGTCGTAGAAGTCCTTCGGCTCCGTCTCGGCCGGGTTGTACGTGACCCGCGTTTCGTCGGTCGCGAAGTTGGCGTCGGCGTCGACGACGCCGGGGAGTCGTTCGAGTGCGTCCCGTATCGTCTCCGAGCAGTTCGCACACGACATATCGGTGACGGCGATCGTCACCGAGTCGGTCACCGGCGAGTAGCCCGCCTCCTCGATCGCGTCGAAGATCTCGCCGAGCGAGACCTCCTCGGGATCGTACGCGACCGACCCCTCGTCGGTGGCGAAGTTGATGTTCGCCTCCGAGACCCCGTCGAGCGAGCCCACGGCGTCGGAGATGGTTTGTGAACAGTTCGCGCAACTCATCCCCTGGATGTTGATCTGACTGTTTCGCTGACTCATTATCCGTACATACGGGTTCCGTATTCAACCGGGTTTCCCTTTCGGAAGTTCAGCGATCGCGAGTGAATAGTTTCGAATCCAAAGTGAGACCTCGTGTCCCGATCGAGACCATCCAAATCGATCCGAACGACTCCGTGAGTGATCGTGAGCCGGCACGCGATCGCGTGACGATCTCGTCGAATCCAAACCGTGGCCTTGGTTCCGGTCGATCTCCAATTTCCTATCGCGGTATGTGATTTATTTCTCGCCGAACGAGCGAACCGTCTCGAAGGTTCCGTCCACGATCGCGTCGGCGATCGCCGCCACGTCGGGTGAGTCCGGCGTCTCGTGGGGATACTTCCGGGCGAAATATCCCGTCAGGTTCTCGACGTCGCGCTCGAGGAACTCCCGAGCGTTCTCGTGGTCGGTCGGCACCGCCTGGGGCCAGTCGAAGATCGTGATGCCGGTTTCGGCGATCGCGACGTTGTGTTCGGACATATCCGCGTGGACCCACCCCGCCTCGTGGGCGGTCGTCAGCTCCGTCAACACCAGATCGAGCACGCCCACGACCTGGTCCGATTCGAGTTTCGCGCGGGCCAGCTCCACTCCCTCGAACTTGTCCATCACGATCGCGTGCCGGTTCTGATCGATCGGGCGGGGAACCGCCACGTCCGGATACAGCGTTTCCAGGGCCTCGTACTCCCGTTCCGCCGCCTGCCGGGCGGTGTACAGCCAGGAGACGTGTTGTCTGTCCGCAGTGTACTCGCGTTCCTTCATCACCTCGCGGAAGTTGGTGTATCCCTCGCGGTGGAACTTCAACGCGAGCGGCTTGAACGACCGGGCCTCGTAGACGTCGCTTTCCTTGCCGACCCCGAGCGGGGAGCCGATTCCCTGAACGGTGTCCCGTTCGGCGAAGGTTCGCAACGCGAGGGCGTCATAGCCCTCGAAGGTCAGCTTGTAACCCTCATACTGGATGGTCTTGCGCTCGATCAGCTCCTCGTCCAGACAGCGATCGATCCGGTAGTCGACCTCCTCGGCCGTGAGCTCGGAGTATTCCGGGAGTTTGTTGCGGCGGACCCACTCCGAGAAGCGCATCCCCTGCTCGACCCCCGAGAGGAGATAGAAGTCCTCGGGCTCGAGGTCGGCCATCAGTCCCGCGATGTTCCTGACCATACGGGCCGTACTCCGGCGACTCCTAAAAGGAACGTGCGATCCGCCCTCTGCGTCGCGATAAATGGTATACTACGATACCAAATCTGACGTCATCGGGAATCGAGACGAACCTTCTCGATGCACACGATTTCCCAACCGCCTGTGGTTGAATCCGCGTTTTCCTTCGCCATTTTCGTCGCTTTCATGCCGAACACTCTTTTCAGTGCATACCGTATCCCCGTTCACGGATGTCCATCGACCGCGATACCTTCGAGAACACGGCCGAGGACGAGCTCGCGGATCTCTCGATCCCGGATCAGGTTCTCGGGTTTCTCGCCACTAACGAGGAGCGCGCATTCAAAGCACGCGAGATTGCCTCTCAGATCGGCGTCGAAGAGGGCGCAGTCAGCACCGCCCTCTCGCGATTAAAGAATCGAGGCCTGGTCGAGCACAAGGCAACGTACTGGGCAGTGACCGACGACGTCGAGCGCCTCGAAGGATATAGCGGCTACGAGCGGGCGACCGAACTGTTCAACGCCCAACTCGGAGTCGAGGACGAGGAGGAATGGCGCGAGCACGCGCCGCAGAAACCACACCCAAGCGTCGAGGATGAACGGTGATCGACGCAGAAGAAGCTCCGCTCTTCGAACGGGGTGATGTCGTCTACGGCGATGATCCGTTCAAGGGTGATGAGGACGCTCGGCCCTGGCTCGTTCTCTCGAACCACGAAGGGCGTCCGTTCTACGGCGAGCAGTATATCGCAGTGACCCTCACGTCGAAGTCCTGGATGGACGGTCTCATCGCTGTTCCGGAGGAGAGTTGGATTCGCGGCGGAACACCGGACGAGAGTCGGATCGTCCCGTGGGGCGTCCAATCGATCGACTACGCGGACATCGACTTCTGGCAGGGTCGTATTGCTGAAGACGTCGTCGACGAGGCGGTTGCTTCACTCGTTGCAGAGCTTCAGTAGCGATATTCCTCGATTTCACTGGCGACCAAGGCGAATGAACACAGGGGGCCATACGGAGATATCTGTCCCCGTGATGACCAGAATACTGGTTTCTCGAACGACGCGACTCCGGACGATTCGCTCGTTACGATCGACGGATGGGACGATCGAACGGACATCGATCGGGGGGCGATCGCCGTCGCGGTCCCGACGCGCTACTCCGCGGCCAACGCCTGATCGCGAAGCCGTTCCCCTCTCGATGTCGAGACGGTCAACTCGGGCACGGGGACCGGGGACCGATCCTCGTCGATCGCCACGAACACGAAGTACGACTCGGTCGTCAGCTCCCGGTCCCCGGTGAGGGGATCCTCCCCGTAGACCCGAACGCGGACGCGGACGCTCGTCCGGCCCGCGGCGTACGTGTATGCCTCGATGAAGGCGATGTCGCCGAGTTCCAGCGGGAGCTCGAAGTCCACGGAGTTGATGTGGGCCGTGACGCAGGGTTCGCTGGCGAACCGCATCGCGCTCATTCCGCCGACCTCGTCCATCCACCGGAGGATGTTCCCGCCGTGTGCGGTTCCGTGGTTGTTCGCGTGGTGTGGTTGGATCCGGTTCCGGTCCTCGATGAAGGTCTCGACCAAATCGACCATACTTCGCCTTCGTCGGGCTCCCGTATGAAGGCCACTGCTGAAGGGATGGACGGCGACGGCGGCGATCGCTTTCCGGGGCCGGACGAACGCTGCTCGTTACTCGTCGTCGGTCGGGGTCTCCAGCTTCTCGGCGAGCAGGCTCGTCGTGAGTTCCTTCTCGCCGAGCGTCGCTCCCACGAGCGCGCCCAGCGCGCCGCCGCTGCTGGCGGTGCTTCGGCCGAACAGGCCGCCGATCCCGGCGCCGATGGCGGCGAAGACGGCGGCGTATTTCGCACGGTTCACGGCTCGAGTGATTCGGGACTTCATACCGGATCGAGACGGTGAACGGGGTTAAGCCTCGGGGTGTGTTCGTCGACGTCTCAGGGCACCGTCTCGTTTCTTGCCACACCATAATTAGACTAATCTAAAAATATACTTTGATACAAAGAATTATTTAGTTAGGTGAATTACTCCAAAACACGTATGTTCAACACGGACCCGGAGCGTCCACGACGCCGGTTCTCACGTCGCGACGCGATCGCCGCTGCCGGTGGCCTTCTCACGACCGGGACCGCCGGCTGTCTCGGGAGCGCTATCCCCGGCGACCGCTCGGCGTCGTCCGGTGTGAGGGCCGAGGGGGAAACGGACACCGCAACCGGGGCCGGCGACGCTCCCGTCGTGGTCGCGTCCTTCTTCAGCTTCTACGACTTCGCTCGCCACGTCGCCGCGGGAACGCCGGTCGAGGTGCGGAACCTCGTTCCGACCGGACTCCACGGACACGGGTGGGAGCCGAACGCGCGGATCACCCGCGAGATCATCGAGGCGGACGCGTTCATCCACGTCGGCCCCGACTTCCAGCCGTGGGCCGACCGGGCGATCGAGACGATCGAGGCCGACGGCGCCGACACCGACCTCATCAACGCCCGCGCGGGGATCGACCTCGTCGATCTCGCCGCCAGCCTCGACCGCGACGAGGAGGGGGTCGGCGAGCAACGTGGCAAGGACCCGCACTTCTGGCTCGACCCGAACCGCGCGATGCGGTCGGTCGACACCATCGCCGAGGGGCTCGTTCGGATCGCGCCCGACCACGAGGACGCACTCCGCGCCAACGCCGACGCGTACAAACGCGACGTTCTCGAGCGCATCGACGCGGCGTATCGGCGAATCTTCGAGACCGCCGACCGCGACGTCGTCCAGCTCGCGGCCCACAACGCCTTCCAGTACATCGGCGTCACCTACGACGTCCGGATGCGTCCACTCGTGGTCAACCTGGCCGCCAGCGGCGACGTCAAGCCGACCGACATCACCGAGGCGAAGCGGGTCATCGACGAGCACGACATCGAGTACATCGCCGCCGCGGTCTTCGAGACCCGACGACCGGCCCAGCAGCTCCTCAGGGAGACAGCCGTCGACGCCTACTTTCCGGTCACGCCCTACGCCGGTGTTCGCGAGGACTGGGTCGCCGAAGGGTGGGGTTACGAGGAGATCGCTCGCCGGATAAATATGCCGACCTTCGAGGTGGTTCTCGGGAACGCCGTCCCCGAGGATGTCGGCCCCGACGGGTGGGCCGACCAGTGGCGGAACTTCGAGTGACGATGTCGGACACGATCGACACTCCGGATATGACGAACGCAACGAACTCCACGGACGCGGGAGCCGACCGAGATCCGGTCATCGACCTGTCGACCGTCACGTTCGGCTACACGGCCACGCCAGTCCTCGAGGACGTCTCGCTCGCGGTCGATCCCGGCGAGTACGCCGCCGTGGTGGGGCCGAACGGGTCCGGAAAGTCGACCCTCCTGAAGGTCGTCCTCGGGCTGGTGACGCCTGACTCCGGGAGCGCACGACTCTTCGGCGAACCGTCCCGATCGTTCGATAACGGGGCGCGGATCGGCTACGTCCCGCAGCACGCCGACGCCGCGGTCGGGATGCCGATCACCGTCCGGGAGGTGGTCAAGATGGGTCGGTTTCCCCACGTCGGCGTTCGCGGCCTCTCCGATGCGGACTGGGACGTCGTCGATGCGGCGATCGAGACGGTCGGAATGGCGGGATTCGCGACCCGCCGCATCGGGGAGCTCTCCGGCGGCCAGCGCCAACGTGCGTTCATCGCCCGCGCCCTGGCGGGAGAGGCCGACCTCCTCGTCCTCGACGAGCCGACGGTCGGGGTTGACATCGAGTCCGTCGAGGCGTTCTATGACCTCCTGGACGCGCTCAACGAGGACGGGATGACGATCGTGCTCATCGAACACGACCTCGGCGCCGTCACCGACCACGCCGAGCGCGTCGTCTGTCTCAACCGGACGGTCCGTTTTGACGGCTCGACCGAGGAGTTCCTCGGGAGCGACGCGCTCGCCCGGGCGTTCGGCGCGACGGTCGGCGCCGCGTCCGATGGCGGTGACCGCGAATGATCGACCTCGTGTTCGCTCCGCTGTACCGCGTGCTCGAGCTGTGGTACTGGCTGATGATACAGCTCCACGGTCTCACGGGACTGGAGATCCTCGATCCGAGCTTCACCTTCCTCTATCGGGCGATCCTGATGGGGCTGTGTATCGGGGTGATGGCCCCGCTCATCGGGACGTACCTGGTGCACCGGCGGCTCGCGCTCATCGGGGACGCGCTGGCCCACACCGCGTTCGCGGGCGTCGCGGTCGGCCTGTTCGTCAACGCGGTGCTGGATTTCGGCGTGTCGCCGTACCTGACGGCGGTCGTCGTCGCGATGATCGCGGCGCTCGCGATCGAACTCATCTCGGAGGCGACCGACGTCTACAACGACGTCTCGATGGCGATCGTCCTCTCGACGGGGTTCGCGCTCGGATCGACGCTCATCAGCCTCAACGCCGGCGGGCTCTCCGTGGGGATCGATCAGTACCTGTTCGGCAATCTCTCGACGGTCGCCCCCTTCGACGCAGTCGTCCTGCTCGCGCTCTGTCTGGTCGTCGTCGCGACGGTGGTCCTCGCCCGAAACCAACTCCTGTACGTGACCTTCGATGAGACCGCGGCGGCGGTTTCGGGGATCCCCGTGAACTGGTACAACCGGCTGCTGGTGGTGCTCACCGCGCTCGTCGTGGTCGGCGCGATGCAGATCCTCGGCGTGATCTTGGTCGCGGCGATGCTCGTCGTCCCCGTTGCGGGCGCGACCCAACTCGCGCGCAGCTTCACCGAGTCGATCCTGATCGCGGTCGTTCTCGCTGAGCTCGCCGTGGTCCTCGGGATCGCGGTCGCCTACTACGGCGGCGCGACCGGCGGCCCGGTCATCGTGCTCGTCGCGGTCGGGCTCTACGTCGTCGCGTCCGTCCTCGGGAAGCTGGGGGACGCACTGGCGGACACGGCGGCTCCCGAGACCGATGCGATCGACGGATGACGAGGACCGCGTTCGGCGGACCGCAACGGTTTTTCGGACACGATCCGAACGCGCGGTATGGACGCACCCGACGGTGACTGGCGACTCATCCGCGAGGAGGCCCGACCGGGGCCGATGCAGATGGCGCTCGACGAGGTCGCGGCCGACACCGCCGCCGAGGGCGGGCCCTGGACGGTCCGCGTCTATCGGTGGGACCCGAGCTGTCTCACGATGGGCTACCGGCAGGATCCCGACTCGGTCGACTGGGAGTGGTGTGGGGCCAACGGCGTCGACGTCACCCGGCGCCAGACCGGCGGCGGCGGCATCTACCACGACACGGTCGGCGACATCGCCTACTCGATCGCGGTTCCGGCCGACGTCGTTCCCGGCGAGCTGCTCGACTGTTACCACCAGCTCTGTGAGCCGATCCTCGAGTTCTTCTCCCGGATCGGCGTCGATGCCGACTACGTCGCGGAGTCCGTCCCGGAGATCCATCACCCGGCGTGTTACCTCCGGGAGTTGCACCCGGCCCACGACGTCGTGGCGGGGCCCGCTGACGACCGCCGAAAGATCGCCGGCAACGCCCAGTATCGGCGCAACGACGCCGTGATCCAACACGGATCGCTGACGTTCAGCGTCGACGCCGAGCGCCATCTCGGCGTCTTCGACGACCCGCCGATCGACCCGGAGGGGTTCCGTGACCGGGTCGTCGGAATGGACGAACTCGTCGATCTGGACCGGAACGACGTCGTCGAGACGCTCGAGGGGACGCTCGCCGAGTGGGCCACGGCCACCGAGGGGTCGTGGACGGACGCCGAGCTCTCGCAGGCACGCGAGCGTGCGGACGAGAAGTACCGATCCGACTCGTGGGTGCACGAGCAGCCCGGGTCACGGTCGTAAGCCCCCGTTCGTTTCGTCTCCTCCCGTCCGGGTCGCGACCGTCCCGGTTCCCGGCGCCACGGCGCGTTCCGAAGCGGCTTTGGCCCGCGATCCCCTGCTTTCGGTATGACACTCCGGATCGGCGCCCACGTCTCGATCGCGGGCGGGGTCGACAACGCGATCGACAACCAGCTCGAGGTCGGCGGCAACTGCGGACAGATCTTCACTCACTCCCCACAGGTCTGGAAGGACCCGAACATCGGCGACGAGGAAGCCGAGCGCTTCCGTGCGGGAACGACCGAGAACCTCGCGGGCCCGTGGGTGGTCCACACCTCCTACCTCGTGAACCTCTGTACGCCCAAGGAGGACCTTCGCGAGAAGTCCCGCGCGTCGATGCAGGCGGAGCTTGACGCCGCCGCGGCCCTCGACATCCCGTACGTGAACGTCCACCTCGGCGCCCACACCGGCGCGGGCGTCGAGGCCGGCCTCGAGAACGCGGCCGGCGTCCTCGACTCCCTCGACGTCCCCGACGGGGTCACGATCCTGATCGAGTCCGATGCCGGATCCGGGACGAAGCTCGGCGGGCAGTTCGAACACCTCGCGACGGTTCTCGACCGCGCCGAGACGGACCTCGACGTCTGTCTCGATACGGCTCACACCTTCGCGGCCGGCTACGACCTCTCGACGAGGCGGGGCGTCGACGAGACGATCGCGGAGTTCGACGACGTCGTCGGGCTCGAGCACCTCCGGTGTCTCCACCTCAACGACTCCAAACACGACTGCGGGACCAACAAGGACGAACACGCCCACATCGGCGAGGGTCACATCGGCGATGAGGGGATGGAGCGGATCGTCACTCATCCCGACCTCCGGGAGCTTCCGTTCGTCCTCGAGACGCCGACCGAGGACGGCCGGAGCTACGCGTGGAACGTCGACCGGGTCCGACAGCTCCGATCTGCAGAGTGAGGTGGTCCCCCGATGGTCCGGTGTCTCCACAGGGGGCGGATTTTTGTAGCTGCTGACCGTCGTTCGGATCGTGGTCACCACCGAATCGCTGCTGTTCGGCGAGGGACGCCGCAGGGGTCTGTTGCTGATCGGCGGATTCGCCGCCCTCACTGCGGTCATCCTCCTCGCCGTGTTGACGCTTGAGTATGTGTCTCCATCACACCCACTCACCCGGTTTTTGGCCGATGGCGCGCTCCCCTCGGTTCTGCTGTACGTTCCCGCCCCGGTGGCGGCCGTCGGGGCGTACGCGCGATGCGGAGCGCCGGCGTGTCTGTCGGCCGGCGTCGTTCCCGGCGTCGTCTTCGGCGCCATCGTCGTGATCGGCGGACTGCTCGGTATCCCCGGTACGGGGGCCGACGCGGCGGGCCTTGGACTCTCGATCGGGCTCTCCGTCGGCTTCTCGATCGTCGGCCTCTCCAGCGCGTTCGTCGGCTACTGCACCGGCGTTACCGCCGTTCTCGCGCTTGACGCGTTTCGTGAGAGCGGCGGTCAGGGTGCAGATGGCTAGTCCGGGGCACACTCGACACTTGTTAAACCCCTCGTGACGAACTCCCGCCGTGCGACGGTTCAGCCCCGAATACCTCGACCGGACGCGTCGTGGGATGTGGGACGACGACCGGGGGGCGCTGTCCCCGCTTCGGCTCTCGGAGCGCGACCGCGTTCTCGACGTGGGCTGTGGGACCGGGGAGCTGACGCGCGTTCTCGCGGCGGAGACGTCGCCGGACGCGACCGTTCTGGGGACGGATGCGGACCGGGAACTGCTTCGGGTAGCGCAAGCGCGCGAGCACGCGAACGATGCTGACACCGCTCCTGATGCTCCTCCCGCTCCCGACGACACTCATACCGATCCCGACGCCGGTTCCGGTGCTCCCGACGATACCGCGGCCACTCCGGCCTACCTGGCCGGCGACGCGACGCGACTGCCCGTCGCCGACGCCGCGGTCGATCTCGTCGTCTGCCAGGCGCTGCTCATCAACCTGCCCGAGCCGCGGGCGGCGATCCGCGAGTTCCGGTGCGTCTCGAGTGACCTCGTGGCGGCCATCGAGCCCAACAACGCCGACGTCGGCGTCTCCTCGACGGTCGACGCCGAGGAGCGGCTGGAGCGCGAGGCGCGAACCGCCTATCTCGACGGCGTCGGGACGAACGTCGCGCTGGGCGACCGGGTCCGGGAGCTGTTCCGGCGTGAGGGGATCGAGTCGGTTACGACCCGCCGTTACTACCACGAGAAACGGATCGAGCCGCCGTATTCCGAGCAGTCGGTTTCCGCTGCGGCCCGCAAGGCCAGCGGCGCCGGTCTCGCCGACCACCGCGCCGAGCTCGAGGCGGCGCTGTCGCCGGCGGAATACGATGACCTGCGATCACGCTGGCGGTCGATGGGACGGGACGTCGTCGCGGCGATGCGCGACCGCGAGTACGAGCGCGTCGAGGTCGTCCCCTTCGACGTGACCGTCGGCCGCGTCGGCTCAGCGTGAGCGTCGGCCGCGTCGGGTCGGTATGGCAGGCACCGTCGTCATCCGCCCCTCACACCACGTCGCCGCGTACCGACGACCCCGTCGATCGGTTTCGTTCGCGTCGCATCGTCTCGGCGGCCTCGGCGGCGGCGGCCTCCTCGGCACCCAACATCGACAGCGCCGCCTCGAGCGTCGGCATCGCGAACGAGCCCTCCCGAAGTCGGTCGAGCGCCTCGGCGTCGCGCTCCCCGTCGACCCACAGGCAGACTCCACGCGGGTCGAGGACCTCCGTGTACGTTTCGCGGGCCACGGCACCGGTGAGACGCTGGGTGACGTTTCGGTCGAACCCCGTGTTACAGACTTCCAGATGCACCGGTTCATCGGTCGGGAGGAGGTGGGCAGCCAGACACTTCTCGGGCGCCGCATACCCGTTCGCGTTCGTCCGTACCAGATCGGGATGCTGACGCGCCCACTCCGCACGGACGGTCGAGCCGATCCCACGGACGCCCTCGAGAGCATCCGGATCCGACCCCGTCTCGGTGCTCGGATCCCCGTCCCGTCCCTCGCCGAGGAGGACGTCCTTCGTGACGTAGACGTCGAGACGGTCGATCGGGTCCAGTCCCACGGCAACGTCGCCGTAGACCCACACCTCCCGAACCGGGACCGGCATCGTGTCGGCCTCGACGGTCTCCAGGATCGTTTCCACCCGGTCGATCGCGGCAGTACGCTCCATCGTCGGCCGTTCGGCGGCCGCGGTGAAACCGGTTACGTCCCCGCGGTATCCGCCGCGGACGCATCCTCGGCGTCACCACGCCGATCGTATTTCGCAACCGCCCTGTCGGCCCGTTTCGAGAGCCCGTACGGGTTCCGCGTCGAGGTCCGATCACGTGCGCGGGCAACCATTCCGTCGGAAAACCCGGTCGTCGTTCCGAGGAGGACGTCGCGGCCGTTCGCGATCCAGCTCGTCGGCGTCGCGGCACCCGTGATGACCTCCCGCGCGACGGACGTCGAGTCGCCGAACGCGTGTGCGGCGATCCGACGGATCACGGTCGGTCGGAGGCCGTAGTTCTTCGCGAGTCGATAGGCCAAGGCCCGATATTTCCAGCCCCAATCGCGGTCGGGTCGCCCCCCGTCCGCGGCCGTCGATGCGTCCGCGTCCCGTTCGACCGAGAGGGCGGACTCCCACCCCACCTCGTAGCCGAGCCCCGCCAGACGATGGGCGGCGTCGCGTGCGCCGCCGATCTCGAGATATTCGTCGAAGCCGTCCAGATCCTCGAGGACGTCCGATCGAAACACGACGTTGCCGCCGGCGAAGTAGGTCACGTTTCGCCCGGCGATCCGTCGTCGTTCGGCGCTATCGGCCGTCTGCCCGGCACGGAGCGGGCGCGCGACGGGACCGGTGACGACGTCGGCGTGTTCGAGTCCCGCCCGAACGCCCTCGATCCACTCGGGATCGATCCGGTTGTCGTAATCGACGAGCGCGATCACCTCGCCGGTTGCCACCTCGATGCCGGCGTTCCGAGCGACGGTGACGCTCCGGTCGGAGATCTCCACGAGCACGTCGACGTCCTCGCGGTCGCGAACCATTCCGGTGGTTCCGTCAGCGGAGGGTCCGTTGACGACGATCACCTCGGCCGCGGGCGCGTGGGCGGACAGCGCATCCAGTCCGTCCGCCAGTTGGTCCCGTCCGTTGAGCGTGGGGACCACGACCGAGATGTTCATACCTCGACCCGTACGACACGCCGCCTAAAAGACTCTTCGTGAAGCGATCGGGTCAAGCCGCGGACGAGCGGCGTCAGGGTCGGGCGGCGTCGCGGACGGACGGAATCACGTTCGGAGGTAATAGACCTGCTTGCGTGCGTCCTTGAAGCTGTACCGGGAGTCGACGATCTCCGACTCCTCGAGCCGGTTGAGCGCGTACCGGACCGTCCTGTCGGGCAGCAGCGACTCCTCGGCGAGCTGTCCCTGCGAGAGCGGTGCGTCGGTCTCGAGAACCTTCGCGACGAGCTTCGCGCTCGGGGGGAGCTCACGGAGACGATCGCGATACTCCGATTCGGTCAGGATCGTGGGGTCGTGGGTCTCCGCGGAACGAGTGCTCATATCGGGTGGGTGCCATCGATCCATCGTAAAGGTTGGCTATATATAGGGGAATTCTATATCGACAATATAATGTCTTAATATATCTCTCGGCGCCCCGTCCGCCGACACCTGCCGACCCACAGCGGGGGCCGACCCGCCGCAGTCCCGGTTCGATATCCAGTACGGTTTTGTCGTTCGGGGCGTGAGGACATCCTAGTGTGAAAGGACAGGATTGGTACCAGGCGGACGACGTCGCGGAGCAGTACGACGACATCCGGTTCGCCGACGGCGGACGCGTCATCGACCGCCGGGAGAAGGAGGCGGTGTTGTCGTCTTTGGCTCCCATCGAGGGGAAACGCGTCCTTGAGGTGGCCTGTGGAACCGGCCGATTCACCACGATGCTTGCCGACCAGGGAGCCGACATCGTCGGACTCGACATCTCCCGCGAGATGCTCGAACAGGGGCGCCGAAAGGTTCGTGACGCCGGGATCGACGACCACGTCGAGTTCCTTCGTGGCGACGCCTCGCGGCTCCCGTTTCCGGACGACCACTTCGATACCGTCCTCGCGATGCGGTTTTTCCACCTGATGGACGACCCGATCCCGTTCCTTTCGGAGCTGGCTCGGGTGAGCGCCGACCAGATCGTCTTCGACACGTTCAACCGCCGGAGCGCGCGCGTCCTGTACACCTGGCTGCTGCCGATGGGGTCGCGGCTCTACTCGGAGGACCAGGTCGTCTCGATGCTCTCCGCCGCCGACCTCTCTCTCGCCGGGGAGCAACACGACTTCGTCCTCCCGTACGGCTTTTACCGGAACCTGCCCGGCGCCGTCGCGAGGGGGTTCCGCGTCGTCGACGAGGCGATCGGCCGAACGATCCCGGGCGATTACGTCGCCTCGGTTTCCTACTGGGACGCCCGCGTTTCCGACGACGAGTGACGCCCGTCACTCGTCCCGTCGTTAGACGTCCTCGTCGACGATCTCGCCGACCGCGAAGTTCGATTTGACCTCGGTGACCTCGATCTTTACGCGCTCCCCGACGTCGCCGCCCGGCACGATGATCACGTAGCCGCGTTCGACACGAGCGATCCCGTCGCCCTGTTTCCCGATGTCCTCGATCTCGACGTACCGCATCTCGCCGGGCTCGACGGGCGGTTGGGGACCGTCGCCGGTCTCGGCGTTCGTCTCGCCGATCTCGCCGTCGTAGTCGTCCTCGCCGGCGCCGGCGATGAGCGCGACCCGATACGTGTCGCCGACGTCGACCGTGCCGGTCTCGACCTCGCGTTTCGGTACCTCGACGACGTAGGAATCGTCCGTTTCTCGAACGTCCGCACTGAACAGACAGAGGAGTTTCTCCGAAATTTCCATATGTAGACCTCTATCGGGTACTCACGACCGAGAATAATAGGTGTACCGCCAGCGGATCGCGTTCAAGCCGGTCCACGGACCGGGCCAGCGGTTCCGGTCAGCGGTCCCGTTCGGCGGTCCCGCTCACCGTTCCCGGTCGGCGTCCCCATCGTCGATCGGGGTTCCGTCCGGCCGCTTTTGACCCTCGGAGTCGTGGATGACGACGCCATCGACGCCGGTCGACGGGCGATAGGCGTCTCGAACGGCGATCGCCTCCTCGAGCTCCCGAACCGCCCGCCGTTTCAATGCGCCCGCCAGTTCCTCGGCCTCGTCCCGGGAGATGTCCCGACCGAGCCCCTCACACTCGTGGGCCCGTACCATCCCGGCCTCGTCGACCGCCTCGCCCATCGGTTGGGTCGTGCCGCCGAGCGCGACGCTGAACGGGTACGTTTGACACACGAGCGGGCGGTCCTCGTGGACGGTACAGGCGCCCTGGCCGTCCGTTTCCCGATAGAACGTGCAGTCGCCACACGAATCCGTCTGGAGGGCCCACTCGAACGTTTCGCCGACGGGATCCCCGTCCGGCGTCTCCTCGAGGCCGTACGGCATCGGCCGAGCGACATCGCGCCAGTCGTAGCTCTCGGCTGCCTCGCCGTCGTCTCCGTCAGCCGCCGCTCTCGCGGCGTCGTCTCCGGCTGCTGCCGGTGTGCCGTCTTCCCCGTTCTCGCTCGGTCGGTCGCCGGTGTGACGTCCGTCCTCGAGCGCCGCGAGCAACTCCCGGGCCTCGTCGGGGAAGACCGTCGCCGTGTGTGGTTCCGTGTCCGGTCCGGACGCGGCGTCATCGTCCCCATCGGGGACATATCCCCGACAGCAGGCCCCACAGCGCGTACACTCGAACCCGATCGACTCGATCGCGTCCGCGAGGTCACCTGTCTCGAGATCGCGGGCACGGTCGAGTTCGGCTTCGAGGCTCTCCATACGTTCCCTCGCGTCTCCACGCGGTAAACCGCGACGATCGGACGACAGAGCGAAGTGGTCGGAACCGCTGTGTGCGCGTGTGAAGGAGTATCGCCGCAAACAGCTGCTCGAACGCGTCAATCGGGAGGCAGCGACGATCGGGGCCTCGATCCCCGAAACGATCGAGGTGCAAGGCGAGCCGATCGACCTCCGGGAGTTCGTCTTCGAGATCAAACGACGCGACGCCGTCCCGCCGGGCGAGCGTGAGCGCGTCGAGCGGGCGAAACGGAACCTCCGGCGCGAGCGGATCGAGCGTCTCGACCGCATCGAGGCGGGGGAGGTGTCCTACGAGACCGGCGTCGAGCTGGCCGACGCGATCATCGGCATCGACCGGGCGCTCGATGCGCTCGAATCCCTCGATCCCGCGGACGTCGAGGCGGAGGCCAGACGGCAGGACGCCGTCGACACGAAACGCTGGATGAACTTCCTCAAGCAGGCGCTTGGCCGCGAGGACGCATCCTCGGGCCGAACGCGGTTCTGAATCCCCCAGTTCCGTCCCCGCGCTCCGACCAGCGACGCGTCACACGTCGCCGGCCATCGCCCGAAACAACGCCGCCGAGAGTGCGTCGCGGTCGACGGCTTCCTCGATCGAGTCGTCCGTCGGATCGACGTCGGGGGTGATCCGGCCGCCTCCCATTCGGGCGTGGCCCCCGCCGTCGCCGTTCGGGACGTCGGCGAGCGCCTCCTCGATCGCCTTCCCCATGTGGACCCGATCGTCGCGCGATCGTCCCGAGAGGTGGATCGTTCCGTCCCGCTCGCCGACGATCACGACGGCGGTGACGCCCTCGAGTTGGATCAGCTCGTCGGCCGCCTGTGGGATCGCGTCGACGTTATTTACGGCTCCGACGTCGGCGACGGCGAACGACCCCTCGACCTGCCGACCCGCGATCGCTCGCGCCTTCACCTCGAGGACCTCGGCGTCGACCGCCGGGTTCGCGATCCGGTCGAGTCGGTCCTGGTCGACGCCCGGATACAGGTAGCTGGCCGCCGCGAAGTCGGCCTCGCTCGCGCCGACGGTGAGGTGATTCGTGTCGGCGAGGATCCCGTACAACAGCCCGGTCGCAGCGCTGGTGGGGAGGGTATAGCTCCCGTCGGTCTCGCTCGCGTGCATGTCCGGCGGCACCGGGGTCGCGTCGTTGTCCTCGAAGTACTCCGCGACGATCGACGCTGTCGCACCGTAGTCGGTCCGGACGTCCGTGAACTCCTCGCCCGCCCCGTCACCGGGATGATGGTCGATCACCGCCAGCGGAAGAATGCCGTCAGCGCCGCCGAACCCGCGCGCCTCGTTGTGGTCGACGAGAACGACCGACTCGGACGCGAGGTCGGTGACGTGGTCGATCTGGTCAAGCTCCAGGTCGAGAACCGTCCGGAACGCGCGGTTCTCCTGATGGCGGATCTGCCCCGGGTACTGGATCGTCGCGTCAACGTCGACCTGGGCAGCCAACTCGACGACGCCGACCGCGGCCGCCATCGCGTCGGGATCGGGATTCGGATGCATCAGCACCGTCAGCTCGTCGGCATCGGCGATCAGTCGGCGGAACCGGACGCCGTGTGCCCGGCGCAGCCGAACGAACGCGTACAGGCTTCCGAGCACGACCACGACGGCGATAACCGTCGCCACCGTCAGTTCGGGGTTCTCGCGGATGAACGGCTCGACGGCAGCGAACCACTCCTCGCCCGCGGTGACCTGTCCCATACACCACCTCACACCGGCTCGGCCTACAAGAAACCCCCAGACGGTTTTCGGTCTCGGTGGCGGCCGTCACTCCACCGCGGCAGTCACTTACCCATCGCGACAGTCACTCACCCATCGCGGCAGTCAGTTTTCACTCCGGTAGTCCGCGATCGCTTCCCGGTAGCCCTCCCGATGGGTCGGGTACGCGAGTTCGTACCCGAGCTCCCGAAGGCGGTCGTTCGTACAGCGTTTGCTCGTCCGAACACGACGTGCGACACGGTCCGATATTTCCGGATCGGACAGCCGCTCGGCTTTCGACCGTTTCGGCGGTCGATCGACGCCACACTCGTCGGCTAGCCAGTCGGCGAAGGCGTGTTTCGCGACCGGCTCGTCGTCGGTGACGAGCACGACCGAGCCGCGTCCCTGGTTCGTTTCGAGAAGGTGCCGGATCGCCCCCGCGGCGTCGTCACGGTGAACTATGTTCAGGTAGCCCTCGGTCACCGGCCCCTCGAGGTATCGCTCGAGGCGATATCGATCCGGGCCGTACAGTCCGGAAAATCGGGTGACGGTCCCGTCGATCCCGACGTCGGCGCTCGTCTCGAGCGCGACGCGTTCGGCCGCGGCCAGCACACGGGTTTTCTCCGTTTGCGGGTCGATCGGCGTCGACTCGTCCACCCAGTCGCCGTCGTGGTCGCCGTAGACGCCGGTCGAGGAGGTGTAGACGAGCCGATCGGGAACGGTCTCGCGGGTGCCGTACTCGGCGATCACGTTCTCGAGTCCCGTGACGTAGACCGATCGTGCAGCTTCCGCGTCGCGGCCGCCGGAACTCGCCGCGAAGACGACCGCGTCGACGTCGGGAAGCACGCCTAGCGAGTCCGGATCGGTGACGTCCGCTCGGACCGACACGAGCCCGGCTGCCTCGACCGCACTCGCGCCGTCCGCCGATCGACGGACGCCCCAGACGTCGTGGCCGTTCCCGACGAGGCCGCGGCCGAGTTCCAGTCCGACGTAGCCACACCCCACGATGGCGACGCGCATCTACGGGCTCCGATCCTCGAGCGCCGCGCTGATCTGCGCGAGCTGTCCGAGCGTCATCCGGGTACGCCCTTCGAGCGCCTGCTGGAGCTCCTGTCCCGTGAGATCGGCGTCGATCGCTCCCGCGAGCGTATCGACGTCGACGACTGCGGTCGTCATCCCCATCAGGAGGTGATCACGGAGTTCATACACGATCGCGTCCGGATCCCGGTCGGTCCCGACCGCGAGGATCGACGCCGCCTCCTCAACCGAGAGGTCGGTGATGCCGCCCGCCGCGATCTCCTCGAGGTGGTCACCGTCAACCTCCGTCTCGGCTCGTGCCGTTTCGACGCCCACCGCATCGATTGCTTCCTGCAGGACCTGCCGATAGGCGTCGAGTATCGCGTCGGCGCCGGTGTCGGCCTCGTCCGCCGGCGTGACTTCGTGAAGCATACCGATCCTCGGCCGTCGGCGCTGAAAACCACTGCGGTCGGCGCGGTCCGGGCCTCATCCCGATCCGGCCGAGCACTCCCGCCGTTCCGGGCCGGGACAGGGCCAGCCGGCGGACCGCTCGCTCCACGTCCCGTCCACGTCGCCGACGCCGGGCGGTCCGGGCGGGACCGCGACGACCACGGTCGTTCCCGTTTCGAACCGGACCGGGTCGGTGTATCCAAGCGTCACCCGCTCGCCGTCGACGGCGACGGTCGATCGCCCCGACTCCCGAACGTACTCAAACGGCTCGCCGGGTGGGCCCGTGTCCGACCGGAGCACGAATCGGGGATACGTTCCCGCGACGTCCACGTGCCACACGTTCACCGTGGCGTACCAGTAGCCCGGAACCGGTGCGACCGGCAGGCCTGCCCCGACCTGTGTGGTCACCTCGGTTGCCCACTCGTGTTCCTCGCCGAGCCGGTCGACCGCCTCGCCGCTCGTTCGCCGCAGCTCGTCCTCGACCGCCGATTCGATCCGTTTGCGAGCCACTTTGCGGGTGATCTCGCCCGCGCTGGTGACGCGGGATTTCGAGACGCTCGTTCGGTCCGAGGCGATCGCCGACCGCAGGGTCGTCCGGATCTCGGCGGCCAGACGTGCCCGTTCACCGTCCGTGAGGGTCGTTCGATGTGCCACCTCCGCGACGATCGTCTCCGCGTACTGTCCGTTCCCCACCGCGGTCGCGAGCGCTCCCGTCGTCGCGTAGCGATCGTTTGCCGCGTCGACGACGGCCCGTCGTTCGGACCCGGAGAGATCGGTGGTGCCACCGAGCCGATGTTCGACACGGCGCTCGATGTGGTCGACCGATCCGGCAACGTCCGACTCCAGACGGTCGTGTGATCGACGCAGCTCCTCGGGATGGTCGTCGGTCTCTCGGAGCGTCCGTTCGGTCGCCGCGAGCGTCCGCCCCGCCTGCGGGAGCGGGACGCGGGATCCGAGATCGAGGACCCCATCCACGATCCCGCCGGCGACGTCCCCGTATGGGACGGTGAAGACGTTCACGTTCCGCGTCACGAGGGGCCGGGTTTGGCTACCGGGATCGGCGGCTGGCGATGCTGCGTCGATCGTCGTCCGTGGTAGGTATCCCGGCGATCCGGCCGGCTGAAACGAGACGGCACCGCCCGGCCCGGATTCGCCGATCTCGTACGGGTCCGTGTCGGTCGTCCGCCCGCTCGCCGCGATGTACTCGCCGAGCGACGATCCGTCGGCAGCATTCGTGCCCCCGTCATTCCGTCCCTCCGTCGCCGCCGCCTCCTCGGCGTCGGCGTGTACCTCCCGGGCCGTTCGTGCACGTTGTTCGAGCTTCGCGATCGTCGCGTCGACGTACGCGCGTCGAGCCGCCACCCTGGCACGGTCGGCAGCTCCGTCGTACGTTCGGGGTGCATCGATCAGCTGGTGACGCTTCGCCCGAATCGTCGCCGCCAACTCCCCGTAGGGGTTCGCCTCGCCGGCGGCGACTTCACGCATTTCGACCGTGGTTTCGATCCCGCGAACGGTTTCGTGTACCACCGCGATGTCGTCACGCATCCACGTCGAGAGGGCCGCGGGACGATCCCCGTACACCACGGTCCGTCGCGGCGTCTCGACGCCGGACTCGACCGCCCGTTCGGCGATCGAGTCCACGGTCGTCGCGTCGAGATCGCGGCGGGCGGCTGCGGGCGCGTCGCGCAGGTTCGGACCGTCGATCGCGCCGCCGCGCTCGAACGTCGGCGACGTCGGCCGATCGGGAGCGCCGGCCGACGGCGCGTACCGGCCGTCAACCGCGACGGTGACTCGATATCGCTGACTCCACTGGACCGTCGTCGTCCGCTGGCTCGATCCGTCCGTCCAGTAGCGCGTCGTTCGGTGATCCACCGTCACCCGTCTCGTCGCCGTCTCGAACCCGTTCTCGCCGCCGGATCCCGCTGCGTCCGCCGTGCTCGTGGTCCGTTCGCCGACGTACGTCCAGTTCGCGCCCGGTGACCGGCGCGACGGCGGAGACGGCTGCCCACCGACCCGGTCGGTTCGGACCTCCCGCGTCGCTTCTACCCGATAGGCGGATTCGGCGATCGACCCCGTCCGGTCGAGGGTCTCGACCAGTGCAGCGTCCGCGGCCGGACCGGCGGTGACGGTTTCGGCCGTTTCGCTCGCGTCGACTGCGTCGTTCACACCGGTCGCGTCGGCGATGCCGTTCGTGCCGGCCGCATCAGTCGCATCGGCGACGCCGCTTGCGCCGGCCGCGCCGGACGCGTTCCCATCGCCCATCACCGTTTCGGCGGTCCCGGAGGCCGTCTCCGCGGCGTCGTCCGGGTCGGGGATCGACGTCTCGAGGACGAACCGGCTCCACTCGCCCTCGTCGAGGCTGGTCGGTTCGAGGAGGTCCGTGAGTCCGGTTCGAACCGCGGCACGTCTGACGCCCGCGCTCGCGTTCGGATCGGCGGCCCCGAACGACTCCCGTTGCACCGCGGTGATCCCGGCGTTGGTCGACAGCTCGACGTGGCGGTTTCCGACGACGTTCTGGACCGGCGTGCCGAACCGCTGTGCGTACCCTCGTGCCCAGGCGATCGCGTAGAGCCGGCCCGTGAGCTGTCGGCCCAGACCCGGTCCCTCAAGCGCGCCACGGTTCAGCGCGCGCTCGAAACGCTCGGTCCGCTCGTGGGCCGCCAGCACCGGAACCGGGACCACGACCGTGACGTCACGGGTCCGGTTCCCGACGATTCGCCCACCCCGCCGTGCGGTGGTCGTCACGTTGTGGACGGTTGCCGCCAGCGCGGTTCCGTTCGCCGCCGGCGCGATCGTCACGCCGTCGCGAACCTCCGCGAGGGTCGTCACATCGTCCTCCGGGGGGTCGATGGTGTCGTGAGCCGGAGGAACCGGATCGTCGAACGACACCGTGGTCGTGGCGTGTACGTCTCCGGCCCGAGCAGTCGCCGTCTCGATGGATTCGACGACTGCGAGTCCGATCCGGACCCGGAGCGCGTCCTCGAAGGCGGACTCGTTCCGGATCACGGTTCCGGCGAGCGCCGGATCGGGACGCGTCACCGGTTGTGCGGCCGCCGTTCGCGCTGCCTCGGCGGTCGCGCTCCGGAGCGTCGGCGTCAGGTCGGCGCTCGCGCGGTCCATCGCCCGCTCGACTGACCGGTCGACCGTGACGCCGGTCGTCGCGAGCCCGCTCGCGTACGCCGTGCTCGAGACGAGCAGCAACACTCCGACGAGCGCGAACGGAACCCGCCCGCGTCGATCCTCGGCGATCGAGATGGTGGGCCGATCAGACGCTCGCACGATCCCACCTCCGTACCACGAGACGTGTCGTCGCGTTGCCCTCCCCGATCGGGACGTCGACGACCGCGGTCCACACACGAGCCGTCGACGGTGGCTCTCCGCCGACGGCCATTGCGGTCCGGCGATCGATACTACCGTCCTCGGAACCCGGATCTTCGATCGTGGACGGCACACGAACCGTGACCGCGGTTCGCGGGTCGAGTCGTCGCTCGACGGCGGTTGACACGGCGTGTCGGTACGTTCGTTCCGAGCGACGTGCGCCCTCGTTCCCGCCTTCGGAGACGACTGCTGTGAGGGCCAGGTGTTCGGCGAGGGTTGCGTGGTGGCGACGCTCGTGGCCCGCATCCGTGTCGTAGCTGATCGTCGCCGTCTCCGTCGCGATCCGGTCGGCGAGGTCGTCGACGTGTGGGTCCGGATCGGTCCCGGTCGGTACGACGCCCGTGACGGTCCCAACGCTTGCGGAGACGCACAGGAGGAACAGCCCGACGTCGAGAACGGTGCTCGTCATCGGCCGACCACCACCCGGAGTTCGCCTCGTCGCTGCTGGCCCGGTGCGGACCGAACGCTTACCGACCGTCGTGCGACGTCGGCGTCGGGTGGGTACGGTCGTGTCGCGGGGCGCTCGCCCACGTGCCAGCGCCGCTCCGCGGTCTCGATCACGATCCCGATCCGTCCCCGATCGATCCCCGAATCGGCCGGCACCGCCAGTCGGTCCGGATGTGCGACGCCGGCCACGACGACCCGATCGTGGACGCGGTCGAGGACGATATCCGCGGTGGCACGACGATCGGTTCCCGGATCGGCGTCCGCGATCACGCCGGCATACACCGCCAAGCCGACGCCGACCGCAAGCAGCGCAACGAGCGCGGCGATCGGTTCCGTCTGTCCGCGATCACGTCCGGGTTTCGGAGGCCCTCCCGGCCCACGGCTGCGGCACTCAGCCGACGAGCGTGACACGCAGTCCCTCCCAGTGGATCGATCGAACGCGGAGCCGATTCGGTGCCCGTTCCCATCGCGGGTTCCGGTCGTACCGTCCCCGTGAGACGGTCGCCGCGCGGTCCAACGCGTCGGGCGAGTCGAAGACGCGCTGTGGGGGTTCTCCGTGGAGCACTCGCCGAAGCCGATCGTCGCTTTCGGCGTTCGTGGCCGGGGTTATCGGCCCGAACCGGATCGGTGCCGTCGTTGACCCGCCCGGGCCGCGCAGGGAGACCCGAGTCGGGGACAGCCGGATCCGATCGGCCGCGATCCCGTGTTCGGCCGTCGCCGGGAACTCGTCGGCAGCGACCCGGTCGATGGTGTCCGCGACGCCGTTTGCGTCGGGTGTCGGTCCGGACGGGATACCCACGGCCGTTCCCAGGGCCAGGACGCTGACGGCCGCGATCCCCAGCCACGTATACCACGTTTCGATCGGTGCATCGATCATACCCCGGGGTGGTCCCGGGATGCGATATAAACCTTCACAGCATCCGTCTTCACGGCGCGGATCGTCACAGCACCCGTCTTCACAGCACGAGCCCCGCGCCGACGAACGCGGCGATGTAGGTCCCCGTCGCGGTCGGCACCGCAATGCCGATCCGGTACGCGATGAGGGTCGTATCGAGCCCGCTCGCAATGGTGGTCGACAGGCCGGTCAGGATGGCCGACAGCAAGAGCACGTACGTTCCGACGATCCGGCCCAGAACCGGAACCGGGATCGGATCGACGATCGGTGCTGCACCCGTGCTCGTTGCTGTCCCCGACCCGGCTGTAGCGGCTGCCGCCGGTGCGCTGGCACCAGCCCCCGTAGCCGACGTCCCCGACAACATCGATCCCATCGCGGGATCCAGCCCGCCACTGCCGGCGATCGCCCCGCCGTCCATCCCGGCCGCGAGTGCGACCGTCGCACCCCCGACCAGCGGTCCGAACACGGTTGCAGTGTTCGACAGCGTTCTGGTGACGGTTTGTAGCTGCCTGGTCGCATCCCGCTCGAGCGATCGCAGCTCCTCGAGCTGGTCGGCGTGTTCGATGACCACGTCGCCCGTCGGCTGCCCCTCGCGTGCAGCGATCGACAGCAGCGCGACCGCTCCCTGAACGCGGGGGCTCGGCACGTCGGCGAACGGTCCCTCCTCGCCGACCAGCGCCGACTCGACGTCGACCCGCAGCGTTCGACTCCGCCGGCCGGCCGCGGCGAACGCCGCACCGGCGGGCCCGTCCATCGTCTCCCCGACGTGTCGGACCGCCCGTTCAACCGCGACCCCGTCGGCGACGGCACCGCCAATGCTCGAGAGCGCGTCCGGGAGCGCTGTCTCGATCGATCGAACCCGACTGAGGACGCGGCGTCGCGGCAGCGCGAACAGGCCGATACCGACCCCGCTGCCGAGTCCGATGGCAACGATCGGTGCACTCCACGGAACCACCGCTCCGCCGATGATCCATCCCCCGATCCCCGCAAGTACCCCGGCACCGATCGGACGCCCGTATCCGGCCGGTACGTCGGGATGATTCGGTCCGATACGTGGCGGCGGGAACGCGACCGGACGACGCAACAGGAGCCACCCGCTCGCCGCCAGCAGCACCGACGGGAGCACGAGGACGTACACCACGCCCATCGTCCAAGCACCGACCGGAAGCCCGGTCGCCCGTGCGGCCGGCAGCAGGGCGATCAGCGCCAGCGGAAGCAGGACGCCGAAGGCGTAGATCCCCGACACCGGTGCCTGCACGTCCCCGATGAACGCGGCCATCCGATCCGTCGTTCCCGCGGTGACCGCCTCGAGGGCGCGATCGAGCCCCCGTTCACGTCGCTCCCTGGGTGCTGATGCGGCGGCCCGGATCCGCGTCCCGGCGCGTTCGAGCGCGGGGAACCACGGCGTCCACTCCTCGGCGAACGTTCGAAGCCCGGATCCCGGGTTCGATCTGGAGCGGGCGGCCGACGCTGCGAGGCTCTCCGCGAGGGGCCCGGATCCGGTCGCGGCAGCGAACTCCACCGCGCGCTCGGTCGACGGTTCCAACCGCATCCGGAGCACGATCCGCCCGACGATACCCGGGGCAGCTCCCAGGGCACGCGTTCGCCGGAGTGCGGCGAGCCAGCGGGGACTTCGACGGCGACCCTCGTAGGCCGCCCAGCCGATCGCCGCCGCGATCGGAATCACACCGATGCCGCCGGTCATCGCAATACCGATCAGGGATCCGAGACACCCGATGAGGAGCCCCATCCGTCGTGCGATCCGCTCGATGTCCGCGGCCGTCCGTTCGTCATCCAGGAACCTGAGCGCCCGCGCGAGTTCCGTGTCAGTCGGTTTCGGATCGTCGCCCCGGAACGTCTCCTGCCGGCCACCGTTCATCGTCGACGACCTCCGTCACCGTTCGTGTCGGCCGACCGTCCACTCCCGCCACCGATCGCGTCCGGTGCCGTTCGCCCGGCGTCGACGTGTGCAGCGATGGTCGCGGAGCGCTCCCTGATCGCCGCTCGTACGTCCGCGTACGACTCCGTTCCGCGGGCCAGGCCGTTCACGAGTCGGCTCGTTCCCCGATCGATCCGGCCCGTTGCCACCAGATCGTCGCCGTCCCGCTCGAACAGCGGATCGAAGACGACCCCGTCCCGTCCGGATCGAACCTCGACGACGGTGACCACGCGGTGTGAATCGAGGAGTACGATGAGGTCGGTGCTCGCGAAGGCGGTCGGCGGGACTCCGAGATCGGTGACGACCCGTTCCCGAACTGCTTCCGGATCGGTTCCGTGGATGGTCCCCAAAACCGTTTCACCGCTGGCACCGACGCGCATCGCTTCGTAGAGGGCAGCTGCCTCCTCGCCACGAACCTCACCGACCACGATCGCCCCGTCCCCGAGGCGAAGCGCGGTGTGTACTGCATCCGCCGGGGAGAGTTCGCGTCCGTCCCCGACCGAGAGCCGTTGTACGTCACGGCCGCCATCCTGCAGCCGATCGACCGGCAACTCCGGCGTGTCTTCGATCAGTATCCCCCGGGTCGACGCCGGAAGCTCCCACAGCAACGCACCGAGCGTCGACGTTTTCCCCGCTCCGCGACCGCCGGCGACGAGCCCGGCGACGCCGCGTTCGATCGCGACCGACAGGAGTCCGGCGGCCGCGGGGGGCAGCGTCCCGGCATCCACGAGCCGGGGCAGCGTCCACGCAGTCGTCCCGCCGCGGCGAAACGTGAACCCGTAGCCGTCGCTTGCGGGCCGCGTCGTCGCCGCGACACGAACCGGACCGTGCTCGGTCTCGAGGGTCGCATCGAGCGTCGGCGACGCCCGTGAGAACCCCTCCCCCGACACGCGACGAAGCCGGGAGGCCAGCGTTCCGGCTCCCCGTGGCGGCAGCCGTACGTTCGTCGGGAATCGCTCGCCATCCACGACGACCCGGAGCGGCGTCTCCGCCACGGGCGGGGTCAGAAACGCGTCCGAGACACGATCGTCCGCGAAGACGTCCTCCAACACGCCGTATCCCCGTGTGTGTCGCCGTAGAACGTTTGCAAGCTCCCGCTCGTTGTCCATCCGGACGTCGTACTCTCGGCCGATCGCCCTGATCGCCCGGACCGGTTCACGCGCGTCATCACCGCCCCGCTCGAGAAGTCGACGTCTGGCTGCGGTCACGATCTCCAGCTCCCGCCCTGTGAGCGACGTTTCCGACGGCGTGAGGTGATACGTTCTGAACGCGCCCTCGTGGTCGTATATCCGGACCGTCGCTCCGGTGTCCGTCGTCCACCGGTCAGCGAGCTGAGCTCCGGGCGGTGGCTGGAGCGTGAGTTCGGCGGTCGCGATCGCGGGCGAGACGGACGGTCGAAGGGCCTCCTCGTATCCCGAAACCGATCGCGCCGTCTCGATGAGTCCCGTTTCGGCCGCCGATTCGACGACCGGGCCGGCGCGGCCGATCGCATCGTGTGCGGCTCGAAGCGGGTCCCGCGCGGCCACGTCGGCCGTTCCCGGTTCGATCCCGGAGATCCGATCGTAAAACCGCCCCGCCGCCAGCAACAGCGCAAGCGATCGGTCGCGGTAGCTGCAGCGTCGACCCCGGGACCGAACACGAACGACGTCGACGTCGCGTTTCGCGAGCGCACGAACCACGGTCGACCGGCACGCCGGTTCGGAGGACAGCGTTCCGTCGCCCGGACAGGATCGGGCGTCGACCGCCAGAATCGTCCGATCGGATCGGGTGCCCGGTTCCGACTCGGGAACCGTCACCCGGCAGGTACACCCCTCGCTTGCGGGAACGATCGACTTCGCGTCGTCCGTCTGATCGACTAGTCTCCGCTGAACGGCCGTGAGACCGTCGATGACGCGATCGGGAAGGTGTGACTCGAGACCGTCCGCGAGTGCGGAATCGAGGCGATCCGAACGGCGGTCGTCGACCCGCTCACCCGGTGACATACGCCGAGTGCCGCGGTATCGTATTTAAACCGTTGGCCGAGACGGTCGCACGCATCCACCGGTCTCCGCGGCCGGTTCGGCCGGCGTCCGGTCTCACTCGAGCGGGGCCAGTTCGACCGTCGCCGTGTTCCCACGACGAACGTACCGAAGCCGGATGGCCGTTCCCGCCGTGGTCACCTCGATCGCCGAGACCTCGGGTGCAAGCGTCGCGTCCGGAATGGCGTGTGCGTCGATCGTGGATCCACGGAGTCGATACGCGAACGTCAATCGGCAGTCCGCTCCGGGGCGACCGTCCGACTCGAGGGCGGGGACGACGTCCCGTCGACAACCGATCCGTGCCCACTCGATCGGCGCCGACCCGAACCCGGACGGGAGCCCGATCGTCACGGTCGTCCGTGCCGCAAGCGACGGCTCGGTGCTGGCCGTCGAGTCGGTCGCCAGTCCGGTCGCGATCCGATCCAGCTGCTCCGCAACGGTCTCGAGTTCGGTCCGTGTCGTCTGGTGCTGTGCGTCCGCAAACGCCGGCGACGCGGTCGCGAGGAGTCCGACGGCGACGACGACTGCGAGCACCGTTCGGATCACAGGACGTCTCGAAGTCGCGCGAGAACACCTGACTCGGGGGTCTCACGCGTGTCGTCCGCCAGATCCGGAACCCGTCCGACCTCGTCGGCGTCCGGAACCGCTGCCGCGGCTGCCGGCGGATAGCTCGGATCGGACTGGCCGCCGTCCGTTCGTTTGCCGCCGGTTCGTTTGCCGCCGGTTCGTTTGACGCCGGGTCGATCCGGGCGGCTGTCGGTCGCTTCGCCGGCCGTCTCGGTCGGCTCGGTGACAGCGGTTTCGCCGTCGTCGGGCTCGCTCCAGCGGCTGGTGGGCTCGCTTCCGTCGGTGTCCGTCGATCCGGTGGTGGCCGTCTTTCGGTCGGTCGCGGTGTGGCGAGTCGATGTGTGTGGTTCCCCGGTTGGGGCCGTCTCCCGGGGTCGTTTCGGTCCGGTCTGGCCCTCCTCCAGGCGGGTCGCCTTCGCCAGCGCGAGATCGGCCCGACTCTCGATCTCGCGATTGACGGCGCGAACGCCGCCGACGTATCCACGGACCGCCTGGGTCGCCGCATCGAGCTCCTCGAGACGCTGCTCGATCGTGTCGATCGTCCCTTCGAGCGCCACAACCCGTGACTCCAGTGCACCCCGTGACTCCAGCGCGGCTCGGTCGCCGCGGTCGACATCGGCGTCATCCCCCGTGATGGCGCGCTCGATCGCGTCGACGCGCTCGGCGAGGTGATCAGTGCTCTCGTCGCCAGCATCGCCATCACCGCCACCGCCGCCACCGCCACCATCACCGACATCGCCGCCGCCGGCGAATCCCCCGGTCCCAGTTATCACGCCCCCGTTTCCGCCACCGTCGCCATCGACCGTCGATCCCGTCCCGACACTGGCGGTTTCGCTCCGTCCGGGTCTCGCCGGGTCACGTTCGGACATAGGGTCGCTGTGTCGGATCCATATATAAACCTCCGGCGGCGACGCGTCGTCGACGGCATAGCCGCGTTCGATCGCTCGCGGTGTCGTCGGGGAAACGTTGATACGCTGGTGTGTGGATCATTCCGTATGAAGGCCGTCCTCGTCGGCGTCGGACAGGCGGGCGGAAAGGTCACGACCGCCCTGGCCGAGTTCGACGCTGAGATGGGATTCGGTGCGGTACGGGGCGCCCTCGCGGTCAACACCGCGTCGACGGATCTCGATCCCCTGCCGATCGACACCTGCCTGATCGGCCAATCCCGTGTCAACGGACACGGCGTCGGCGGCGACAACGAGCTCGGCGCGACGGTGATGGACGAGGACGTGGTCGAAGTTCTCGACGCGTTGTCGGGGCGGATCACCGCCGAGGCGGAGGCGATCATCGTCGTCGCGGGGCTGGGCGGCGGCACCGGATCGGGCGGTTCGCCGGTGCTCGTGCGTGAACTCAGCCGTGTCTACGACGTTCCCGTCTACGCCCTCGGCGTGCTTCCCGCACGGGATGAGGGAGCACTGTACCAGGTGAACGCGGGGCGATCACTGAAAACGCTCATCCGGGAGGCGGACGCCACCCTCCTCCTCGATAACGACGCGTGGCGGGCGGCCGACGACAGCGTCGAGGGGGGCTACGAGAGTCTCAACCGGAAGCTGGCCAAGCGTATCGGGTTGCTGTTGGCCGCCGGCGAGGCGACGGAGGGCGTGGGGGAGTCCGTCGTCGACACGAGCGAGGTGATCAACACCCTCGGAGCCGGCGGGATCGCGGCGGTCGGGTACGCGAGTGCCCTTGCGTCCGAAGACCCGGCGGAGAACATCACCGCGCTACTGAGTACGACGCGAAAGGCGGTGACCACCGGACTCAGCGTTCCCGAAGCGACGAACGCCGATCGCGCGCTGTTGATCGCGGCCGGCGACGTCGACCGGATCCCACGCAAGGGCGTCGAGAAGTCACGGCGATGGCTCGAGGACGAAACCGGCTCGATGGAGGTTCGCGGCGGCGACTTCCCGCTTCAGTCCGAGCGGCTCGCGACGATCGTCCTTCTCGGCGGCATCCAACGGTCCGGTCGCGTCGAAACCTTCCTCGAACGCGCCAGACAGGCGGCCGCCGAGACGGAGACCGAGGACCGCGATCGGAGCGATCCGGCCGCCGCGTTCGATAACGAGGACCTGGACGGGTTGTTGTGACCTAGACCGCGAGGTCGCCTTTCGCCTTGATGACGTCGAGATCCTCGGCGTCGATCGACTCGGTCTCGAGCCAGTGCGGGACGTACTCTCGTTTCGCGTACGTCTCGTACTCATCCTCAGTGCCGATCGTACACCACAGTTGGGGTTCGTCGGGGCCGTGCCAGTCGCCCTGTCGGTTCACCGAAAAGCAGATCATCTCCTGGCCGTCGTAGTTGATCACCGCGTCTCGGCGGATCCCGGGGTCGCCACGGATGATGAGGTGCTGCATAGGTCGCGGTTCGTGTGTCCGCCGCTTAATCGCTTCGATAGGCCGGTTGGCTTCGATCGTGTCTTTGTCCGACCGTGCCTTCGTCGACCCCGCCTTCCGTCCGACCCCGCCTTCCGTTCGACCGCGCCTTCCGTTCGATCCCGATCTCTCATCGTCGTCGTCGAGGCCAAACCGCTTTACCCGCGCCGCCACAACGTCACGGTAATGGCGACGTGCGACGTGTGTGGTGCCTACGAGAACCTCCCGTACCAGTGTCACCGGTGCGGACGAACGTTCTGTGCGGACCACCGGCTGCCGGAGAACCACGACTGTCCCGGACTCGGCGAGTGGGACGATCCCTCCGGAGTCTTCGAAAGCGGGTTCGACGACTCCCCGTCTGGCGAGACACGGTCGCCGCGATCCGGATCGGTGGCCGACCGAATCCGGGCACGCGTTGCCCGTACGACGTCGACGGGCGGATTCCTCGGGTACTTCCGTGGGAATCTGACGTTCCTGTTCCTCGGGTTGATGTGGACGACGTTCCTGCTTCAGGTCCTCGTCAGCGGGTTCATCAGCCAGGAGCTGTCCCGGTCGCTTTTCGTCCTCCGCCCCGAGCGGCTGGAGTACGTCTGGACCTGGATCACCGCGGTCTTCGCACACGGGAACTTTCCGCACATCGCGCTCAACTCGATCGTCCTCTACTTCTTCGGGCCGGCCGTGGAGGACCGTATCGGGTCGAAGCGGTTCGCCCTGCTGTTCCTCGGCGCCGGCGCCCTCGCCGGACTCGCCCAGATCGGGATGGGCTTTCTGGTCGGTCCGGTCGGCCCCGGCGTCGTCGGTGCCTCCGGAGCGATCATGGCGATTATGGGGGTACTCACCGTCTTGAACCCGCACCTCCGAGTGTATCTCTACTTCTTCATCCCGATGCCGCTGTGGCTGTTGACGATCGGCTTCGCCGTCGTCAGCGTCTTCTTCGGCCTCGGTGGCGTCGCCGGCGGGGTCGCTCACTGGGCACATCTCGCGGGACTCCTCGTCGGGCTGGCGTACGGGAAGCGCGTCAAGGACGAGATGCGTGCGCCCACGCAGCTCCAGTTCGGTGGTCCAGGCGGTCCCGGAGGTCCCGGAGGTCCTGGCGGACCAGGCGGTCCCGGCCGTCGGCGGTGATCGTCGTGGCGCCGCCGGACTCACACGACGACTCGTTCAGGGACGATCGTCCCCGAACCACGCTCGATCTCGATCGTTCCGAATTCGTTCCGGATCCGGATCTGTCCCGCGAGGAGATGGAGGATCTCCAGCGCGAGATCGCTGCCGCCGCGGTCTTCACGGACGACCTTGCTGACGGATTCGGCGGCTCCGCCGTTCCGGACTCGATCGCGATCGACGAGGCCACCGATCTCACCGACGGCGTTCCGGAACCGGGTCACGACACCGTTCAGGAACGGTTCGGCTCCGCTACCGGGTCGTGCTCCTCCGCTTCCACATCTTCCTCCTCTTCCTCCACTTCCTCTTCTTCCATCTCTTCCTCCGATCCCCCGATCGTCGTCGGCATCGATCAGGCGTTCCTCGAGGACGCGGTCGTCTCGGCGGTCGTCGCGTTTCGCGGTGGGCGGCTCGTCGAACGGACTCACGCCGTCTCGCCGCTTTCGATCCCGTACATCCCGGGGCTGCTCGCGTTTCGCGAGGGCGGACCGATCCTGGATGCGCTCGCGACGCTGTCCGTCGATCCGGACCTTGCGGTATTGGATGGCTCGGGGCGGATCCACTTCCGGCAGGCGGGGATCGCGACCCACATCGGCGTCGTGCTCGACCTGCCGAGCGTCGGCGTCGCCAAGAGCCTCCTCTGTGGCACGCCCGATGCGGACGTCGACGGGCGCCTCGAGGGGTGGTCGACCCCGATCCGCGCCGATGGGCGTGTGGAATCCCCCACGGGATGCACCGATACGGTCGATGGGACCGTGATCGGTCACGCGTTCCAGTCGCGCCAGTATCCGAACAGCCGGCGGGTGAATCCCCTCTACGTCAGCCCGGGCCACCGCGTCTCCGCCGCGACCACGGTGGACATCGTCGACGCACTGTGTGCCGGATACAAGCTGCCGGAACCGACCCGGATTGCCGACGCGTACGCGGACGTGGTCAAGCGGTCGATCGCCGACTCCTGAGTCGAGCGGCGCAGGGGTCCTGTCCTGTTCCCTCCTTTCTCCTTTCCTTCCCCGTCCGACGATCGTGGCTACGGGGCGGAACGGTGGACGGATGAAGTGGGCGCGGACGGAACGGTGGAAGTTATGGCGCTCCCGTACGAGGACACGGGTGTGCAACGGACGGTACTCATCACGGGGTGCTCGTCGGGAATCGGGCGTGCGACGGCGCGCGCGTTCCTCGAGGAGGACTGGACCGTGTACGCGACGGCGCGGAACCCGGCGGACATCCAGACGCTCGGCGAGGAGGGGTGTGAACTCGCGACCCTGGACGTGACCGACGGCGACGACGTCGACCGCGTCGTCGACCGGATCCTCGACGAGGAGGGCGCGATCGACTGTCTCGTGAACAACGCCGGGTACGGGCAGTTCGGCCCCCTCGAGGACGTTCCCACGGACCGAGTCCACGACCAGTTCGACGTGAACGTCTACGGTCCTCACCGGCTCATCAGGGCCGTGCTCCCCTCGATGCGTCGGGAGCGTGACGGGACGATCATCAACGTCTCCTCGGTCCTCGGCCGGATCGCGCTCCCCGGAACCGGCGTCTACGCCGGCTCGAAACACGCGATCGAGGCGATGTCGGACGCGCTCCGGAACGAGGTCGCCGAGTACGACGTCGACGTCGTGGTCGTCGAACCCGGTCCCGTCCGAACGAACTTCTCGGACCGCGCCGGTCGGGAGGTCGCTGCTGGGGACGGGGCGGAACCAGACGGAGACGAGCAGAACGCGAACGAGGAGGACGGAGACAGCATCGACCGATCGGGCGCCTACGAGGAGTTCTACCGGGTTTTCGAGGACACCCAGCTCGTCGCCGGCGACGGCCCCGGCTCGGTCGAACCCGAGGTGGTCGCCGACGCCATCTGTAACGCTGCAAGCGCGACGCAGCCCCCCGCCCGCGTCCAGCCGGGGACGCTGCCCCGGGTCGCGGTTCTCGGTCGGTTCCTGCCGGACCCGATGCTGGATGCCGCCTACGACCTCCTCACCAAGGTGACGAGATAGGCGATCCCCGGCCCCTACCCCTGCCGCTACCTATCGGGTGCTACCGTATCGGGCGCGGATGGCTCACTCGAGGCAGGCGGCCACGACCCGAAGCGCCGCGTCCCCGCGAACCGCATCCCCCAGCAGCGGGACGCGTTTCACCTCGCGGCCGCGGAACAGGTCGCTCGCCCGTTCCAGGGCGTTCTGCTGGACCTGCCAGCGGCGTTGACAGAACGCACAGTCCTCGAGGTTCGGCGCGACGACCCACTCCGGATCGACGTCGGCGACGTTCGCGAGATCCTCCATCACCCGGTTGACGACGATCGTCTCGACCGGAATACCGAACGCTCCGAGTTGGTCGCGGAGTCGTTCGGACTCCACCACGCTCATCTCTTCGGGGATCATCACGATGCGGAAATCGGTTCGATCGGGATCACGGAGAACGTCCCGCAGACGTTCGATCCGCTCGCGGAGTGCGTCGAGATCCTCGCTCGGGTCGGGGTCGTCGCCGTCCCCGCCGAACAGCCCCGTGAGGCCGTCCATCATTCCGGAAAACTGCTGTCGGAGTTTCATCACCCGGCCGATCATCGAGTCCATCAGCTCGGGAAGTTCCAGCAGCCGGAGCGTGTGTCCCGTCGGCGCGGTGTCGACGATCACGCGGTCGAACCGCGGGTCGTCGAGATACTCGAGCAGCTGGCGCATCGCCGCCGCCTCGTCGGCGCCGGGCATCGTTCCATCGAGCAGCCCGCCGGCTGGTCCGTCGGCAGGGTCGTCGAGGCCATCGTGATCTCCACCCGCCCCACCGGCCATCTCGCCGAGGTCGCCAAGCCCGCCGAGCGGGTCGCCATCGGTGCCGAACAGTCCCTCCTCCATGGCGTCGTCAGGATCGATCTCGGCGGCGTACAACGGGATGTCCTCGCGGATCCGGGCGGGCGTGGCGGGCACGTCGACGCCGTAGGTATCCGACAGCGAGTGGGCAGGGTCCGTCGAGACGACGAGCGTGTCGACCCCGCCGGCGGCCGAGGAGAGGCCCGTGGCCGCCGCCATCGTCGTCTTTCCGACACCGCCTTTGCCCCCGTAGAGAACATATTCGGGGGCGTCGATCCCGGCCGGGAGGTCGGCGTCGACGTCGGTTCGTGATCCCGCATCGACGCTGTCGACCGGCTCGACGTCGATTTCGTCCATACGGGCGCCTGTGCGCGCCGGCTTTGTCAGCCCGTCGGTGTGGATACGTGCCGTCGTCACCCCGCAAGCCGGATCCGCGAGGGCAACTCGTAGCCTTTTTACTCGTGCTGGCTGTATCAAGCGGTACTATGGCTGAGCAGAAGGCACGATCGACCGGGAGTTCGGGTCGTTTCGGCGCACGATACGGCCGCGTCGCACGGAAGCGCGTTCAGGAGATCGAGGCGGATATGCGCAATGCGACCGTCGACGGCGACGACGTCACCCGGATCGGAACCGGCATCTGGGTCAACGAGGAGACGGGCGAGACGTTCGCCGGTGGCGCCTACCGGCCCGAAACGCCCGGCGGACGCACCGTTCGGCGGTCGATCCGCGCGGCACTCGCGGACGAGGAATAATGAGTTACCGGTGTTCCCGCTGTAAGCGCGACGTCACGCTCGATGAGTACGGCGGCGTCCGCTGCCCCTACTGCGGTCACCGCGTGCTCTTGAAGGAACGCGGCGGCGACGTCAAGGAAGTCACCGTCGAATAGTCGCTGCCCGTTTCTCCCCGCTTGTCGAGCCGGTGACTCGCGGTCGCTTTCGATCCTGACTCCATAATGCCAACTGATGCCGAGATCGACGCTGATGCCGAGATCGACGCTGATGCCGAGATCGACGATCACCAACCCGGTGCGGAATCGCCATACGTTCACGCGGTCACGCTCCGGTTCCGGTATTCATCCGTGGATCGAGCACGGACGATCGCGAACGCCCTCACGCCCGAGATCGACGGCGTCGACGATCCCCGATCACGGGTCCGACTCGCTCGGAAGGATGCGACCGTGATCGTTCGGGTGCTCGCCCGGGATCTGACCGCGTTGCGCGCCGGGACCAACAGTTGGATCCGGCTCGTCGACGTCGCGGAAGCGGCAGCCGAAACGGCCGTCACGCGGCGTTCGACGGCGTGATCCGGGGGATCGTCCCTGCGGGACGAAGAACGTGGGTTTTTCAGTCCGGGACGTGTCCTCCCGTTTATGCAGGGCAATATGCCGCCGGAGGCACAGGAGAAGATCGAGGAGCTGCAGGACCTACAGGAGACGGCCCAACAGGTCGCCCAGCAGAAGGAGCAGTCCCAGTCGGCGCTCAACGACTCGAAGACCGCCCTCGAGGCGCTCGAGGACGTCGACGAGGGCGCCACGATGTACCGCGAGGTCGGCGAGATTCTCGTCGAGACGGACTACGAGAGCGCTCACGAGGACCTTGACGAAAAGGTCGACTCCCTCGAGGTCCGCGTCGAGCAGCTCAAAAAGCAGGAGGAGCGCGTCCAACAGCAGTTCGAGAGCCTCCAGGAGGAGCTCCAGCAGCTCCTGCAGGGTGGCGCCGGCGGCGGCCCGATGGGTCCCGGCGGTCCGGGCGCGGGCGGCGCGTAAATGACCGACCGAGACGACGCGGACGGGTCGTCGGATCCGACCGATGACGAAGTGGTTCGGACCGCCGCCCGGGCGGCAGAAGGCGTCGTCTTCGCCCAGTACCGCCAGTCGGACGTCGAGGACCTCGACGTTACGGTGACCTTCGAGGACGACGTCCTCGACGTCGACGTCTACCTCAACGCGCCCGACGACGAGGCCGATCCCGAGGCGGTCGCCGAGGAGGCCGTCGCGGCAGCTGCCGACGCCGTCGACGACCTCTTCGAAGCCTGATCGCGTTTTCGGCCGTTTTTCGACGTCTTATCCCCCCTCATCGATGCGACCGATCCCACCGGTACGTATTTCTCCTTCGAGTGTTAATTGGTAACATATGTCTGGGAAAGCGATCGGAACGACGGCGCTCGACCGGCTGCGGGACCGGCTCGACAGGACGAGCCACGTCTGTAGTTCCTGTGGATACGTGCATTCGGATCCGTCCTGGAAGGCAGTCACGACCGGAAGCCAGGTGCAGTACCGGCGCACGTGTGACAGCTGTGGGGCCGTCGCTCAGCGGACCTATCAGCTGTAGGGCGCGAGCGGATCGACCGTGAGAAACGCCTTGTCGTGACCGTCGATCAGCGCGACTCGCAGACCTCGATGAAGTTCTCGAAGACCTCCTCGCCCCGTTCGGTGTGTGCGACCTCGGGATGCCACTGGACCCCGTAGCGGTCGGTCTCGGCGTTCGCGATCGCCTCGATCGAACAGACGTCCGAGCGGGCGGTTCGAGTGAAGCCCTCGGGGACCGTCTTCACCTCGTCGGCGTGTGAGGCCCACACCCGTGTTTCTGGAGCCAGCGTCCCGACGAGCGGGTCCGTCGTGTCGGTGATCTCCACATCGACGTCGGCGTAGCCGCCGTATTCACCCCCGCCCACGGTGCCCCCCAGCTCGTCGGCGATGATCTGCATTCCGAGACAGATCCCGAAGATCGGCACGTCCAGATCGAGGTAGTCGGGGCAGCGACCGATGCGGTCGATGTCGGGGCCGCCCGAGAGCACGATGCCGTCGGCGTCGATGTCGGCAGGCCGGGTGTCGTTATCTATCAACTCGGTATCCACGCCGAGATCCCGGAGGGCACGCCGTTCTAGGTGTGTGAACTGTCCGTGGTTGTCAACCACGACGATACGGGTCATACCTCGGATAGGGACGAGCGACTCAAAAGCGGATCGGAACCCGACACAGGAACGTGTCCTATTCGTTCGATCATACGGCTACTTGATCCACATATCTGGATCGATACCGGAGATCTCACAGATCCGCTCCGGCCGCCAGCCCCGGAATCACCCGTGACGGGTTCTTCGTGAACACGCGTCGCATGAAGTCCTCGGAGACGTCGAGGGTGAGGATCTCCATCACCGCCACGTTCGGGTGGACGTCCGGCACGCCGCTCCCGAAGAGGATCCGGTCGGGGTGTTCGAGCAGTCCCGTCTCCAGGACGTCCCGGAACCGGACCGCGCTGGTGTCGAGATAGAGCTGGTCGTACTTCTGGAGGTGCTCGAAGGACGACCGCATCATCGACTCCCGGAGCGGATACCCGCCAAAGCTCCCGAGCACCACCGGGAACCCGTACGGGAGCAGCGTCTCCGCGAGCCGATCCGGGGAAAACGACGTCCCGCCGTCGACGAGCACCGGCTGGTCCGCCTTTGCGAGCCGTTCGAGGACGTCATCCTCCGGGATCCCGTCCACGGCGGGTGCCAGCATAAAGCCGTGAAACCGATCGTCGTAGGCGTATTGCTCGACGTCGTCGGGACGGGTGTGGTGATCGTCGCGTTCGGTCCGCAGGTTTCGCAGTTTTCCGATCGGCGTCGATCCCGGGTCGCGGGGGCCGTTGAGGCGGGCGAACGCAAGGAACGGTCGCTCGACGCTCAGCCGGGCGACGGCGTTGTTCACGCGCAGGTAGCTCTCCCCGTCCGGTCGTTTTCCCGGGGAGACGATCGCGCGGACGACGCCGGCCTGGTGCATCTCCCGTTCGAGCCGCTCGGGCGTGATGTCGCGGCCGTGGGCCGCGACCGACTCCTCGTCCGGATCGAGCGTCGCGTGGACGTCGACGATCCGGAACCCGTGTTCCAACCCGAGCATCGTCCGTACGTCCGGCCCCGGATACCTGTGTCTGTCGATCGTTCACGTGGGTGACTGGCGGCAAAAAACGGGTGTCGGGCGGCACGTCCATCGCGTGGTGACCCGAAACGGGTTCTATGGCCCGAGCGAGTGTGGTCGCTCGGGTCGTTTCGACCGAATGCGGGCTATCGGATGACGTCGAGTCCGTTCTGCTTCTCGGTCGGCTCGGTGCCGCCGTCGGACTCCCAGCTTGCGGCGTCGGCGCTGCCGGTCGCGCTCGTTCCGCCTGCTCCACCGGGCCCGTCGTTGGCGTTCGTACCGTCGAGACTGGCACGGGAGCGGTCGGCCTGCTTCTGGGTCGAGGGACCCAGTACCTGTGCGCTCTGGACGCCGGTCATGATCGCCATCACACGAACCTTCCCCTTGTACTCCTCCTGGATGCGTGCGCCCCAGATGACGTTGGCGCTGGCCTCCAGGCGTTCGGTGATGTTGTTCGCGATCCCCTCGGCCTCCTTGAGCGTCAGGTCCGGACCGCCGGTAATGTGGACCAGCCCGCCCGAGGCGCCGCGGTAGTCGACGTCCAACAGGGGGTGGTTCATCGCGTCGTTGACGACCTCCTGGGTCTTGTTCTTGTCCTGGGTCTCGCCGACGAGCATCACCGCGACGCCGCCCTGGTTCATGATCGTGGACATGTCCGCGTAGTCCAGGTTGATGAGCGAGGGCTGAGTGATCGTCTCGGAGATCCCCTTGACGGTCTCGGCGATGATCTGGTCCATCACCGAGAACGCCTTCCCGATCGGCAGGTTCGGGACGTAATCGAGGAGGCGGTTGTTGTCGAGTACGATGATCGAGTCGGCCTCGTTGCGGAGGTCCTCGAGGCCCTCCTCGGCCTTGACGGTCCGGGCCCGCTCGACGTTGAACGGGGTCGAGACCATCCCGACCACGATCGCGCCCTGCTCTTTCGCGATCTTCGAGACGACCGGTGCGGCGCCGGTCCCGGTCCCGCCACCCATTCCGGCGGTGACGAACACGAGGTCCGCATCGCCGAGGACGTCCTTGATCGTCCCCTGTGCCATCTCGGTGGCGCGCTCGCCCATCTTGGGGTCGCCGCCCGCTCCGAGCCCCTGGGTGAGGGACTTGCCGACGAGGATCTTCGTGTCGGCCTCGATCATCTTCAGGTGCTGTTTGTCGGTGTTGATGGCGACGGTGTCGGCGCCGTCCACGCCGATGTTGTACAGCCGGTTGATCGTGTTGTTCCCGGCTCCGCCGGCGCCGACGATGACGATCCGCGGATCGCCGAACTCGTCGTCCCCGTCGGCGTCGACGTCCATCTCACGCTGTTCGGCTTCCGCGTTGGCGAGGGCGTCCTGAACGATGTCCTGCATCGTTACACCTTCGCCCAGCTGCGCTCGGTGCGCCGACGGCTGTTGTATTCGCCGTCCTGTTCGTTCAACATCTCACGGACCGCCGACCGGATCGCCTCGCTCCGGTTCGGGAACTCGCCCGTTTCGACCATCTGTTCGACCTCCTCTATCTGCTGTTTCGGGATTCGTAGTGTCACACGCTCCATTGTCATTCCCCCGGTAAGACGGTGACATCGCGTGTCATTGGGTCTTACACACGTAAACCGCCGGACGGCGAGCCGATCGCCGCCGCGGCGGCCGTCTGTAAGACAACCGTCTTACGCAGATGAACGCACAGATGGAAGATACTTAAAAGTACCGCCCGTTGTAAGACGTCACCGGGAAAACGGCGTATACGGGCCGAAAAAACCTGTTTACGCCGTCTTAGGGGTTATCGAGGACGTCGGCCGCAGGGGTTCTTCGGCCACAGCCGGGACAGAACGCCCAATCCGACCGGATCTCGTCGCCGCATTCACAGAACACGCGATGCGATCGCTTTTCCCCGCAATTCGGACAGTAAACGTGGTCTTCCGGCATTTCATCACCACAGCTTGCGCACGTTTTACGGTCCGTTTGCGCGCGTTCAGCCGACTCGTCCCCGTGTGTCATACGCTCGTCGGTCGTCGTCGATCGGTCGGCGTCCTCGTCGGTTTCGACGGCCGACTCGTCGGCACGAACCCCGTCGAGTGTGACGTTTACGTTGATATCGGACCCGCTCGCGGGCGTATACGCGCCGTGATCGGGAGTGGCCGGTCGACCGAGTCGGTCGTCGAGTGCCGCATCCAGCCGATCGGCGATCAACTCGTCGACACGGTCGGCGATCGTGGCGTCGATCCCGCTTGCGGTCTCCGAGTTCTCCCCCGTCGACGATCCGGATCCTGCAGTCACGTCCCGTCCGGGCTCCCCGTCGGCCGGCTCGGCCGACTCGAGATAGGTGCGCAACGCCTCGCGCATCACCTCGCTTTTGGAGGCGTCGTACTCCTCCAACCGCTCGACGAGGTCGTCGGCGGCGCGGAACGTGATCTTGCTCATCGCTCGAATACGGATATCCGTGGGTCCTATAAGTATCTTCCTCCGTGTCTGACGGTCGTCCGTCAGTCGCCACACGAGCGTCGGACAGCCCGATCGATCGGGACGGTCTGTTCGACCCGGCGTCCGTGATCGGCGACTTCGAAAACGCACCGATCGACCGACCGGAACGCACCGGATCGACGAACCCGGAAACGCTTTCCGTCACGGCCGTCTCCCGACCGTATGGACTACCAGGCCAGTCTCGACCGCGCGATCGACGAGTTGCCGGATCTCGGCGGCTCGGACGAGCGCCTCGAGGTCCCGGACCCGACCGCTCAGAAGGACGGTGCCTTCACCCGATTGACAAATCTCTCGGCGATCGCCGACGCGCTCTCGCGTGACCCCGAGCACGTCCACTCCAACATCCAGCGCGAACTGGGGACCGCCGGCCAGTACGAGAACGGCGTCGCTCGCTACAACGGCAACTTCCGAGCCGACGACTTTCAGTCGGCCCTCGACGCCTACATCGCCTCCTACGTGACCTGCTCGGAGTGTGGCCTTCCGGACACGCGCCTTGTCACCGAGGACCGCACGCCGATGCTTCGCTGTGAGGCGTGTGGTGCCTTCCGTCCCGTCGCCAAGCAGACGTCCACGACCCAGCGCCGCTCCGAGACCGTCGAGGAGGGAACCACCTACGAGGTCGAGATCGTCGGCACCGGCCGGAAGGGCGACGGCGTCGCCGAACGCGGCGACTACACGATCTTCGTCCCCGGCGCCCAGGAGGGCGATACCGTCCGCGCCTACATCGAGAACGTCTCGGGGAACCTCGCGTTCGCGCGACAGGTCTAGCCGTCCGGGGGTAGACGCCCGAGCGTCTCGATCGGACGGGCTCCGTGCCGTCTCGATCGGACCGCTTCCAGCCGATCGAACCGACCGACAGGTTCAATCCGATCCTCGTCGTACGGCCGCCAACGTGGCGCTCACTTTCGATCTCTTCGGAACGCTCGTCGACATCGACTACCCGATCGATCCCGCGGAGGCGGTCGCCCGCGAACTCGAATCGCGCGGGGTTCAGGTTCCGGACGATTGGCACGTCGCCTACGGCGAGGTCCACATCGACGCCCCAGAGGGTGCCGAGGTGCCGCTGCCGGCACACGTCGCCGCCGCGTTGGACTCCCGTGAGGTCGACGTGTCCGACAACGCCGCCCGGCACGCGGTCGTTGCCGCCTTCGACCCCGACGTGACCCGCCGAGATGGTGCCCTGGAGGCGATCCGAGCCGCCGCCGATCGCGGTCCGGTCGGGCTGCTCTCCAACTGTTCGGTTCCGGAACTCGTCCCCCGAACGCTCATCCGCAGCGGGCTTCGTGGGGAGTTCGATGCCGTGACGACCAGCATCGGCTGTGGCTGGCGCAAGCCCGATCCCCGCGCCTTCGAGGCAGCCGCGGCGGCGCTCGATTCCGCCGTCGACGACCTCACGCACGTCGGCGACGATCCGGCCATTGACGGGGGTATCGAGTCGGCCGGCGGACGGTTCATCGACGTCACCGAGACCTCGCTCACGGAGCTCCCGACCCGGCTGGAGGCCAGGCGGTGATCCGGGCGGCCGCCCTCGCGGTGCTCGTGGCGGCCGCCCTCGATTCGACGATCGCCGAACCGCCGGCACGTGTCCATCCGGTCGCCGTTCTCGGATCCATCGTCAACCGGATCGATCGGACGCTTCCCGACACCCGGTCGGTCGGCGTCGTGATCGCCGTCCTCGTTCCTGTCGGGTTCGCCGTCGTCGCCGCGGTCCCCGTGGTGGTGGCCGGATGGGTCGATCCCCTGCTGGCGGGCGTTCTCGCCGGGGTGGTTCTGTACACGTGTCTCAGTCGGCGACTGCTCGTCGAGACCGCCGGGCACGTCGTCTCGCTTGCCGACTCCGACGCGGATCTCCCGGCCGCCCGCGAGGCACTGCGCGCACTTGCCGGACGCGATGCGGACACGCTGTCGGCGGCCCACGTTCGCTCCGCCGCGGTCGAAAGCGCGGCCGAGAACCTCGCAGATGGGCTGATCGCCCCTCTCACCGCGTTCACGGCCGCCGCCGCGGTTATGGGTGTGATAGCGGTGGTGGCGTCCGTCGCGGACGTTACCACGGGTGCACTCACGACCGGCTCCGTCCTCGCCGTGGCAACCGGTGCCGCGGCGTGGGTGAAGGGGGTCAACACCCTCGACTCGATGCTCGGCTACCGCACGCGCCGGGCCGGCTGGGCTCCGGCACGCCTCGACGACCTCGTGATGTGGATCCCCGCGCGGCTGTCGGCGATCGTGATCGCGGTCGCGGCCGGCCGACCGGCGTCGCTGCTCGCGGCTCGCCGGTGGGCGCGTGGTCCCGACTCGCCCAACTCGGGGTGGCCGATGGCGACGATCGCGTCGGTCCTGGACGTTCGGCTCGAAAAGCCGGGGACGTACATCCTCCAGCCGACTGCCGATCTGCCGACTGCAGCGGCGGCGCGGCGCGGCATCCGACTCGTGAATCGCGCAGCCTGGCTCGGAATCGCGAGTGCGGTCGGCTGCTGTCTGGCTCTCGACGTGCTCGTTGCGGGACCGGGGGTGGTGACCGCCGGATGACGTCGTCGACACGAGGCCCGATACGGCGGCGGATCGGCGCGGTTCGCGGTGCCGTCACGTTCCTGACCCGCCTCCCGATCCCCGGTGGCCGCCGGAGCGACTGGGACGACTTTCGGACGTCCCCGTGGACGATCCCCGTCGTCGGGTGGGTCATCGGGATCGCGCTCGCCGCGTTCGTCCTGTCCGCCGGGCTCGCGTCGATACCCTGGCCGACCATCGTCGCGGGGTATCTCTGTCTCCTGTACGCCCTCTCGGGCGTCACCCACGCCGACGGACTGGCGGATCTGGGTGACGCGGTCGCAGCCCACGACCCGGACCGCCGCCGGGCGGTGCTAGCGGACGCCGATCTCGGCGTCGGCGGCGTCCTCCTTCTCGGGGTAACGCTGCTCGTGACCACGCTTGGCGCCGCCGCGATCGCGCTCCCGACGATGAACCCCCTCGTGGCCGCCGGTATCGTCCTCGCGGCCGAGGTCGGGGCGAAGCTCGGGATGGCGCTCGCGGCGTGTTTCGGAACCGCAGCTCACGAGGGATTAGGGTCCGGTCTTGCGGATCCGGCGACCCCAGCCGACGCGCTCCCGACCCTCGCGGTCGCACTCCCGGTCGTCGCGGTCGTTCTCCCCGTCGCGGTCGTTCCTTCGACCGTCACGATCGCGTTTTCGGCCCCGTTCGACGTCCCGGCGGGGACGTTACTCGCCGTCATCGCCGCGCTGTGTGCTGGGTCGGCGGTCGCGCTGGTGGTCGTCCATCGGACGCGGTCGTGGCTCGGCGGCGTCAGCGGGGACGTCTTCGGCGCGATCAACGAGGTCGGCCGCGCCCTGGCGCTGCACGCGGGGGTGATCGCGTGGGCGATCGTGTAGTTGTCGACGATCACGCTGAAGCCGCCGACGATCACACCGAAGCCGCCGACGATCACGTCGACGTTCCCGTTCCCGCGATCGTCCTGTGCGGCGGACGAGGGACCCGGCTCGCCGGCGAGCCGACGGGTGATGCGATCGAGGAGAGGCCGCGGGTTAGAGGCGGCGGCGGTCCACTGGTCGGAAGAAGAGAC